>CAYXXZ010000049.1:0-21891 GCA_964469165.1 uncultured Porticoccaceae bacterium
GCAAAACTGAGAAAAGTGGCTTAACTGGGGTGTACAGAAAAGCTTGACCACGTCACCCCGCCTCGCTGTCTGTTCGTGTTCCTACGGTCGTCCCTTTGCTACGCACTTCGTTCAGGCTGGCCTCGCGGCGTCCCCCTTGCGTTTCGCTACGGTTGTCGTCACTACTTCCGGTTACCTCCCTTCAGGTAACAAGTTTTGGCCCATGCCAGGCACACTAGGTCGCGCCCCGCACGAGGCGCGTGTGTAAATGGCCATCTAAACTGACCCACTTCTGGTCATTAGTTTGGCCCACCCCTCTGGTGGCACAACTGGTCACCTGTGACTGGACCCCAAAAGACCAGAGCCTGCTGATCTCTTTGCAACGACAAAGCCCGCACTTGGCGGGCTTTGTCGTCGTGGTACATATCGCAAACCCGCTCAGCGCGGCCCCATGACCTCGGTCAAGTCTTCTCCCTGTGGCATGCCGTTGTAGCGTTGCACTGCGCCGCTTTCGTCGTGAAAGACGAGCGCCGGGGTGCCGCGAAAACCCAGCTCCATCATCAGCAGTTGGTTGGCGTCGAGCGATTCCCGCACTGCGGTTGAAACGCTTTTCGCCGGAGTGATGCCGCCTTTTGAGAAATTCGTTTCATTTTCAGCCAGCGCCGCACTGGTATCTTTTGCGGCGAGGATCGCCGCCGCTTTGGTGGCGCTGTCTTCCTTGATGATGCCGACCATCACATGGCGCAGTTGCACCTTGCCCGCCTCGACCCAGGGTCGCGCGGCCTGCCAGAAGCGGTTGCAGTAAGGGCAGTTGGGATCGCTGAACGTGTAGATGATACGCGCCGCCTTGCTGTCGCCGTCCTGCACCCAGGCAGACGTTTCCAGCTTTGTCCACATGCGCTCGCCCATCGGTTTCGCGACAAGTTCCTGCAGTTGCTGTTCATCGAGATCCACGCCGTCTTCACCAATCCTGGTGCCGACAATGGCAGCGCCATCCTGCGTGACATAGACCGCCATTGGCTGCTGCCCGGCAGCGGCGGCAAAACCGCGCACGCCACCACCGACCTCGAACTCCTGCACGATATGAAGCCCCTGCGCCTCAAGCACATCGAGCACCGCGGGACGCTCGGCATCCGCCTGGCCCTGAGCGGCAAACACGCATACGCTTGCGCTCAAAGCGCGCAACAACCGCGAAAAGGTACGAGACATGGTGACTCCTCAATGATGGATCGACTGTATTCCTTCCATCAGGAATCATACCTCACTGGCGACACCGAAGTATTCCTGGTAACGCGCGTAGGCCTTGCGCTCTTTCGCTATCTGATCCCGGCTGCCTTCCGGATAATGATATGCAGGCCGCGCTGACCGAGGGTTGTCGCGCAAATAAACGCGAATCGACTCCTCGTCCGCGGAGGTGAACTCCGCACCAAAATAACGATAAATACCCGCCACCGCCGCGACAGGATCGCGAACAAAATCCTTGAACTGAACGTTGCACAACTGTTCCCTGGCCATCACGCCCTGCTCCAGCCACGCTATAGGGGCATTGAGCATGGTGGCGCTGACGTCGGCATTTGTGAACATATCCATGGAATTGCCGAGAAATGGCTTGTCACTACGGCTCCAGAACAGGGTGCCTGCCAGGCCCACGGCAGAGGACAGCGATTTGACCGGGTCTCTGTGCATCCAGACGAATCTGGCATCGGGATGTACCTTGAGAATATGGAGCATATGCAGCACGGCTACCGGTGATTTGAGCACCCAGTTCCGACGGGGATTTTTCCACTGCAACAGTTTCAACACTCTTTTCTGGTATTCGTAAACCGGCACCAGATCGAGCCGATGGGCGTAGTCGGTATAACTCTGCGCTTGCCCCGCGAACAGCGGAAACCAATTCGGGGAGACGAAAGTAAGACAGTGAAGCTGGGTGATCTCTGTCGACCTGTCCCCGCTGTATTCGTACATGGGCGCCAACTCGGGCACCACGCGGTTGAGCATACCGGTGAGGCCATTGGACCTGGCAATGCGAGGATCTGTCCAGTAGATGTCTGGTGTTGGCGGCGGACAGGGATACATGACTTCCCAGGTCATTGTTGTGCCATTGTCTGGGGGCTGCGCCAGAACATTCTGCATGAATGTGGTTCCCGAACGGCCCTGGCCCACCACGAAAAAGGGTGCCTTTATCTCCTCATCCAGAATCTCGGGATAGCGTTTGATTGTGTCCTCGATTTGCAGCCGAGCCTCGAGCAGAATCAGAAGTTCGGCGCGGGTCATCAGGCGCCCGAGCAAATTCAGTTCCGCTTCTTCATCCAGGCTTTTTACCAATCGAGCAAACGGCTCATGCCAGCTGTCGTCACCGAAATCCTCCAGCCCGGCATTGGTTTTTGCCGCGTTCAACAATGCGTTTTCATCCAGAGGCACAACGGCCTTGATATCGATACCACTGCCCTCTTCGTTGACCCGGCGCACCCAATCGGGACGCGGCGCCGGAGTCCATCTCGATCTTCTTTCTGCGTACACGTCATTCATCACAGCAGTTCCCACATTGGTCTATTTATGAGGCAGGTCATTATTGAGAGATCAAAAATTGAATTGCCGGTTGGGGCAGCTATAAGCCATAAGCCTTAAGCCTTAAGCCTTAAGCAGGCATACTGGAAAACCGAGATCTGACAGACTCCAGTTCAAAGCCATAGCTTATGGCCTTTTACCTTGTAATACATATTTCCAACCATCGGCAACAGGGTTCAACCCGAAACGACCCTTCACTACTCGCCATAAAGGCCAAGAATGGCCGGGCGTCGTTTAGCAACGATCGCCATGCGCTCTTGCGGACTAACCCACCTTGTGTCAGATGGCAATTTATCTTTCAGATCAGTGATCTTGACCACCTCGGCACGCTGATCAAACGCATCCGTGGAACGGTAATTGCGGTAAGCCATGGACGACTGGAGCCGTCCTGTGGTATCGAGCCAGTTCGCAACCCCGGGATCCTTGACACTGACCACGACGCGCGCCTTGCCATCACCGTCGATATGAATGCTCTCCATATTGAGATCCGTCTGGCGATGCGTAAAATCGAACGACTTGCTCCACACGTCGTACAACTGGTAACCCCAATATATGCTCTCTCGCGGCGGCGTCATTTCAATCAACAACACCTCGTCTTCTGCGAGGTCGATATTCATGAAAGCGTAGGTGCAGGCGGAACTCCCCGCTATCGACCCCATCTGGCTGCCCGGAACCACACCCCACGCATTCTGCTTTCCGCCACTCAGGCTGGACACGAAATCATAAAAATTGAGCATGTAGTTGCGAACAGTCGCCAGCTGGAACTCCGCCGCGAGATTGATGCGCTCGGCCACGGCTGCCTCACTCGTCTCATCGTAGCCCTCGTAAGTATCGAGCATTTCGATCTGCAAATCGCCTGGGTCACTATCTCCCACAAGAATGACCCTGCGGAAAATCACCATGTTGAACCGCGACGTGCGATCCAGGGGTATCCAGTTTCCCTCCTGTTTGTCGGCACTCAGCAGGATCTCCACCATGTCCTCCCCATCCTGCGATGGCAGAAACTCATAGTGACCCGTGCATTGCGCGGACGGGATTCCCATAGGCCCGTTGAAGACCTGCAACATCATCATGCGCACATCGCCAAATCTGCACCGCAGCCGGTAGCGATAACGGCCGTCGAGCGGCATGTTGCTGTAGATGAAATCGGAACAATTGGCCGGTAGCGAGTACAGATAAGTGATCCAGGCAGTATGGGTGAATATGCGCGGATTGTTCAGGCGCGGCGCCAGCACCCAGTTGTACGCCATCGCCTGAGCCTCCATCAGCAAGTAGTACGCCTGGGCTCTGTGGGCCGGGTTGTCGAAGCGAGGGCAGGCCTCGACTTCCTGCCTGGCTGTTTCAAGGCTGGCATAGTAATCGTCCCAGGCCGATTTCAACAAGGGCGACTTCGAGGTTGAAGGGGAGTCTGCCATTTCATTTCTCCGATTGGCTTACTGTTATTTTCAGAGTAATACCAGGGCCAGCATAGCTCTTCCGGGGAAATTTTACACGTACGCATCAGTTGGAGTGTAGAGCTCTACCAAGGTTTAGGCTAAACCTTGGTAGATCTCATTTCTTCCGGTGTTCGCGCTTAAAGCTTGCGGCTCATAGCTCACATTGCTTGACGCAGGACAGCGATCTAAGACATCAACCCAGTGTGCTCCGGGGACCGGCAGCTTCCCATAAACAGCATTAAGGGCATGAAACTCACGCAGCGGATGTGTTTCCATAATCGACTCGGCGGAACACATCTGCAACACATGATCTCTAACTACCCTGTCGCCCGTCTCTGTTATTCGCTCAACAGTGAATTTGTACTGCTCTTTTGAAGATCCACCGTCCAATCCTCGAATCGCTGAAATAGACACATCGCTGCCAACTCTATCCCGGAAGAAGTTTTCCAACTTGATCTTTACCTCATCAATAGATTATGGCGAATGAGCCGGTCCCGCTGGACGTAACAATTTTCTAGTCAGAATTTCATCCACGGTCTCGTGGGTAGGATAGCGCTTGCGAAGCGTTTCAATCCACTCCAAGGCCGGCTTCTTTTCTAAACCCAACACTCTCATTAATCATCCACCCTGCTTGAAGCTCACATTTAGTGCAGTCGGTTCTGTTTATTGACAAACTGCTTTCACAACGTGATCTCCCCCGATTTCCACATGTGCAATACCTACCTCACCAGTCTCCTGAAGTACACATGTACAAAAATTTTCAGACATTTGATAGGAAGACATGCCGGGCTTCTCAGACACGAGCATTAATTTCTCCATTTTATTAGATATATTGGCACGTATTACATAGGATTTTCCTAGCACATCCACCAAGCGGTATTCGACATATTCAATTATGGCTTTATGGTCGTCAAAATAATGAAGGTTAACACTTATAGCCTTCAAGGCGCAGAGACCCTCCTTATCAACAACATAACCTTCTTGGGAAAAAATACCCTCGCGAGTTTTCAGCTCCACAGTCTTGACTCCAACTAGAAAGTCTGAAAAATGCAAATTAGACCAAGTGTGTCGTGCTACTATTCCATCCGCGCGAAAACCCCAGGAATGGTCACGGTAACCACGCCCCTCTACCCCCACCTCCACGCCATTTTTCAGTTTGACATTCCCCGAGACATTCAGTGCCTGCTGCTGATGCACGTAAGGCAAGTTAGTCCCCAAGGTGAGCACCTCCTGACCACTCATGAAATCAGGATTCGCATACTTACAAGCGGTGTAATCAAATGTAGGAAAACGTTCTCTAAACTCCAGCGATAGCTCAAAATCTGAATCCTTTACTGACACATGAAACAGACAATGGGGCTCAAGGAAACGAACCTGCATACAATCATCACCAACACTGTCCGCCCCTGAAAAAGGCGAAGGCAACGTTGTTTCATTGGAGTACTTATATCTCCGACCTTCAACAGAGATTTCACAGAAGTATCGAGCACGATCAAACCCAGCCTCTGTATTGAAATGAAAGATCCCAAATACTTTCTCACGGGGTGACATCAGGATAAAAAACCAGTTCTCCTTATAGCGCAGAGATGCGTAGGACGGAACCGGGTGTGGAACGTCGTCATGCATGGTGGTCACTGTGTATGAATCTCCTTCAAAGTATAGGCAACTACAAAAGCTCGCTGAGTTTTTCTGCCATACTCAGCATGGGTTTAGGAAAGGTATGCACACAAGATTTGAGAAAACGCAATCCTTTGATTTCCCCTCTCTTAACTCCATCAATCATCTGATAAATCATCACAGCAAAGCGAGTGTGAGCCCATATAATGTAAAAATCCATCTCCTTGGACTTGGGCAACACGCCCCCAGCTGCTTCATAGGACTTGAGAAAATACGCAAACCCCGCGCCGCGCTCCGCCCCATAATGAAAATACGCCAAGTCAGCTGCTGGATTACCCAAATACGTCATTTCCCAGTCGAGAACAGCACTAACTCTCGAATCATCAATTAAGATGTTATGGTAATTGTAATCATTGTGAACAATAGAGTGATTACCATGCGCGTCCTGTACATGTGAATTAAGCCAGGAAAATGCGGTATCGAGCAGGGGGTTTACTACGCCAAGACCTTCCCAGATGGACTGATAGCGATCGATCTCATTACAGATATTATTCTCTTCGTTCAACAATCCATTAACAGAGGCCAACTGGTTAACAGGAACCGTATGAATCTTGGCAAGGGACCCGGCAATACTTGCTAGAATCCTATCATTTCGAGGCGGAGGATCGTAGATACTTCCAATGACCACCCCCTCCTCTTTTGAGCACAACATAAAGGGCTTCCCCAGCACACCACCAGTTGTCTCGAGAAGCAGTGGTTTTGGCGTTGGCACACCATTTCGGTAAAGAACTTCTAAGACCGGGTATTCATCACTAACTTTAGTCCCGAGAAAATTGAAGGATTGGTCCATCCTGAGCACCACCTCGTCAGGTAGCACTTTATTGGGAGACAACTGCAATATAAAGGTAGCCTTGGAATTACCGACTGATGCAGCACGAATACCCTTTATTTCTATACTGTTTTCAGCCGCTAAAGACCTGGTAAGGAAGTTACCAAGCAATTGTGGATCCACAATATCCGAACCATCGCCCTCCTCCCGCTTACGCTCGCCGTTCTGTAGTTCCGCATGTAAAGCCGATACATAATCACGCCAATAGCTGTGACAAGCTTCCAAAACATCCTTAGACTCTTTACCGACCCGGATACGCGACACCAATGTATTCTCGAGTTCAGGAACACACTCTCCCTCAACGATCAGCTTACTTACATACTGCTGGATACTATTGAGGGCAGCATGCACATCGTGCAATGATTGCATGCTGCCCGCCTCTGCGCACGCGCTTCTAATCAATTTAAGTTGATTTATCATATTAACCAGAGGAACCACCCAGGAAATCCGACCATTTACCCTTTCCTTGGGCAAAACAACCTACGAAAGCAATAATCTATAGCCGTCGATGCTGAACGAGTCGGTGTTGTCAGAAAATGAAAGACTTTGGGCACAATGGTCCAAAGTTGCTATTTAATACAGGGGATACGACCTTCTTTAACCAAAGGTGTCACAAGGGAATCTGCCTCCGGAGGCAAAGCTTCCCGCCGTCACCATGGCGCTTTCCATCATTCTAAAATCGGCGACGCCTTGACCTACTATGTCATAAGCCACGCCGTGGCCCACCGACAACAGCAAATGTTGGCTCCCCAATTCCACCACACAATTGCCTGAAAAATTTGACGTTTTGACAGCGATATGCCCTTGATCGTGGTACATCGCCAGGACCGCATCATAATGGCCGTCTATACAATGCCGAAAGACCGCGTCGGGACTGACCGGCCCGACCACATTCATACCTTTCGCCTTCGCCCGTGTCACGGCCGGTGCAATCTGCTCATCCTCCTCCTTGCCCATTGCATGAGGATTGAATCCTGACACACCGATGAGCGGATTGCTGATGCCCCATTTCCGCAACGCCTCGTCAAATACGGTAATGGCCTTTTCGACGAGATCGATGGTCAGCAAGTGGCCCACATCTCTTAAGGGTATATGATCGGTAACGTGAGCGATCCGCAACGGTCCACTCACGAGCATAATGTACGTGTTGCCCGGCACCGTAGGCACGAGCTGTTCCAGCACGCCCGCCATTTTCATAGCCACGGTATCGATAGGGGCTAGCGTTATAGCCGCGATTTCACCCCTGTCGTACATTTTCTTTGCCTGCTCAAGCCAAGCTGCCGATGCCTTTCCACACGCCGCCGTTGACTGCCCGACCACTATACTGTCAGGATTGAGAAGCCCTGTGTCCAGAACATCAATGATTGAAGAGGAGTCAGCCAGCTCATCCACCGACTCTACCTTGCGGACCTTCAAGCCGAGGTTATTCTGCTGCACCGCCGCGTTAATCGATTCGATGCAACCGATCAAAACGGGTCTCGAAGTCTGATGCACCCTACCTTTTGACCACGCCTTGGCGACGATTTCTGGCCCAATACCTGAAGGATCACCAATGACAGTGGCAACAACCGGACGTTTAGCGTTCATATTCCTTCACTTTTCGATTTATACAAGGTAGACATCAAGAAGAATCTCAGGGATGTCGTTCAATATAATGGTTTTCTTGCTGAGGATTGACCATCTTTGAGAATCATCGCAGATGCGGTATTCCGCGCGGCCGAAATTGAAAGATTGAGAGCCATTCAGAAACGCACTCACCTGCCAGCTAGATATTACATTGAGAATACCGTCGTCACTCTTCACATCAAGCACAGTGAAGTTGTGACTCGTCCGCACCTCTATATTGGCCGCTCCGGACAGCCCACCCGTAATCCTTGTCACTCGATCTTCAAGTCCTGCACGGTTACTGTAATAAATCAAGGATACTTCTCTCCGAGGGTCTGAAGAGAGCTGCTCATCATCTGTCCATGCCGGCATCCAGTATTCCGCATTTTTGTCATACAAGGCCAACCAGGAATCCCATTCTTTTGTATCCAGGTAAAGTGCCTCCTGACCCAAAAACCGCTGAACTTGTTGCCAAATATTGATGTCCCCATTCATATCACGCACGTCCTAATTAATTTCTTTTTCAAGAGCAGAAAGAAGGCGCTTTCGCCAATCCCGGTACATAGCGACATAAATCCCTTCGTTTCCTGGCTCATTCTCACCGCTTAGAACAGCATTGAAACCAATTTCCGCCCCCATCTTTCCTGCCCCTTCTTCAAAGGCCCGGCCACCGCGTGAAATGTCGCTCCAACGTGCGGCTCGACCACCGAAACCCATCTGGCAATAAGTAAACTCCGCCAGATCGTCCGGTGTTGCCAGGCCACTGGCGTTATAGAAGTCCTCGTACTGCCGCAATCTCTTTTCTCTCGCTGCTGGTTCCTCACCTTCCGGAGCAAAGCAGTAAGTCGTCACTTCTGTCTTATCGACCGATATGGGTCTGACTATTCTCAATTGCGTACAGGCAGAGTCCATCAAGTACACGTTAGGCGCCAACAAGAGGTTTCTAATACTCGCCAGCATCCAGTTTGTTTTGGCTGCACCGTGCTTTTCCAGCAGATAATCCCTGTATTGAAACGTCGGTCGATCTGTTTGGTTGGGATATTCTGACCAGATGACACCATGGCCATTCTCAAAGGCCTGAAACCCACCCTTGTAGCGGTCGATACCACTTAAATCCAATGCTTTAGTATCTAAGGCAGACTCTCCCTTCATGCGCCTCATGGTCTGTTGTACGTAGCTGGCGTGCACTGATCCCGCATGGTAGCCATCCAGGCCATTTTCCGCCGACAGTTTCCAATTACCAGGATACGTATACATCGTGGTACCGCGGACCACTTCCCATTTTGCATCCGGCGTTTGATCCAACACCAGATCGATCAGCTTGTATGCCTCTCCCAAGTATTCATCAAGCGGTTGAACACCTGGGTTTATGCTTGCGAAGATAAATCCTCGATAACTCTCTACCCTGAGTTGAGGCATCCCCAGCTTCTCACGAGAAAAACTGTCAGGATAGGCCCCTCTCTCTTCGGTCGTGACACCAATAAGATCACCTCGACTGCTGTAGACCCAGCCATGGAACCGGCACATGTGGTTGCGCTTGTTACCCGCTTTTGATCGGCACACCACCGCTCCGCGATGAGAGCAAACGTTCAACATACATCGAAGAACACCCGTGTTATCGCGTGTAACGATGACTGGCTGCCGGCCCACCCAGGTCGTTATGAAATCGTTGCGATTCCTTACCTGACTTTCGTGCGCAACATACACCCAATTATTTTCGAATATGTGGCGAAGCTCAAACTCAAACAAGTCTGGATCAGTGTAAATGGCCCTGTCCAATCGATAATCTTCCGTATCATCAACCACCGCCCACTCACTGATCTTTTCTTTCAAGCGATCCTTGGAAATCTGCATGATCTGCTTACCTCTTACTTACAATCTTGCTCTCTGATATGGCGTCCAGCGTTAGTGGTATCCAAGTCGAGCCCGTAACCCTTGCTGCCGACCTCGTGACCAAAAATATCCCAGGTGTAATATTCATCCTGGTTAGGCGGCTGACGACTGTTCCACGCCAGCTCCCAAACCCAACCTGACGGATTACCGACATAGAATGAAAGCGCCTGGTCGTTGGAATGCATACCCAAGTCAAGAGGAACGTCTAGCTTTTTCGTCCGCACGATATCTCTGGCCAGACCGAGATCCTTGATATCCATATATTCAATAGCCAAGTGGTTTACCCTTTTTTCCATAGGGCCGAGGTCGAACTGAACAGTGTGCTGGCGCTGATTGCAGTGCATAAAGAATGGACGCACCACCATGTCATTCGGCAGCCTTAGTTTGTATTGCGTGTTTCCTTTAAGACCCAACAAGCGATAAAACTCATAGGCCCCCCGGCCATCATTTTCTCTCAGAGCGATGTGCCCCAGCCCCAGGTTACCACTCCGGAACTTTCCGAACATTCTTCGACCTGGGTGAAATGGCTTATGCCCCTCAATCTGGGGACCCCAGAAAATTTCTGTCTCTATTCCACCCGGAGAAGTCAGCTTTATCATCCCCATCACGTATCTTTCGTCTGCTTCCTCCTTGCTGCACGCATGATACTGTATGGAATTTTCATCCAACTTTTTCTTCAATAACTCCAGGCTAGGTTCGTCTGCAACTCGCCAACCAACATATGCCAGATCATCGGCCCCATTCGCGTGCAAGACGACCCTGTGATGCCAGTCGTCCAACCGGAGATAGCACCGATCCTCTTCATTTTCGTCTACCCACTCCATACCCACGACGTCGGTAGCGAATTTTCTCCAGGCATCTAAATCACTAACACCTAGCCCGATATAACCCAACTCAGTTACGAAAGACATTACTTACTCCGCAAATAAACTTAACAGCTCTGTAATTTGCTAGGTGCCCAAACCGTCCTTGGTCAAAAAATTCCTTTTCAATTTACTTCCAATCTGGGCTTTATCATCATCCTTTACCTTCTTTCGCACTATCTGCCATAAAGGCTCTTCCTAGCTAACAAGAGTCACTTTCCTTGTATTCAGCAGCAGTGCGTCTATCACAATCAACCTAGAAAAGGGTTATTTCTAGCGCAGCGCCAAATGTCAAGGGAGGAGCGGCTGCCTCTGCATCTCCAAACGAAGATTCAGTTGAATAATAGGAATACTCCTCGTCTAGCAGGTTTTTACCGTAAATCCTCAGACGATACATCTCGCTCAAACTTGTCCAGGATATTTCAGCGTTGACGATCGTATAAGAGTCTTCCTTCATGCGGTTACTGGGTTCCCAATAAAAGCCATCGTTGTAGGCAATATTGCTACTAAGCGAAAATGTACCTACATCCGTTGTCTTATTATAAACAGGTCCCAGGTTATACGTATATTTCGGAGAACGGACCATGGTGTTTCCGCTACAGTCGCCGACTGTTCTGATATTTCCTGCACCCAGCGGACCAAGCGCCACCGGACTTGGTGTATTAATCGCACAGCCAGGGAATGAGCTGTACTCCGCATCAAGATAGGCCATTCCAAACCGCAGATTCAAATTTTCGGACAGTACGGCTTCGCCCTCTATTTCCAGGCCCTTTACATCTGCCTCGGCCGCGTTAAGCAGCAAACTGGCGCCTCCATCGATTTTGACTAACTGAATATTCTCGTAGTCATAAAAGAAACCCGAGATATTGAATCTTAAGCGATTATCAAAAAAATCTCCCTTCATACCTACTTCGTACGCATCCAGAATCTCGGGCTCAACTGGTTGCTGCACCATTCCTCCAGACAGCACGGTGTTATACACCCCGCTCTTGAAGCCCCTATTGTGGCTTACATAAAGAAGCAAGTTATCACCCAACTGATGATCTAAAGCAACACGCCATGTCGTTTCATCAAAATCTTTCTCATCAGCGTATGTGAACACTCCGCCTTCTGGAGCAATCGGGGTTGCGGGAGGCGCAAACGGATTAACGGTATAACCAGAGAGCTCGCGGTTATCGGTAGTCCATCTGACTCCCAGAGTTAGCTTTGTACTCTCCAACAATTCATAGGACCCCTGCGCAAAAATAGCGTAAGATTCCGTGTCCAACGAGTTGAAAGCCATCGTATCCCCCACATAGGGAATGCTTAGCCCTGTAAAACGAATTGGATCATATTCAGACTTATCATTCCAATAGAAGCCCCCCACGATCCAGTCGTACGGCTTGCTGTCATCATTGGACTGAATCTGAATTTCTTGACTGAACGTAGAGACTTCCTGATTTATAATTACATGAATTAACGGAATCAGTGCACTATCCTGGTCCAGCTTTTGAGTGTTACTACTGTTCTTGTACGAGCTTATACTCACTAGATCAAAGCTATTAAAGGAGTGCTCGATTCGACCACTTAATCCCCATCCTTGATTATCAATTTCTGTTTGAAAATCTGAACTCGTGTCATGAAAATCGTCTAGCGGCATAGTGCCCGCTAAGCAACCAAACGTTGCAGTGCCTGCACACTGTCTTTTAATCCCAATATCCCCCAAAGACTCTCCCCACGAACCCGAAATTTTCACTGTTGTTCTATCACTTGGCGTATAGAGCCACTTCGATCTTATACTCGTATGCTCGTCAAACCCTGCACCTATTCCCGTGAATGGATTTTCTCCGAAGCGACCATTTTGTCTCTGAAGGGAGATAGCTAGATCTGCAGCCACATTTTCTGTTATTCCTGTAGAGCCATAAAAATTTCCACCATAGGTTTCGTAGTTACCCGCACTAACCCCTACCTTTAGCTGTTTTTCATGGGTCGGATCTTTTGTGATTACGTGTATCACACCGCCAGTTGTATTACGTCCGAACAGTGTTCCCTGAGGGCCTTTCAGAATTTCTATTCGTTCAATGTTATTGAACGCACCGACTTGCTCTACCATGCCATTGTAGTAGACGCCATCTATATACATCGCAACGCTGGACTCATCGCCAGCGGAAGCATTTTGGTTTCCCACACCACGGATGAAATTTGTTGCAGCACCTATCTGCCGGCTCATCTGTAGACCTGGCGTCACGTCACCAATTTCATCCGTCTTAAAAACGCCAGCACTTTCGAGTTGATTGGCACTAAATGCTGAAATTGAAATAGGTACATCTTGCATACTTTCCTGCCGTTTTTGAGCAGTAACAATTATTTCCTCTACCCCTCCCCGTCCTCTTGCCTCAGCAGTGTCGTTAGAATCTTGAGGCAATCGAGATAACGTAGCAGAATCTCGGCTTACTAATTGCTCTCCACGTCCAGCACGAATAGCATATGCCTGCCCATCAACAGACTCCACAGAAAGCCCCGTATTAGCTAATAATATCTGCAAGGCTTCTTCCGGCGCATAAGTGCCATTGACTGAGGGCGCGGTGATATCTGTCGCGACATCATCAAATACTGCCACCTGCAACCCGGTCTGGCGAGCAAAATCGTTTATTGATTGCCCCAAGGGTTGAGATGCAATATTCAGTTTCACAATATTACTGTCAGCCGCATTTACAATGACTGAAGCAGTAAATATAGCGGCCCCAACAGCAATCGCACGTTTCCGCCACGGGTTATTTATCAGCATTATGATTACCTCTTCGATAAGATTTATTGTTTGTGTATTTACTTAGAATCTCTTAACAATCAAAACCGGGTACAGATATTTTCAGTTCGTCCTTTTTAGCTTTTCCCTTTGAATAATATAAGTCCTATTACCTATATGTTCATACTGCAATCCTGTATTTTCCAACAGAATCCTTAATGCCATTTGAGGTGTATATATTCCCTGAAGTGAGGGAACAGTAGAATCTGCACCAACCTCGTCAAACAGCACCACCTGCAAGCCTGTCTGCCGAGCCAACTCATTGAGTGACTTGCCCAAAGGTTGAGACTCAATGGCTATCTGCATTCTTTCCTGGCTTTCCTGACCATCCACCAAGGCGGCAGCCAATCCTATCCATAAAAACAGCAAAATCAGGCCTGCCACGATTATGCCTTTCTGCCATGCGAACAACTCATCTACTCCAGTTATTTTGGCTTTATTGTTGCGTATCAACTATGTCTGGTGTTGCGCATAAAACTGTGTATTGGTAAAGTCTTGCCATCGCTGGATTACCTTAGCAGCGGAGCTTGGCCTACAAACAGATACCAGTACCCACTTTTTCTTCAATAGCAGTCTCACCTTATATAGCTATAGCTATAATGGCCTGTGCGCTGGGTGGCAAGCGGCACGCATACCCAGGGACGCAAAATAGACATAACCCGAGAGCACCATGGCAAAAGCTGATCACACCCTGGCCGAACTGGCATTCGAACGCTACCGCGGCGGCCTGCAACGCTATCTCATGCGGCGTCTGAACAATGTGGACGATGCTCAGGATCTTGCCCAGGAGGTGTATCTGCGGCTGCTGCGCGTGGAGAAGGAGGAGCTTGTCCTCTACCCTCAGGCTTACATGTACCGGATTGCATCCAATGTGGTGTACGAGTTCAGACTGCGTGACAGCAGGGAGAAAGAGTGGTTGGTGATAAACTCCGAGGTTGCCGACGTGGCTTCGGCTGAGGTGAGTACCGGGGAGAACGAGGAGCAGGCTCGTGCCCTCCATTCGCAGCGTGAAGCGCAGCGCCTGCTATCATCTCTATCAGCAACCGAGAAAGCGATTGTGGTTATGCAAAAGCAACAGGGAATGTCCTATGCGGAGATCGCCGAAGCACTCGGCCTGTCGATTCACACCGTAAAAAAATACCTGTTTCGTGCCTTGTTGCAACTGCGCAAGCACGCGGGCAAGGGGTAGAGGCTTACCATGACATCCTCTCTTCACAATGACAAACTGAGCATTCAGGAACAGGCGGCCCAGTGGCTGATAGAGCTGCAGGATACCAACCCGGCCCTGCAGAAATCGTTTGCCTTATGGCTTCGCGAATCCCCCAGGCACGTGGAGGAGTTTCTTTTCATCAATGCCCTGTGGCATGAGCTCGATAATATCGAGGCACATTCGTCGGCCGAACTGGAAATACTGGTGGCTGAAGCTCAGGAAATGCATGCGTCATCAAACGTCGTCGAATTACATACTGATCGCCAAAGCCTGGACGAGAACCCTCCCCTGGATACCCGCCCCGCAAGAAAATATCACCGTCCCTTTGTGGCAGCGGCGACTGTAATGCTTTGCGTCTCCCTCGTCATTGCCTGGCAATGGCTTCCCGCCTTTATGGGAAATGACACCTATAGCACCATGCTGGGAGAGCAACGCACGGTACGACTCAAAGACGGTTCCCTGGTTCACTTGAATACGAACACCAAGGTAGAAACCCATTTTTCCTTCAAAGGCAGAGATATAACGCTTTTGGATGGAGAAGCCCTGTTCGATGTCGCCAAAGATCCCGACAGACCATTCCGGGTTCGTTCGAACAAGAACATCATTCAGGCTATCGGCACGCAGTTCAACGTCTACCAGCATGGAGATGTCACCAAGGTAGCCGTTATTGAAGGTATCGTGGGCATTGATCCAGACAGAAAACTCCAACCGCAGCATCAGCAGTCCGTTGACCTATCTTCACACAGCGCAGTGAAGGTCTCCGTCGATCCGGCAAGGCTCGTCGCTGGCCAGGAGGCGGCTCTCGGCCCCAACGGGGAAGTGCTCAGTCTGATAGAGACGGACGTTCGCAATGCCATTGCATGGCGCACACGCAGATTGGTTTTTCAATCCCAATCGCTCTCTGAGGTTGCAGCCCAGTTCAACCGCTACAATCGCCTTCAGATACGGATTGAAGGGGACGAGCTGGCAGCGAAGCGTCTCACAGGCACCTTCAACGCGGATGACCCCAAAACCCTGATACGCTTTCTGGCTGCCGGACAAGATCTGCAGGTGGATCGCAGCGGCAACAACGTGGTAATACGTCAGGCGCGCTGATTGCATGGCGCAGCAAGACGCGGATGAAGGTATCCTGCGCTGGCTCGCTGCTGTCGAGGCGGCTGCGCAGCCAGTTGTACCGTCAGCGGTGATGGACGACATACAAGGGCGTCACCGGATTCGGCGATACGGCTTCACCCCTCAATGCCGGTTTCTCTTGGTTTTTGAAGCAGGGCCATGCAATGGCCAAGGATCAGAGTCTGGAAAGAAGCCCCTCTCCCACATGTGCACGCCGCAGCGCGATCACAGGTGCGAGTGGCACGGAGGCTTTGCTGGCACTGCGCTCATGCAGTGTGCGCACCGTGAGACAGATCTGAACGCGGTTGCGATGGCAGCCATCGAGCAGAGCCCAATGCTGGGCGGGCGGAATGCCGCTTCTGTTGAGCTTCATCATCAACACCCAATGAACATCCCGCAGGCGGCCCAATGCCTTTGTTTCCTGCTCTTCAAGGATCAGGGTATCGGCCAAATTGTGATAACTGACCAGTAGCGCCGCCACGGCACCGCGGTAATCCGCGCTGAATTCGAGAAGCGATTGCGCTCGCGCACAGGCTTTCTGATAACAGATGACGGCTTCCTTGAAATCGTTCTTGCGAAACGCGCGATTGCCGGCTTCGATACGATGTTTCCACACGTCCACGGCGTCAGTCTCCGTCATGGCCAACTCCCCCGACGGCACAGGCGTCGCCGCGCGATCGCGGCCCGGACAGCGGCGCTGCCGGTGTGCATGTCAGAGACTGCCGATACGCATTCACGCAATGGCGCAACGCCGTCAACTCATCCTCGATTGCCTGTGCGGCGCGCGCCTGCTCTTCATTGGCAGCCGTGGATTTCATCAAGAGCGCGGGTTCGAATGCGAAATCGATGCAGTGACAACGCCACGAAAAAGGCACCGAACGATCGTGCACGGTCTCGGTGAGCAAGCTCAGTACAGCGCCGTAAGCCCTCCTCTGCTGCCGAGGCTCCAGCCCTTGGGCACGGATGAAGCTCTCTCGCAGATATGAAGTCAGGCGGTCCGGATTATCGGGCTCCAGGCCGTGACGCACCAGATTTTCCAGTGCAACCAAGGGATCGAGTTGAGTTGTCTTGTGCTCAGGCATCGGCTCATCCATCACTGTCACGAAAATCATTTTCTTCCGTCCGCACGGCCCTTCGTGTTATCGCTGGGTCTCCGCTTGGCGCAGCACAGGGCTGAAATGTGTTTGAGACGATACAAGACTATCAATGATAATGCAAATGGTTATCATTTGTGAGCTGGATGAGGGATGGCCAATAAAGCTTCCCCCCCCCACTGCGGCATTGCCTGTTGCGAGCCGCCCAGCTCAGCCGCCCGACGGGGACGGCGCTTCATCCTCCACCCACCAGCTGCCGCCCAGGGCGCGATAGAGTTCGAGGGCGCTCTGATAGCGCGACAATTCGAACTGCACATGGCTGTCCTGGCTGGCGATCAGGCTGCGCTGCGCGTCCAGCAGGGTGAGGAAATCCGCTGCGCCGGTGCGGTAGCGCAGATCGGCGAGATGGTACGCCTCCCGCGAGAGCTCCAGATTGCGCTCCTGCAAGGAGCTGTTGCGCGCCTGGGTTTCCACGTCGGCGAGGTTGTTTTCCACCTCTTTGACCGCATCCAGCACCACCTGGTAATAGTTGGCCAGCGCTTCCCGCTGCCCTGCTTCGGCACCGGCCAGCGCCGCCCGCAGCCGTCCGCCCTGGAACAACGGCTGACTCAATCCGGCGGCAATGTTGGTGGCGGTGATGGCGGGGCCGTCCAAAATGAGATCGCCAAAGCTGGAGCTGGCGCTGAGACGCAAACCGGGCAGAAGCGCAGCCCTGGCAGTGTCCACACTGGCTTGTGCGGCGACCAGATTGGCCTCCGCCTGGCGCAGGTCGGGGCGCCGTTCGAGAAGCTCCACAGGCTGTTCGGCGGCGATTACCGGAAGGCGTATCTCGGTCAGGGATTTACCCGCAAGCGTCAGTGTCCCGGGCACCTGCCCGGTGAGCACCGCCAACGCATATTCCACCTGCACAGCGGCGTTGGCGAGATCGTTGATCTGGGCTTCCTGGCTCGCCACCGCGGCTTCCTGTTGCACCAGTTCGAGGCGCGAAACGCTGCCCTCGCGGTGCTGCAGCGCGATCAGGCGCAGTACCTCGCGACTCGCTTCCAGGCTCTCGCGGGCGTGGCGCAAACGGTCCTGGGTAGCCAGCCACTGGAAATAGGCATTGGCGATTTCCGCCTGCAACAGCAGGCGCGCCGCCACGTGGCCGAACTCGGTGGCCGCCAGAGACGCGCGCGCCCCGGCGACCGCCGCGCGCTGCCCGCCCCACAGATCCACCTCGTAGCCGACACTGGCGGACACGGAGTCGGAACTGCCGCCGCTGCGCTTGCCATCGTCATCCCAGCGGTCGGCGCGGTTCACGCCATAGCCGAGGTCCAGTTGCGGAAACAACACCGAACGGCTGGAGCGCAAGCGCTCGCGGGCCTGCTCGATGCGCTCGCGAGAGGCTTCAAGGCTGAAGTTGTCCGCGAGAGCCGCCACCATCAGGCTGTCCAGCTCCGCACTGGCGAAAGTGCTCCACCAGGTGCCCTGCGCCTCGGCTTGTGCCGCGCTGGTGGTCTCGCCCTGCCAGTGCGGCGGCACCACCCTTTCTGCCTGAAAGGGCGCGTGGCCACTCGCGCAGCCGACGCTCAGTGCGCAGCAGAAGCCGAGAGCGAGATAAAGGGCCTTGCGTGGAATCATCGCTATTGTCCTGTGTGCCATTGCCATATCACTCCGCCGCCAATGCGATCACCGGATCGAGACGTGCGGCCTTGCGCGCCGGCAGATAGCCGAAGATGAGGCCGGTCGCCATCGCGCAGCCGAAGGCCAGCAGCGACGGCATGGGCGTGAACACCGCGGCCTGACCGAAATAGCCCAGCCCCTTGGCGATAGCCGCCCCGGCGACGATGCCCAGCAGGCCGCCGATGCAGCACACCGCGATGGCCTCGATATTGAACTGCAGAAGAATGTCGCGGCGCCGTGCGCCGGTGGCCATGCGGATACCGATTTCGCGGGTGCGCTCGGTGACGCTCACCAGCATGATGTTCATCACCCCGATGCCGCCCACCAGTAATGAAATGGCCGCGACCGAGCCAAGCAACAACGCGAGCGTGTTCTGGGTTGCGGACACCATCTCCAGCAGGGACGCGGTGTTGCGCACCCGAAAGTCCTCGCGCAGGTGGCGGCGCGTGAGCAGATCGAGCACGGCCTGTTCGGTGGCGTCCACATTGGTGCTGCCGTCGACCTTGACGGTGATACTGCTCAGATGGTCGCCGCCGTAGAGCCGGATCGAACCGGTGGTGACGGGAATCAGCGCCACGTCATCCATGTCGTTGCCCCAGGAGCCGGCGCCCTTAGGTTTCAGCACCCCGATCACCTGGAAGAGCGCATTCTCCACCAGCACATGGGCGCCGAGCGGGCTCTGGCCGGGTTCGAAGAGGTTGTCGACGACCGTCTGACCGAGCACCATCACCGAGGCGTAACGCGCTACGTCATCTTCGCTGAAGAATGTGCCGGCCGACATCTGCCAGTCCCGCGCCATGGCAAAGCCGGCATCGACGCCGGTCATTTCCGTGCGATAGTCCTTGCTGGCGAAGCGCAGGTTGCCGCTGGCGCGGCGTTCGGACACGGCGGCCTCGACATGATCCAGCTCTGCGATGGCGAGGGCGTCTGCGCGCACCAGGGTGGTCACATCGCCACCGTCGCGCATGCCGCTGCCGCCGCCCGGACGCACCACCAGCAAGTTGGTGCCCTGCGCTTCGATACTGCTCAGCACCTGCTGTTTGCTGCCCTCACCGAGGGCCATCAGCGCCACCACCGACGCCACGCCTATCACCACGCCCAACAGTGTCAGAACGCTGCGGAAAAAATTGCTGCGCAGCGAACGCAGCGCCATGTGGACAGCCTCGCCCACGGCCGCCATGAGATGCATGCCCTCGCCGTTGCCACGCTTGCCGTGGCTGGCAGCGGCATTGTCGGACAAATCCGGCGAGCCGCTGTCGTCGACGATGCGGCCATCGCTGATGGTGATGCGGCGCCGGGCATGGGCGGCCACGCCCGGGTCGTGGGTGATGAGAATGATGGTCGCGCCCTGCTGGTGCAGTTCCTTGAGCAGGTTCAGCACTTCCTCGCCACTTTTGCTGTCCAGTGCGCCGGTGGGCTCGTCGGCCAGAATCAGCGGTGCATCGTTGACCAGGGCGCGGGCGATGGAAGCCCGCTGCTGCTGACCGCCGGACAATTCCGATGGCTTGTGTCCCAGGCGATCACCGAGCCCGAGGCGCTCCAGCAGACGGGCCGCCAGGCGCGCGCGCTCAGGCTTCGCCACGCCGGCGTAAATGGCGGGAATGGCGACATTTTCGAGAGCCGACTCGGTGGCCAGCAGGTTGTAGCGCTGAAAGACGAAGCCGAAGAAGTGGCTGCGCACGCCGGCGAGCTGATCCGCGTCGAAGCGCGCGACGTTCTTGCCCGCCACCCGGTACTCGCCCGCGGTCGGCGTATCCAGGCAGCCGATGATATGCATCAGGGTCGACTTGCCGGAGCCCGACTGGCCCATGATGGCGACGAACTCGCCAGCCTGGATATCGAGATCGATGCCATCCAGGGCGCGAATGATCTCCTCGCCATTGCGATAGTGCTTGCTGATGTTGCGCAGCGACAGCAGCGCCTCGTCCGCGGTGTGCGCCGCGCTCAGTCCTCGCGGAGCGGTTGCCGGGCTGTTCATCGCGGTCCCCGCCCCGGGCCGCCCACGCTGAACACGCTGCGGGACTGAGCACCAGGTGCCGCCACCGACGAACGACCACTGACGATCTCCTGCCCTTCGTCGAGGCCAGACAGAATCTCCACCTCGGTGCGGCTACGTACACCGACCCGCACCGGGCGCCACTCGGGGCCGTGCGCCGTGATGACCTGTACTCGATGTGCGGGCTTGCCACTGTCGTCGCGGCTGCGGCTCACGGCCTCCGCCGGCGCCACCAGAACGCCACGCGCCTCCGCCAGCAGGAAAAATACCTGGGCGGTCATGGACGTCATCAGGGCGCGGTCGCTGTTGTCGACGTCGATCAACACGTTGAACAACACCACGTTATTGAGCACCACCGGGGTGGGCAACACTTTGCGTACCGTGGCGCGCCAGCGCCGCTCGGGCATGCCGAGGGTGGTGAAGTAGACCGCCATGCCTTCATCGATGCGCACCACATCCGCTTCCGAGACCTGGGCGCGCACGGTCATGACATCGAGATTGGCGATGCGCACGATGGTCGGCGCGGTCTGGCTGGCGTTGATGGTCTGCCCCTGAATGGCGAGAGAATCCACCACCGTGCCGCTCATGGGCGCGTAGATCTTGGTGTAACCGAGGTTGGCCACATCGCCATCGAGGGTCGCCTCGGCGGCATCGATCTGGGCTTTCAAGGCCTGGATGCGGCTTGCATTGGACTGAACCTCGGTCTCGCTGGCGAGCAGCACGTCCTCGCTCACGGCGCGCTCCGCGTACAGGTTGCGGTTGCGCTGCAGGCGGCGCTTGGCCAGTTCCTGCTCGGACTCCTGCAGGGCCAGTTGCGCGCGAAGATTGTCGAGCGTGGCGCGTGAACCGCGCACCCGGCTTTCGTAAACCGCCGGGTCGATCTCGGCCAGCAACTGGCCCTTTTCCACCTGATCACCGATGTCCACATGGAGGCGCTCGAGTTGCCCCGACACCTGGGTGCCCACATCCACGTAGTCCTTGGGCTCGAGGGTGCCGAGCGAGCCGATGCTGTCCTCGATATCGCCGCGGGCGACGACCATGGTCTGGAATTCAGGCTCATCGTCCGGCGCCAACAGGCGGCTGCCCGCCCACAAAATGGCCGCCACGGCGATCAACAGCATCGCGGCGGAGGTCTTGGGATATCCCTTGAAGCGGGCACTTGCCCTTTGCCAGCGGGATTG
>CAYXXZ010000050.1:0-21834 GCA_964469165.1 uncultured Porticoccaceae bacterium
GATATTCCACGGTCAGCGCCTGCGGTGAAGGCGGTACCTCGTCGAGCGTGGTGGGCCTGGGATCGGTCAGTCTTTCCCAGGCCACGTTGCGACCGATACGGTTGATCGCCGAGGCGCGGCGAAACTCCTGTGCAATGTCGTTCCAGTTGCCTGCCATTGAAAATCTCCGCAAAAATAATGGCTCTGCTCTCTAGTTTGCAAAATCGCCCCGCCACTCAACGGTGGCGGGATCAGGATTACAGATTGAAAGAAAACTCCAGTCCGAATGTGCGTGGTGCCGCCGGCGTGTACTGATCGGCTATGCCCGGTTGCCCGACAGTGAAAGTGGAATACTCTTCATCGGTCAGGTTGCGCGCCCACAGCGTTACCCGGTAGCGCTCATCCACGCTGCTCCAGAAAAGCTGCCCGTTCAGACGCCCGTAGGCTGGCTCGACAAGGCGCCCATCGGGCTCCCAATTGAATTCGTCGGTCCAGAAATAATCCATGCTGACTCCGACTGAACCCGTGCTGATCGGTACTTCGTAAAGAAAACCCGCATTCAGTGTATATTCTGGCGCGCGAATCACCGGATTCCCCGCCGGATCACACACCACGCCAGCGGTTTCGCCGCTGGGCAAGCGCACGGTACAACCGGTGTCACCGAATTCCTTGTACTCCGTATCCAGATAGGCCAAACCGAAACGCATCGATAAGTTATCCGTTACTATCGCTTCACCTTCCAGCTCCAATCCCATGATGTCGGCCTGACCGGCATTGAGTGTCTCGATGGTCGTGCCACGGTTGATGACCAATTGCAGGTCCGTGTAATCGTTGTAGAACAAGGCACCGTTGAGCCTCAGGCGTCGATCGAACAAATAACTTTTGAAACCCAGCTCATACGCATCGACAAACTCGGGGTCGACCGGCACGCCCGTTACCTGAACAGTATTGTAGGTACCGCTGCGAAAGCCCTTGTTGTAGGAAGCGTAAACAAGAATGTCCTGCGCCAGATCGTGTTCCAGCGCCACGCGCCAGGTGGGCTCCCGCCAGGTTGCCGAATCGCTGGGCGAGGGAACGGTCACGAAGGGCGTGCCATCCTCGAGATTCACCTGAGTTCTGCCGGCAAATGACTTTTTGTCCTGCGTATAGCGTGCGCCCAATGTCAGACGCGTCCTGTCACTGAGATCGAAGGTGCCCTCCGCAAAAATCGAAGTGGATTCGGTTTTCACGGTATGGATCAGATTGACGCTCGCCGGATTGCCAGTTATCGGATCCGCAAACGCAAGACCACTGAGCGTGATGCCCGAAGGCGCCATATAGCCGTTGCGGTCGTCCATGTAGAACGCCCCCAGAATCCAGTTGAATGCGCCTTCGCTGTTGGATGAGAGCTGGAATTCCTGAGTGAATGACTCTACTTGAAGATCTTCCGCGAAGTGCACCAGATGTATGGGCAACGCGTCGTTGTCAACCAGGCTGTCCGCCGCGACTTCCCGATAGGCCGTGGTACTTTGAAAATCGAACGCCCCGAAACTCTGATCGAGGCGGATCGAGCCGCCCCAGATTTCGATTTCCGCATCCGCCACCACGTCCTGCTGAATATCCTGATAATCCCCGAGCGCTGAAAATGTCACACCCGGCCCAGCGACGAAGACAGACCCCGGCACAGTAGAGCGATTGTTGCCCAACATCCCTTCCTGCCGTTGATAATCACCGATCACCGTGACTTTGGTGGTATCGCTGGGCTCATAAACCCATTTGCTGCGCAAGCCAAGCTCATCGCTGCCGGGAATGCGCTCCCCCAGCGCCACATTGGTGCCATAGCCACGGCCCTGGTCCCGGTAATTGATGGCCAGATCCGCCGCCAGGCTGTCTGTCAGCGGCCCTGCCAGATACAGCTGTCCCTGGCGGGTTTCGTAGTTTCCAACGCTCACCTTACCTTTCATTTCCGCTTCTTGAGACGGGTCTTTGGTGATGATATGGATGAGTCCGCCCGTGGCATTGCGACCAAAAAGCGTTCCCTGCGGACCCTTTAGCACTTCCACACGCTCGATGTTGTTGAACGACAAATTGCTTCCATAGGGGCTGGACAGGTACACGCCATCCACATAGGTGGCCACACCCGCTTCCTGGCCGGCCGTGATGTCCAGTGTACCGATACCGCGGATGTAAGGCGCCCACACCACCGAGCGCTGATTGACGTTGAGTCCCGGTGTCATCACGTTGAGATCGCGCACGCCATCTATGCGCGCCTGCTCCATGGCGCCCCCCGATAAGGCTGTGACACTGATCGGCACGGTTTGCGCACTTTCGGCGCGCCTCTGCGCGGTGACAACGATTTCTTCCAGAGTACCTCTGGCCTGTAGCCCCTCCTGGGCATTCGCCATCCCGGTCATCCCCAGACTGAGAGTCGCAACGAGTGGCAGCGCCACATTTTTCCGGACAAAATACGACATGATATCCCCCATAAAATTGGAAAATGGTTTTTTTGATTGATATTCGGATGCCCCCGACCTATGCAATGATCGGGTTTGCAGAAATTCTCAAAAATTGAATTCTGGCTTCAGCACGCTAGTCATCCCCGCAAACTCTGCTTATATTTACCGCCCTGCCCTTCTTTGGTCATCTCATGGACAACGCAGTGCGACCTGGTGGAATGATCTTTTTCTGGCTCTGTCCATGCCATTGCATTCACTCCACCCGGTGCGCATCGACAGCGATCTTGAGCGCCTCGGCCAGGTACTCTGCCACCAGGGCGTAGTAGTAAGTAATGATGTTGGCCGCCAGCACGTCCGTGCGCTCGCCCGCCAGATATTTTTCACGCAGCATGATGTGATTCTGTAAATGGTGTAAAAAAACCCAGATGCAGAAATAACCGACTGTGGCCTCATCACAGGCGGCAGGGTCACCGCCTGCCGCCAGATATTCCGCAACGAAATCCTCCCACGCCATGATTCCGGGTAACAGCATCATGCGGCACTGAGCCAGGTCTTCCGCGGGATCGCCAATGCGAGACAACTCCCAGTCGATCAGGCCAGCAAGGTGACCATCGCGGACGAGAATATTGTGGGCACCGAAGTCGCCGTGAATGGCGCACCAGGGTCTCGTCTCGCTCACCGGGTGGCTGAGCAGCCAGGCATAGCCCAGATCGGCCACCAGGGAATAAGGCCCCTTCGGCAGGGTGCGCCACCGCATGTGCGCGTCGTGCACCTGCTTGTGGTAGTCGGGCGCCGATGCGGAATCTTCCCGTGTGCTCGCGTGAAGCCTGGCGAGGGTTCGCGCCACTTCCCTGCCGAAATCCGGGCCGGTTTTCAGTTCGCCCTTGCGCTCGACGGGGAAATAAGGGCCCGATGGCTCTGCGTTCTCAACCTCGGTCATCAACATGAAGGCGCCACCCAGCACGCTGTTGTCCGTCTCCAGCAAGACGGGACGCGGCACGGGAAGGCCGAGGCCGTACATACGCTCGATGACAGGATATTCATCCTCCACAGACGTGCCCGTGACACTGTTCGGCATATCGAGGCGCAGTACCAGTTTCTCGGGTAATGACGCGTTCGAGTGCAGTGAGAACAGCCCGGTCTGCTTGGCATAACCGCCCGGTGTAAGCCTGAATTCCTGGATCGGGTCGCTGCCAAGCTCCGGGTAACGCCTTGCAAGATAATGGCCCAGACCGTCGCGCAGCGCAGCAGCGCGATCCACTGTCTGTGTTTTGGCAACCGCTTCGTTCTGCTGTGAAAGCACCGTGCGGTTGTTGCGGCTCAGCTCCACAAGTGCATTTGTTGCCTTGTCGAACCAGGCGCGCACCTGCGGATCATTGTGCTTCAACTTCTCGTGCAGGCTGGTAAAACCTTCTTGCGATGCGATGTCTTGCTGCAAGGAGTCGAGCAACTTCTGAAGAGCATCCAGATCGCCGAGAAATCCCCCGCCAGGTGCAGCCAGAGTTTGTGGACTGCGCAGGCCCAGCGTTGCCAGCTCAGCTGCCAGATGATCCCAGCGCAGGCGCTGCTGGCGCGCCACGTCATCGCCCAGCGTAATATCCGTGAGCAACCTGTCGAGAATCATCACCAAGGCATCGGCACCGGCTCTGCCTGCCGCGGAGCTCAGATCCGCTTTCAGCTCCGTGGCGATCGTGGCCCTGATGGTTTCGAGCACACTGGCGAGCTCCATCGGTCGTATCATCGCTGTACCCTTGTTGCAGTCGCAATGCCAACGTTGAAACTAGCGCCCGTAGGCCTGCCGCAGGCGCTCGGGGTTGAACGGCATTTCTGCCCTGCCACGGTAGTAGTTGCGCTCCACATGACCTACGGCTGTGCGCCCACCGCTAGTGAAGATGCTCGGCTGCTCGGCATTAGTGAAGTGGAATTTTGTGTCACCCGTGGGGATGCTCGGCAGGAAATGGCTCATCAGGTCGCCAAAGGAGAAGAACGCCAACCCGCGCGGCTGTGCAATCATGCTCATCCGTCCAAGCTCCGATTCGATGACCAGTTCAAACTCACCCATAACGTCCAGAGACTCCGTAAGCCGCGGCGCCTGAATCACCCTGGCAGGAATCAATTTGCCATCTTTATGAATCTTCGCCGCCGACAGCGTCTCGCGTTCCTCACCGTTTTCCATCTGCCACAATTTATAGATGGCGAACGAATCCCCTTCCGGAAACTGCCCCTGGATCCAGCTGTGGCCGCGATAATCGGGCAGATAACGGGGGCCGCGGCTGTGATCGCGATAGCCGACTCCGCTGAAATCGTAGTTCCTGTCCACATGCGTTATGCTGCCCTTGACACGCCCCCATTGCTCCGTGTGCCACTTCGACCACATGGCGTCTTCGACCTGCGGGTAATACCACATTGCGGAACTGCCCTCGAAAAGCAGATCCACCTCTACCTTGTCCAGTTCGGTCGGCTCAGGATTGGGCCGGGCCACCTCTGTCAGGGGGATGTGCTGCATCGGGCCATTGTAAAGAATGCGGACTCTCTTGCCGGGCTCCTCGCAGACAAGCCGTTGGCAGGCCACCGAGGGGCCTCGTGTACAGTCGCCGCGGCCGAAGCTCTGGGCCCAGAGGATGGAACCATCCGGCAACCACAGGATCAGCAGTTCACGGAGAATTTCCGGATCCTTGATCCAGCGCCCGATATGTACGTAATAACCGAGCCGGCGTTCCGGATCATGGCCGGTAAAACAGAAGTTCTCACTCATGTGGGGAATGTTTGGCAGTGGATCGAGGAGGGTTTCATCCGCCAGCGGCACATCCCAGGTAAAAAGTTCTTTTTCAATAATGTCCATCGATTGGCCCCTGTTTTATCTTTACACAGCGATCGGATGCCGGATTGCGGTTGCAGATTTTCAGCGGTGAGTTCTCAAGCCTGACCTGCGGGATCACCGCTCGCTTGCTGACACGCCCGCCTGACGGCTTATCGATATTCAGGCGTATTCTGCAACGCGCACCGGACAAATACCGGAGCATTATTGAAATTCAGCGGCAGGGGTTCTCAACTTTCCGGGCCAAAATCTCTACCGCCCGGGCCAGCGCACGGATCAGCGAATGGTGGCAACGAATTCTCTGGGTGTAACGCCGAAGTGTTCTTTGAACAAACGGCCAAAAAGGGTCGGGCTGCTGAACCCTACTTCGTAGGCCACCTGAGTGATGGTCATCTCACCATCGGCACTCAGTAATTCTCGCGCCTTTGCAAGCCTCAGGGCCCGTAAGCGGGCACCGAAGGTCTCGCCGGCACGCTCGAACTCACGGTTCAGCTGGCGGCGCGAGATACCGACCATTTCCGCCACCTGCGCCGGTGTCAGCAAGGGATCGGCGTAGTGGCGATTGAGGCAATCGCCAATGCGGCTCATACGGCGCGGATTGGTGATATGAAAAACTGCGGGGTTGTCTTTCTGGCTCAGGGTGCTGATGACCAGGCTTGCGAAGGACGGCAGAATAGGCGTAATGGCCTGGTCACCCGCCCCTTGAATGGCCTCTTCCACAAGGCGAAACATACAGGCGGCAAGGATTGCTCCCGCGCCATGGCCCGTGTCGATGGAGTAGCCGTAGGGTATACCGCGATTTGCTGGATCCAGCTGATCCAGGGGTACAAAGATCACCAAATAGGCAAAGTCTCCGGAACTGCGCGACGTGTCCCTGGGCACGGATAGCCCCAGAGAAATCTGTCCGACAGGGGGAAACAAGGGTTTGTAGTTCACCCGTCGGTGTTCGCCGCGCAGCGTCAGAAGGAGCAGCGCATGGTTCGAAAAAGCTTCCCGGTCTTCTGCCTTGAAAGTAACGCAGCCACTGCCCTCCACCGAGCTCAACCACCAGTCATTAACCGCGGCAGTGCGAATATGCAGCCGCGAACCGCTGGACAGCTCCACATGCACTGCACGGAACACGTCCGCGAGCCGCTCGGGCAGCCGCTGCCGGCAAACCCGATCGACAAAAGGGAAGGCTGTTGTATCCGCGATCATGGCACCACCCGAAGGTATACCTGCGTTAGGTTAATCCATGAACTCGGATTCTCATAGCCCGAGCTTTACAGCACAGGTGTCTTTCAGGCCACTTCGCTGCGCAGGCTTGGTGCAAAGAAAGCCCCTGTCGAGAAGCACGATTGCTGCGTGCAATGCGTTGACAAGGGACGCTACCGCTATCCATGAGGAAAAATATCACAGCGGGCCGTCCTGAAACCCGTGATTTATCACAGGTTTTGAAGCACTGCGTTCTATGAGAAGGACTGCCTTTTTCGACCGTGGCAACTGGTGAGAGGGTTGGGTGGGTGGAACAAGCCGCGCCGTCGAAGGCGCGGCGCGCCGCTTATGATTGGGGAGTGATGATTGCCTTGCCTGTACTTCTGTCAATGGGAAACGACGAATGCTGATGCACCAGCTGCCAACGGCCATCCTCCTTGCGATAGATATCCGTCTGCCGCCAGGACATGTGTACGCTATCCGCGCCATCACTTCTCGCCTCGAAAAGCCCCGCATTACCGTAGGGGCCGCCAGCATTTCCATTGGCGGTAAAAACCATGGTGCTGTGCGCATAGGCCATGTTGCCGTCTACAACGATCTTGAGGTCGTTGATATCACAACGGATGTTCTCACAACCGTTGAATTGCGGCGCAAGGCTTTCCCTGACTGCCTCGATACCCACCAACGCACCCGGCATGATATCTATCTGAACGATATCCTTGTGCCAGCATTGCAAACAGTCGTCCAACGTTTGTGCCGACGCCATGGCATATTCAATTTTTCTTATCTCTTCAATATCATTGCTCTGATTCATATTGATGCTCTCTTTGTGGTATGAAATTTTTCGGTCAACTCAAGCGAATGCTTACCCCTGCCTGATTGTTCTACAGCAGGCTGGGCTGTCTTCAAGGAGACCCCGTCACTTCGCCGACCAACCACCATCTACCGGCAGTACAACGCCTGTGGTATAGCTCGACTCATCGCTGACGAGATAGAGACAGGCTTGCGCCAGCTCAAGCGGTGTACCGGGGCGCGCTATCGGCATCAGCGAGGCCGCATATTCCGGATCATCGAAGATTCCCATCACATTTTCGTTCATGGGCGTGGCGATAAAGCCGGGTACGATGCAATTCACGCGAATACCGTCACGCGCATAACCTACGGCCATACTGCGCGATAAATGCGCAATGGCCGCCTTTGTCATGGCGTATGTGTGATGCGTGGGTGGGCCGACGATGCCGTATATGGACGAGATATTGACGATGGAACCGGCACCCTGTTTACGCATTTCCTGTACCGCGCGGCGACACATAAAAACCACCGAGTCGAGATTGATGCGCATCACCTCTTGATATTTATCGATCGGCGTAGTGGCGATGTCGTTCATGGAGCCGGGGCTGACCTCGCTCCAGCTCGAACCGACACCAGCCGAATTGATCAGCCCATCAACCCGGCCATACGTGGAAAGCAGTTGATCGAAAACACGCTCAACCGTATCTGCACACTGCAGATCGCCAGCACAGACCGCTGCCTCACCGCCCTGGTGGCGGATCTGTTCGACCACTTTCTCAAGTTTTGCCAGCGTACGACCGATCAGAAATACTTTCGCACCTTCCGCCGCACACAGCAGCGCAGTGGCTTCACCGATGCCGCTGCCAGCACCTGTAATTGCAATCACTTTACCATCGACTCTAGCCATGTGCGTGTCTCGTTCCAGCAGCTCTGGTAGTGACTCAGAAATCAAAATTGACAGATCGACAGGTTAGCTCCTCCAGAAGAGGACCTGCTGGGTTTCGCCTTCTATTCACAGACTGAACGAAAACTCGACTCCAAAGGTACGCGGCGGTGCCGGAGAATATTGATCGGCAATACCTTCCTGGCCCACGGTGAATGCCGAGTACTCTTCATCCGTTATGTTGCGACCGAACAGTGTGACTCTGTAGCGATCATCGGCGCTGGCCCAGTAGAGCTGGCCATTGAGTCTTCCATAGGACGGCTCGTAGAGACGTCCGTCCGGGTCCCAACTGAAGTCATCCGTCCAGAAATAATCCATGCTGGCGCCGACGATTCCATAGGTGGTCGGCACTTCGTACAAAAATCCGATGTTGTAAGTCAATTCCGGCGCACGTATCAACGCATTACCTGCCGGGTCACAAAGGTATCCCGCGGTCTGGCCGGTGGGCAGCCTCTCCGTGCATACGGTGTCGCCAAATTCCTTATATTCCGTATCCAGATAGGCAAGCCCGAAGCGCAGAAAAAGCCTGTCACTGACGGCAGCTTCACTTTCCAGCTCCAGACCGATAATTTCCGCCTCTCCCGCATTGATGGTGTCGTAGGTGGTACCGCGATTGATGGCCAGCTGGATGTCGGTGTAGTCGTTGTAGAACAGCGCACCGTTGATACGCAGGCGCCGATCCAGCCAGTCGCTTTTGAAGCCGACTTCATAGGCGTCGACAAATTCCGGGTTGATGGGCCGTCCTGTTACGGTCACGGTGTTGTAGGTACCGCTGCGAAACCCTTTGTTATAGGATGCGTAGATCAGCACATCGTCTCTGAGGCTGTGTTCCAGGGCCGCGCGCCACGTGGGCTCTCGCCAGGTTTTGGAGTCACTGGGGGTCGGAATGGCCATGAGCATGGAGCCATCCTCAAGATTGACCTCCGTCCAGCCCGTCAATTCTTTCTTGTCTTTCGTGTATCGTGCCCCCAATGTCAGCCGCGTGGCCTCAGTCAGCTCGAAAGTTCCTTCGGCAAAAACCGACATCGAGGAGGTGTCGATGCTGTGGATGATATCAACGCTGGCCGGGTTGCCCGTAATGGGATCGGGAAAGGCAAGCCCGCGCAGGCTGATGCCGGTAGGTGGCGCATAGCCATTGGTGTCATCCATGTAAAATGCACCGACAATCCAGTTGAAGGCACCTTCGTTATTGGAGGAAAACTGTATTTCCTGAGTGAAGGTTTCTACTTCGGTGGTTTCTGCAACGTGAACAAGAGGTATCGGCAGACCGTCGTTGTCGAACAGGCTTTCGATGTTCACTTCCCTGTAGGAAGTGATGCTTTGGAAATCGATACTCTCGAATTGATGCTCCACGCGCAGTGACGCGCCCCATATTTCGATGTCGGCGTGGGCATCGATATCCTGCTGGATATCCTGAAAATCCGGCAGAGATGAGAAAACCACTCCGGGGCCCGCAATGAAAACAGACCCGGGTACCGTGGTCCGGTTGTTGCCCATGAAGCCCTGCTGTTTCTGATAATCGGCGATCATTGTTGCGCGGGTATTATCAGAAACGTCATAGACCCACTTGCTGCGTATCCCGAACTCTTCGTTCCCTGGAATTTCATGGCCCAAGGTGACGTTGTCGCCGTAGCCACGACCCTGATCCCTGTGGCTGAGCGCGATATCCGCCGCGAGTGACTCGCTGATGCCGCCCGCCACATAGAGCTGCCCCTGGTAGGTATCGTAGTTGCCGATGCTGACCTTGCCGTTGATCTCGGTTTCCTGGGACGGGTCCTTTGTGATGATGTGGATGAGACCACCCGTGGCGTTGCGTCCGAATAACGTCCCCTGGGGCCCTTTGAGCACTTCCACCCGCTCGATATTGTTGAACGACAGCGAACTGCCAAAGGGGCTGGAGAGATACACGCCATCGACGTAGGTCGCCACCCCCGCTTCCTGGCCAGAGGTCTGATCCACCATGCCAATACCGCGAATGTAGGGCACCCAGAGAAACGACCTCTGATTGATGTTCAATCCTGGCGTGAGCATATCGAGATCCCGGACTCCCTCTATTCCGGCTTTTTCCATCTTGTCACCCGACAGCGCCGTGACGCTGATGGGCACCGCCTGGGCGCTTTCCGCGCGCCGCTGCGCCGTAACGACAATTTCTTCCAGGCCGGATGATCCAGTTTGAGCCTGGACGGCCGCTACGCAGCCAGTAAAAAGACAGACTCCCGCATACAGCGGCGCCATGTTGATTTTTCTTGTCAGACTGGTCATGACTTACCCCCAAAAAACCTTGTTGGATATATGAATTATTTTTGCAAAGGAGACCGAGCTGATTTTTACTAACTGGTCTGCTTCCTTCTGCCATCCTGTCTTCGAAATCGTCCAAAGAAGGTATCGGCTTAGTCTATGAGGGGGAAAGGCGAAACACTCAACGATGCCAGCCAATGTCTCGACGGATAAAGACAGATCAGGCAGTGAGCGACTGGTACATAAGTCAGAAATTCGGGCTGCGGGTTGTCGTTGAGCTGTAAGCTCTAAGTTAAATGCCGGCAGAACGCCGTTCTTGCAGTGCTCCAGCTTAAAGCTTACAGCTCGCTTTGCCTTCGGCTCTACGACTACTTGTCGATGTCGAAAAATATTACTGCTGATTTACAGTGAGCCATAAGCCGTAAGCTGTTCCTGTCGAATCTCCGTTTCTCGAGGGACTTACTGCAATAGTCCGAGACAAAACTCACTTGGCGTTTCGCCGAAGTGAGCCCTGAAGTGGCGACCGAATACCGTGGGGCAGCTGAAGCCAACTTCATAAGCCACTCGCGTGATACTCATACCGGGCTCTGTTCGCAACAGTGCCCTGGCCTTGTTCAGCCGCAGTACGCGCAAGCGCCGGCTGAAGGTATCCCCCGCCTGCTCGAACTCCCGATCCAGCTGTCGTCGCGACACACCAACCATGGCTGCCACCTGGTTGGGGTCGAGATCTGGATCACTGAAATAGTTGTTCAGGCAATCCATGATACGGCGCATACGGCGGACGTTAGGGTCCGACAGCACCGCGGGAACATTTTTCTGGCCCAGCGTGGTAATCGCGAGATTGGAGAAGGCGGGAAGAATGCCGGCGATGGAACGGTTGTCGCCGCCGTCGATGACTTCGTCGACGAGCCTGCGCATGGCGGAGCTGAGCACCGCGCCCGCCCCCTGCTCAACGCCCATGGAATAACCGTAGGGTATATTCTCCAAATCGTGTTCGGCAAGCTGATCGATAGGCATGTAAATACACAGATAACTGAAATTTCCCGAGCTGGAAGATGCACCCCAACGGGACGACAGGCCAAAGAAAAGTTGCCGTGCGGGCGGCGGACACACCGATCGGCGGTCCAGACTCGCATGCTGGCCGCGCAACGTGAGCACCAGTGTTGCATGGTTGGAAAACAAACCCAGATCTTCCGTGAAAAGTGCCAGACGCCCCCTGCCCTCGACCAGACTGAACCACCAGTCATCCACGGACGAGGTGCGGATGCTCAACCCCGATCCAGCATCGTCAGACAGCTCGACGCTGAGGGATTCAAAAACATGAGTCAGCCGTTGCGGCATTCGCCTGCGGCAGGAGCTGTCGACGAAGGGCAACGCCGAATTGAAATAGCTCATTGTTCTGTGCCTTGTTTTTCCTTACCTTAGAGCCAGTTCACGATCTTTTCGCGCAGAGCGTGAAGAACTGTGATGCCGCCCGTGTAGGAGCCTGCCCGCAGGCGACCGTGCCGTACGCGCCGATGGCTGTGTCGCCTGCAGGCAGGCTCCTACACGGACGGTTTCACCCTCCGCAAGGATGAAACCGTACCTGCAATGCCTCCAGACTGCGGAAATTGATACCAGTGGTGAACTGCGGCTCTTCGAGAACCTCGACGCTGTCGAAGCGTTGCACCAAGGCCTTGAAGAATTCTCCGAGTTGCAGTTTTGCCAGCAGGTGACCGATGCAGTGATGCATGCCCGGGCCAAAGGTAAGGGCGCGATCGTTGCGGTGGTTGAAGTCCAGGTTTTCCGGATTGTCGTACACCAGCGGGTCGCGGTTGCCACCGGCGATCAGCAAGATCACGAACTCACCTTTTTTAAGGTGTTTTCCATGCCAATCGAAATCCTCCGCCACAATGCGTGGCATAGATGCCGACATGGCGATATAGCGCATCAGTTCGATGGCGTACTCCACCGATTTTTCAGGATTCGCTCGCCAGGCTTCCCAGGCTTGGGGGTATTTCGCCATGGCTCTCACGCCGAAACTCAACGAATTGCTGGTAGTGTCGTGGCCGGCAATGATCATCTGTATCAACGAGCCGAGCATTTCGTCCTGGGTGAGCTTGTCACCGTCCTCGGACGCTTCAACCATGTAGGTGATCAGATCGTTGCGGGGGTTGCGTTTGCGGTCCTCGATCTCGCGGTGGAACACTTCCAGCATGTCGTTGACTACGTCTTCCAGGCGGTACATGCACTCCGGCTCGGGCGCGTAGGCGATGAGGGCAGCCGCCACGCCATCGGCCCAGCCCTTGAGCCGGGCGAGATAGGATTCGTCCATGCCCAACAGGCGCAAAATCACCGCGCCCGGCAACATCCGCGAGATCTCTTCATGGAACTCCATGTCGCGCCGCTGTTCGGCGATATCCAGCAAATAGGCGACGCGCTCACGCACGTAGGGGCGCAGGCTCTCGACCAGCTTGGGATTGAAGGCCTTGATCAGCAACCTGCGCATGCGCGCGTGCGCAGCGCCGTCCCGGTTGGTGCTGATCAGCGACATGTATTTCACGGAATTGGGGCAGCGGGCGTCGAGTTCTTCCTTCGGCATGATCGCGTAGATGGATTCGGGGAAGAACTCGCTCGACAGGGGCAGCGATCCTGAAAACCCTTCGGTGACGGCTTCGTGGCCGCTCACCAGCCAGCATTGGGATTCTTCGCTCCAAAAAATGGGATCATGATCGCGCAGCCGGTTGGTTTCTGCCAACAGACCATCGCCCAACGGCGGGAGCGAGGCGAGATTTACGTCGTGGGCTGCTTGCGACTGCATGGGATCCTCCTATTACTCTTATCTACTATCTGCTGTGTCAGTGTATCAAACAGGCTTTTCGTTGTTAATCCGTGGACGAAAACGCCACAACCCATTCTTTTCTGTAAGCGCAGACAAAATGGCCCGCATGATGCGGGCCTCCTGTCAATCTGCAGCTTGTGCCTTCTACAGCAACTCCGCCTTGTGCGGCCTTACCCGCTCAAGCCAGCCGTAGCCCACTTCGCCATCCCAGGTGAATTTCGCAGGGCATTGCACCGCCAACATGAAGCTCGGGTTGTCGACGTCGATGCCCGGGCGCAGGCCCACGGGGCGCATCAGGTTGAAATTGACGAACTGCTTGTCGATCACTTCGTACTGGATCTCGATGTCGCCCGATGGCACCTGCAAGCGGATGGTGCCGCTGTAAGGTTCACCCGCGGTGGAGGTCAGGTCGGCCACGCCGGAGGCCGTCAGCGGCTCGATTCTGCCATCGCGGAAAACCTGGCCTTGCATGATTTGCACTTCCTGGCGCTTCACTTCCAGGATGCTGAACACGCGACCGCTGGGGAAGGTACAGTTGGCCCAGCTCTCCAGTTCCAGTGTTTTGAAGGTGCGCTCACTGATCGAGTGGTCGCGAAACGCCGTGCAGTTGATTTCATGGCGTTTTCCGCCGATCACGATCGCGCCCTTGAGGGTGCCGCCCTGTTCCAGGTGGGTCTTGTGCTTGGCTTCGGATTCCAGGGTGGAGCCGTGCATGTTGTACACGGGCTGCACACCTTCGAAAACCAGGTCGTAAACCACGTGTTCGAAAGGTTCGTCCGCGACGGCGCGGCGGCGCAGGTCCTGGGGATTGACGCGCTGCGCCATGCCATCGAAGTGATAGTGCCAGATCTTGTTGGGCACCACCGGGCGGTAGCTGTACTCGGGCGTTTTGGCCTCCGTCAGGCTGACGCCGAGATTGCGGTTGACCAGCACTTCGCCGTTCGGCAGGTAGATCAGGGAAAGCCCTTCCCACACGGTGCGATCCGGCTGCATGCGGCCCAGGTGGGCGTAGAGGCTGATGCCGGTGTTGGGGTCGTGCATCATCCAGCAGATATTTTCCGTCCAGGCGGGCTTGCCCTCGGGAATTGCGGTGCGGATTTCGTCCAGCCCCGGCTCGGTAGCGAGATTGGTTTCAGCGATGCCCATTGTCTTACCTCCTCTGGAGTATATTGAGGGGCATCCACCAAAACCGGCAAATGCCCCGATAGTTATAACCTGGTTTGTAGGGGCGATTCATGAATCGCCCCTACGGGGGTATTTATTTATACCGTTCGATGCCCGCATAGAAGTTGAGCAGGGCACGGTTGAAATCGTCGGGATTTTCGATGGTGGGATAATGGCCGGCCAGCGGCAGGATCACCACGTGGGTGTCGGGATAGTCCCTGCGCATTTCCTCGACGAAGTGAATCTTGCCCTGGGGGTTTTCGTCTTCGCCGAGCAGCAGCATCAACGGCACCTTGTGTTCGTTGAGCAGGCGCGAAATATTGGCGCGTTTCGGCGCCGGCAGATGCGGCAGGGTCACGAACGCGGTGGCCGACGTCAGTTCGTGGGCGGTGGTGAACTCGGAGAGAATCTCGGGGCTGTTGAGCACCTGCGGCCCCCAGAACTGACCATTGGTGAGGCGATCGTTGTACACGCCCATCATGCCCTGCTCGCGCGCGATCTGGTGCATGCGAATGAAATTTTTCTTGCCTTGCTCACCCAGCGGCTCGTAGGGCTTGACCTTGTCGTCGGAGGGAATCATGTACGCGGACGAAATCACGATACCCTTGATTCTTTCGGGAATTCTCTCGAACAGGTGCAGCGCCGTATTGGCGCCCCAGTAAGCCTGGCCGAACAGGTAGAACTTGTCGATGCCCAGGTGATCCAGCAGCGCTACCTGGTCGTTGGCCATGTTGTCGAAGGTGTAGAACGCCTTGGCCTTTTCTTCATCTTCTTCATGGGTGGTGTAGCCATGGCCGCGGATGTCGGCGGCTACGGTGCGATAGTGCTCGGCAAAGACCGGAACGTTCTTGTCGAAGCCCTGAATATTCGAGGTGAGATTGTGGATCATGAACAGGGTTTCGCTACCCTGCCCTTCATCGCGATAGTTGATGTCGATGCCGTTCAAATGAACCTGTGGCATGTATAGTCTCCAGTTTGGTTTGGCGTAGGTTGGGCTGAGGAACGAAGCCCAACATGTCAGAGGTAAAAGTGTCTCGCAGTCGTTGGGCTTCGTTCCTCAGCCCAACCTACAAAAAGTGGTTCAGGAATATTCCCTGTGCAGCGCGGCCCAGGCTTCGCCGCCAAGGCGGGCAAACTCCTTGATCCGGTCGGGCACCACGTGATGGGGTGCGCGGATGGGCCCCGCGTTCATCCAGCCGGCAACGTTGAAGCGCAGTTTTTCCAGCGCGACGTTGTTTTCCTGGAAGGCCACCATGTCGCCGTAGCAGATGATGGGCAGGACCGCCTGGGTCATCTTGCCGGTGAGCTCCCAGGCCTTGCTCCAATCGTTGGTTTTTTTGGCCTCGGCCACGATGTCGCGCAAGGCTACCGCCGGAGCGGGACCGCAGGATGCGCTGCTCGACCAGAAGGCCGTCGCCGTTTCCGGCGCCATGCGTGCCGCCGGCGTGAACTCCGCATCCATCGGCATGATGCGCACCTTGCCCTGGGCTGCGCCGCTGTCACGCAGGTAGGTGCCGTGGGTTGCGGTCTTGGCCATGATCACCTGGGGAATGTCCGCCACCCCCGCCCAGAAGGGTGGCGGGAAATCGAACTTGAACACGAACGGGTTGGCGTAGACGCAGATGGCCATCTCGGGCACTGCCGAAGCCAGATCCTTGAAGAACTGCACCGCCATGCCCACGTCGGGCTTGTTCCACATGGGCGGCCCGACCATGGTGCCGTCGGCGCCCAGTTCGTAGGCGGCGCGCGTCTGGCGGATGGTCTCGCGGGTGCTGAGCGTGGTGGTGCCGACAAAAATGGGCACGCGCCCGGCTGCGGTCTTCACCATGGTGGAGATGAAGGCGCTCTTCTCCTCCCAGCTCAGAGCACCGCATTCACCCAGGGTGCCGAGGCTGAGGATGCCGTCGACACCGGCGGCGATCATGCCTTCGATGATGCGTGCGGTTTCCTCGTGATCCACGGTATCGGTGGCATCGAGATCGGAGCCATTGGCCTTGGTGGGCGTGGGGATGATCGCCCAGCAGCCGTGGATGTCGTCCACCGTCAACAACTTTCTTTCTCTGCTCATTACGGTCAATTTCCTCGTTTCGTTTTCAGTGTAATCGGGATGTGGCGCCACGGATTCTTTCGATCAGGGCGTCACAGTTGGCGGGAATCCGATCGCCGCGCCAGGCGATATGTTGATCAGGGCGCACCAGGATCAGGCGCTGCCGGTAAACGGCGGTGTCGAAGTCGCGACCTGGCACCACGTCGAGAACGGACATCGGCACACCTTTGGCGCGCGCGGCGCCCTCGAGCGGCGCAACATCGATGTCTCCGCCAAAGCGCAGCAGCGTATAGCCATCCGGCAGCGCGTCGTACAGGGAGCGGCCATCGGCGAGCCAGAAGTGCGGCAGGCGACAGCCGGGCACGGTAGTTGCCGTGTATTGCCCCATGGTGAGCGGCGGCGCTTGTTCGCCGTCCGCCGCGACGATGGCGGAGTTCTCATAGCAGTAGCCGAAATTGAAGCCGGTCGGCACCATGGAGTGAATGTTGTCGGCGAAGATCTTCTCGCCGAAGGCGCGTCTGGCGGCGACACCCTCGGCGGAGTCCTGCTCCAGCAGCGCGGGGTCGACGTCGTCGTTGAGAGTGCGCGACAGCTCGGCAATGATTTCCGACATGCACACATCGACGGGCCTGCGCTCCAGCTCGTAGGTATCGAGCAACTCGGGCGGCGCCCAGCCTTTCAATACCGCGTCCAGTTTCCAGCCCAGGTTGTCGGCGTCGGCGATACCGGCGTTCATGCCGTAACCGCCGTAAGGCACCCACTGGTGAATCGCGTCCCCCACCATGAAGCAGCGCCCGCGCTGGAAGTGCTCGGCGATCAGGCGCCGTCCGGTCCAGTCTTCCCGGGAGACCACGTCGTAGCTGAAATCGTCGCCGACACCGAGCACTTCGCGGGTGGCCTCGTCCACATTCACGCTTTCTGGGTTCACGCCCGGCGGCACGAAATGGTGGATCAGCCACAGCTCCCTGCCGTCGATAGCAATCAGCGATGACCAGTTGCCGCGCACGAAAAACCAGTGCATCCACGCCGTGGGATACGCGCTCAGGTGCAGCAGCTGCGGCGCACGGAACATGATGGAGCGGCACTGCACCAGGTTGTCCATTCCTTCCAGACGCACGCCGAGCGCCTTGCGGACACTGCTGGCAGGGCCATCGGCGCCCACCAGATAGCGGCAGCGCACGCGCAACGCCTCGTTGCGCTCCGTCGCCACGGCGCTCACGGTAACGCCGGTCTCGTCCTCGTCCAGAGACTCGAAGCAGGTTCCTTCCAGCACCTGGATACCCGGAAAGCGGCGCGCGTGGTCAGCCATCACCGGGGCCAGAAACATCTGGCTGACTCGCGCCGCGCGCTCGCGGGACGGCAGGTTGTCATCGACGTAACCCTCGTCGTCGAAACGCTGGCGGCGCGAGGGCATGGCGAAGCGCGCGATCTCGAAACCGTTGTAGCGTGTGGCGTAGACGCCATCGTTGGGGAAGTCGTCGGGCAGGCCCTGCTTGCGCACGTCGTCGGCCATGCCGAGGCGGCGAAAGATCTCCATCGAGCGGGCACTGATATGGCTCGCCTTGGGGTTGGAGAACTGATCGCCACGGCGCGATTCCAGGATCGTGACCCGATGTCCGCGCGTGGCGAGTTCAAGCGCCAGCGTCAGGCCCGTCGGCCCCGCGCCGACGATGCAGACGTCCGTTTCGATCATGCCCGGCACTCCGATCAGTGACCAGCGTACAGCCCCAGGGGCCCCTGCTTGAGGTCGATCACCACGGATTTCACCTGGGTGTAGTGATACAGGGAGTCGACCGTGCCCTCGCGGCCAAAGCCACTTTCCTTGAAGCCACCCAGGGGGATGCCTGGCACGAAATTGTAGAAACGGTTGACCCACACGGTGCCGGTCTGCATCTGGCGCACGAATTTATGGGCGCGCGCCACGTCCCTGGTCCACACGCCACCGCCCAGCCCGTAGGGCGAGGCGTTGGCCTGGCGGATCACCTCGTCCTCGTCGTTCCAGCCGAGGATGCAGGTGACGGGCCCGAAGATTTCATCCTGGGCGATCACCATGTCGTTGTGGACGTTGTCGAAAATGGTCGGCTGAATGAAGAAGCCCTTCTCGAAACCGGGAATGTTCGCCTTGCCACCGCCTGAAAACACGTTGGCGCCCTCCTTCGGCCCCAGATCGAGGTAATGGAGAATCTTGTCGAACTGGATTTGCGAGGCCTGCGGCCCGATCTGGGTGGTCGGGTCGAGGGGATCGCCCTGGCGGATGCCCTTGATCAGGCGCGCCAGCTTCTCCATGAATTCGTCGCGCACCGCGTCGTGCACGAAGGTGCGGGTGCCGGCGATGCACACCTCGCCCTTGTTGAACACGGTGGACATGGCCACCCCTTCCGCGGCGGCGTCCAGGTCGGCGTCTGCGCAGATGATGTTGGCGGACTTGCCGCCCAGCTCCATGGTTTGGGGAATGATGTTGTGGCTGGCGTAGCCAATGATTTTACGCGCCGTAGGCTTGGAGCCGGTGAAGGCTACCTTGCGCACCAGCGGATGGGTCACCAGGGCCTCGCCCACATCCGGGCCGTAGCCGGTGACGATGTTGACCACGCCGGGGGGAATGATGTCCTGGCAGTCGCGAAACAGTTCCAGCACCGCCAGGCAGGTGGTTTCGGCGGGCTTCAGCACCACCGTGTTGCCGGCGGCCAGGGCCGGGCCGATCTTGAGCGCGGTGGCGAACAGCGGAATGTTCCAGGGCACGATGGCGGCACAGACGCCCAGCGGCTCGCGGTTGGTGAAGTAGACCGTATCGGGAAAGCTGAGGGTTTCACCCTTGATGTGCAAAGGCAGATCGGCGAAGTAATCGTACATGCCCGCGGTCGCGGGAATGTCGAAGTTCATGGTGTCGGTGATGGGCTTGCCGTTGTCGGTGGTCTCCATCTGCGCGTATTCCTGCAAGCGCGCCTTGAGCTTGTTGGCGATGCCGCGCAGTACCGCCTGACGCTCCAGGGGATGGGTTTGCGACCAGCTGGTGAACGCCTTCTGCGCCGACTCTACCGCGCGCTTGATGTCCTCGGGCGTACCCGCCTGAATCTTCGCCAGATGAGCGCCGGACGCCGGGTTGATGATGTCGATGGTCTTGCCGCTGGAGCCGCCCACCCATTCACCGTGAATCAGATGCCCGTATTCCGCCTGAAAAAGTGGAGACGCGCTGGAGACGCCGCTGTTTACCGGGGTGTTCATGATGTTTTACTCCGCGTGAATCGCTATCGTTGAGGAAAAAGGGCGGGGCGGCGAGACCTGCGGCCACCCGGACCGCTGTTATGCTGATTGACAGGGATGTTAATAACAGATTACATTTTTTGTCAACTCAACTCCCGTTACAGACTTCAAGGATTCAATCGGATATGAATCACGCCAAGGCCTCCGCCAGCAGCTCCGAGGGCGCCCTGTCCCGCGAGCAGATTCTCGCTGCCGCGGAAGACGTGTTCCGCCGTTTCGGCCCCGCCAAGACCACCGTGGTGGATATCGCGCGCCTGCTCGGCATGAGCCACGGCAGCGTCTACCGCCACTTCGAAAGCAAGGCCGCGCTGCGCAACGCCGTCATCGAGGTGTGGCTGCAGCGCTACGCCGACTCCCTGATCGTCATCACCAGCCAGCCCGGTTCCGCCCGCGAACGGCTGCGCGCCTGGCTGGAAACCCTGCGCTCGATGAAGATCGAGAAGTTCAAGAAGGAAACCGAACTCTTCGCCACCTATCACGACCTGGTCAAGGATTCCGAACCCGTGGTCGCCAACTACCGCAGCCAGCTCGCCGCCCAGGTGGAAACCATTCTGCACAGCGGCATCGCATCGGGCGAATTCGCCATTCGCGACCCCCGCGCCAAGGCCAACGCGATCCTCGATGCCACGACCCGCTTTCATCACCCCTGGCACGCCGCCGACTGGCAGAAACGCAACGTGGACGAGGCCTTCCAGGGCGTGTGGGAACTGGTTCTGGGGGATATACTCGTGCGGCCCACTGCGCCCCCCGGGTGATGATCCATTCTTACAGAAAAACAGAACATAACAGGATAAAAGCCGTGACCAACACCAGTACATTGCCACCCGCCCTCGTCGAGAAAATACTTGAACGGCTGGGCCTGCACGCCGCACCCGGCATCGACTTGCCGGGACTCGAAACGCTCTATGCCGCCTGGTGTCGCGAGGTGCCCTTCGACAACATACGCAAGCTCATCCACCTGCGCGGCGGTGCTGCCGATAATCTGCCGGGAAGCCGCGCGCAGGACTTCTTCGAAGCCTGGCTCGCCCACGGCACCGGCGGAACCTGCTGGCCGGGCAACGGCGCCCTGTACGCCTTGCTTGCCGCCCTGGGTTTTGCAGCGCGGCGTGGCGTGGGCACCATGCCGGTGACGCTGGACATCCCGCCGAACCACGGCATCGCCCTGGTGGACCTGGATGGCGTTACCCATGCCGTCGACGCCTCCATCGCATACGTTGCGCCGCTGCCGCTGGTGGATGGAGAAACCGCCAGTGTCGACCACCCTGCCTGGGGCGCGCGGAGTTTCCAGAGCGACGGCACCTGGCATATCGGCTTCCGCCCGCTGCACATTCCGCAAGGGCTCGAGTGCCGCATCGATAGCCTGTGCGTCAGTGGCGACGATTTCCACCAATGGCACCAGCACACACGCCGCTGGAGCCCCTTCAACTACGAGCTGTACATCCGGACGCTGCGCGGCGACTCCGTGGTCGGTATCGCCTTCGGTCAGTGGATCGAGTTCGACGGCGACGGGGGCGTCAACCAGCGCCCCCTCAGCGAAGACGAGCGCAAACGCGTGCTGATCGACGAACTGGGCATCAACGAGGCCATCGTTCAGGCCCTGCCGACAGACATTCCAACGCCGCCGCGACCCACAGCCTAAGACCTGTTCACGACCTCGAAATCTGGCGTGGTAAGTGAGTTTCAAGTTTCACGTTTCACGCAGGTGCCAGTGGCGATGGCATCACACTGACCACGCACTGTGGTACAGAGAGCCTCAACGGCCTGCGGGTCATCCCTTTCTTACGTGAAACGTGAAACTGTAGGAGCCTGCCTGCAGGCGACCCTGTTGTGTATCTCGGTGGGTGTGTCGCCTGCAGGCAGGCTCCTACAAGTGGCTCAACAGGCCCAGGGCGGTGTGCGTGCGGCATCGCCGCTGCCATATCTGGCGAGCGCCGCGCGCCACAACTCCGCGTCGACAGCGCCGTCATCCGCCAGGCCCTTGAGGGCGGCGATGACCACGGCATGGCGATCGACCTCGAAAAAACGCCGCAGCGCGCGCCGCGAATCGCTGCGCCCGAAGCCGTCCGTGCCCAGCGTCAGGTAGCGGGCCGGCACGAACGCGCGAATCAACTCGGGGACGGCGCGCACATAATCCGTGGCCGC
>CAYXXZ010000051.1:0-21616 GCA_964469165.1 uncultured Porticoccaceae bacterium
GCATGGTGATCCGCTCGGTGAGCGCCAGCCCCATGGACGGCATTGTGCTGCCCGCCAAAGGCTGCGCACCGCTGTCGCCACTGGTGATCAAGGCCAGCGCCGGCACTCTGTTCAAGTGTCGGATACTGCGCTGCGAGCGCCTCGCCGACGTCCTCCGGGACTTCGCGGCGGCGGAGGCCGACATCTGCATGTTGAGCGGCGCCGCAAGTACCACCATCGCCAGCTACCGGCCAGCAGGACGCGCTGTCTATGTCCTGGGCAATGAAACGGACGGGGTGAGTGCCGAGGTGGAGAAGCTGGCGACACGCAAGCTGCGCATTCCCATGAGCAATGGTGTGGAATCACTCAATGTCGCGGTCACCGCGGCGCTGATCGCGTTTCGGGATGTTGTCGCGGCACCTTGCGTGGAGCACTAGGGCGTGCGCGTTCTGCTCCCCTCTCCCTAACCCTCTCCCCAGAGGGGCGAGGGGACTGATCGTACACGGTCGACGCTTAACTGGCTGGCATTAACGTTTCACGTGGGTGTCCACGGCAACGGCGGCACACTTGCCACGTAACGAGGCGCGGGTGGGACAACGGTATGAACCGCTTCGGATCTTGCGTGAAACGTGAAACTCAGAAACCCTGCGAGACCGTGAGCAGATCAGCGCTGCAACCGCCCCTGAAATCCCGGCCACCGATCAAACAGTTTGCTCCCCCATCACACGGCCCCTATAATGCGAACCATTCTCATTCACCGACAACGCCGGCTATCGGGCACAGCGAGGGTATCGTGGCCATTGACGAGCCTGTGCTCAAACAACAGATCGAAGTGCTCTATCAGCATCACCACAACTGGCTGTGGCGCTGGCTGGGCAAACGGCTCGGCGACCCCCACCAGGCCGCCGATCTCGCTCATGATACCTTCATGCGCCTGCTCGCACGGGAAGAAGCGCTGGCCATTCAGGAGCCGCGCCCCTTCCTCGCCACCGTGGCACGCCGTGTGCTCGCCAACCATTGGCGCCGCCAGCAGCTGGAACGGGCCTACCTCGAAGCTCTCGCCCAGATACCCGAGGCGTTGGCGCCGTCCGAGGAAACCCGCGCCATCCTCTTCGAAACCCTGGTGGAAATCGACCAGCGGCTCGATGGCCTGCCGGTGCCCGTGCGCCGCGCATTTCTGATGACCCAGCTCGACGGCATGAACCACGCCCAGGTGGCGGCGGCCCTGGGTATCTCCGTCACCACCGTCAAGCGCTATCTGACCAAGGCCGCCCGGCACTGCTACTTTCCGGACGTGCTGCCGACGCCATGACCATTCGCCGCGACCCGCCCATTCCACCCCAGGCCGCCCAGAGCGCCATCGAATGGCTGGTGGACCTGCGCGCCGAGCATGTCGCGCCCGACACCCTCGACGCCTGGCGGCGCTGGCGCGCCGCGCACCCGGACCACGAGCGCGCCTGGCAGCGCATCGAAAGCATCAACGGCAAGCTCGGCCACCTCGCCACGCCGGTCAATGCCGCCCTTGCCCGGGCCACCCTCAGCGCACCGGCCTCGCCCCGGCGCCGCCAGATCATCGCCGGGCTCGCGGCCCTGCTGTTCGCGGGGGGCACGGGGTGGCACCTGTACCGGGATGAACCCTGGCGCGCCTGGAACGCCGACCAGCGCACCGCCAGCGGCGAGCGCCGCCGCATCCAGCTCGATGACGGCACCACCGTGACCATGAACAGTGGCAGCGCACTCAACCTGGCCTACAGCGCCACCGAGCGGCGCCTGCGCCTGCTTGCCGGTGAAGTGCTGATCACCACCGCCAGCGACGCGGCGAACCGGCCCTTTGTGGTGGACACCGCACAGGGCGAGGCACTGGCGCTGGGCACCCGCTATACCGTGCGCCAGCTCAGCGGCGCCACGGACGTGGCGGTCTTCGAGGGCAGCGTGCGCATCACCCCGCGCAATGCACCCGCCCTGCCCCTGCTGCTTCAGGCCGGGCAGCAAACCCGCTTCAGCGCCGACACCCCCGGCCAGCCCGCGGCGGCAGACCCGGACAACGCCGCCTGGAGCGACGGTTTCATCATCGCCAAGGGCTTGCGACTGGACGATTTTCTCGCCGAACTCAACCGCCACAGCCGCCGCCCCCTCGGTTGCGATCCGGCGGTGGCGCACCTGCGCGTGTCCGGCACCTATCCGCTGGACGACGTCGACAAGATACTGGACACCCTGGCCGCCACCCTGTCGCTGCGGGTGGAAACCCTGACCCGCTTCTGGGAACCCTGGACGGAGCGGGTCAACCTGGCGCTCCGTTGACATCGACGGCCCCGGTAAAAATTACGCGCGAGGTGGTTGGATAAGGCCATGCGCGTTCGACGCCCCTCTCCCGTTTACGGGAGAGGGGCTGGGGGAGAGGGCCGAAATACCGCGAAACTGCCAGTCTCCCCTCCCCCTCGCCCCTCTCCCCAGAGGGGCGAGGGGACTGATCGTACATGGACACTTAACTGACTGACATTAGCAGGGTGGTCCGTTTTCGATTTTCGCGTGACCTTGAAGATGAAAGCACTTCATCTTCAACCACCACAGCGAAGGATCACAAATGTCCCACAAACCATGCCGGATGCGGCACCTCTCCCGTCCCCTTGTTCGCGGCACACTGGCCTGCGCCATCGCCCACGCCCTTTTCGGTGCCGCCGCCACCCTGCCACTGCTTGCCGCGCCCAACGCGCAGGCGCAGACCGCTCAGGAGCAACAGGCGCGCCACTACGACATTCCCGCCGGCCCCCTCGAAGACGCGCTCAACCGCTTCGGCAAAGAGGCTGGCATCATGCTCTCCTTTGCCACGGAAGCCACCCAGGGCTTGCAAAGCGGCAGTTTGAAAGGCAGCTATACGGTACAAGCGGGGCTCGACACGCTGCTGGCCGGCAGCGGCCTGCGCGCGGAATCGCAGGCCAATGGCGGTTATACCCTCGTCAAAATACCTGAAGGCACTTCGGTGCTGCCGACTGTGCGGGTGCGGGATCTGATGCTTGACACTACAACTGAAGGTACCGGCAGCTATGCGGCGCGGGGCGCCAGCATTATGAAAGGTGCCGAGTTACTCAAGGAAATCCCTCAGTCTGTTTCCGTAATAACCCGGCAGCGCATTGAAGATCAGAACTTGACCAGCGTCCGCAGTGCTATGGAACAAGCTCCGGGTATTTATGTGAGTAAATACTACAGCACTTATGGCGCTGGCAACAATTCCGCACGCTTTTACTCACGTGGATTTGAACTAAATAATTACATGGTAGATGGTGTTACCAGTAACTCCAGCGATCCTAATTATTTAAACAGTGGTTTGGCAGGTAGCTCAGCAATCTACGATCGCGTAGAAATATTGCGTGGCGCCGCTGGCTTACTGGTAGGCAATGGCAACCCCGGCGGCACCGTCAACCTGGTGCGTAAACGTCCAACCAAGGACTTCCAGCAAATCTATACCCTCAGCGCCGGCTCCTGGAATAACCATACTGGTCAAGCAGATATTTCCGGCTCCTTGATTAACTCAGGCGAACTGCGTGGCCGCATGGTTGTTGCATATAATAGAAGCGACCGCTTTTGGGATCACACCGAATCAGAATCTCCGCTACTCTATGGCATTATCGAAGCCGATCTATCCTCAGCCACCCGTATTTCTCTAGGCATACGTCATGAGAAATACAATGAAAATGCGCCAAAACAAGGAAGTTTTTTTGATATTCCATCGTACACTCCTGGCAAAAAAGACAATTACAGTCCGACCTGGGGCTACGCAGACTCAGAAAATAAAGAAGTATTCCTCAACCTGAATCATGAGTTCAATGAAAGATGGAGTCTGGCTCTGGCATCGTCTTACATAAAAGAGGAATTCGAGGCTGCGATGCCCATTACCTTCGGGGTCCGCAGCAATCTACTTGCCAGGAAATACGATAACAAAACCTACAGCATTGATACTAACTTATTAGGCGCGCTCGACATCTTTGGCCGGGAGCACAAGGTTACTTTGGGATTAAATGCCAGCAATCAGTATAGGGATTTCTGGACTTTATTTTCAAGCAGTCTTACCAATATAAGTCAGCTCAACAATTGGGACTGGCCTTACGACCAATTTGCGAGAGACCATATTAACTCAGCGTTTTCCGACACCCCCTCTCAGTACGATTTAAAATCCCATGGTGCCTTCGCAAAGCTGGACTTCAAGCTGACGGAAAATTTAACAGTCATCATTGGTGGCCGTACTTCTTGGTATGATTACGAATATACTCATCAAGACGGCAGTTATCGACCCACAGGCAGCGGCCATGTTAGTAACGAGTTCACCCCTTATGCAGCTTTTATCTATTCGCTAACACCAGAGTGGTCTGCTTATATAAGCTATGCCGACATCTTTAACCCGCAGTGGGGAATGTATACCCGTAGCGGCAGCTTGATAGACCATGAAAAAGGCAGGAATTATGAGGCCGGCATCAAGGGTGAGCTTTTCGATGGACGCCTGAATACCAGCTTTGCCATTTATCAAGCTGACAGAGAAAACACTGCACGTATGGAGGCCCCTCCTTATAACAGCGCCTGCCCCGGAAACCCTACTGGTGGAGCTTGCTATGTTGCTACAGGACAAACCCGCACCCAAGGTTTTGATGTAGAGATCAATGGTGAAGTGCTACCAGGCTGGCAAATCGGTGCAGGCTACACCTATACCGACTCTGAAATTCGCAAGGCAGATTACAATCAAGGATTTTCGCCAACCCATACGCCCGAGCATATGCTGAAGGTTTTCAGCTCTTACGCATTAAACGAAAAACTAACACTTGGTGGTGGCGTACAAATTCAGAGTGAAGAAAAAGAACTACAGGCTAATTGGGCGCTCTCACCACAAAGCGGCTATGCACTTTATAGTGCATTCGGGCGATACAAAATAAACAAAAACATTGACGCCAGCCTTAACATAAACAACATTTTCGATAAAAAGTACTGGTCCAGTGGCTCCGCCATTTACAGGAACCAATATGGCGAACCACGAAGCTATATGCTGACACTGCGGGCAAGATTCTAGCGGCCCGCAGATTGGGTTAATACCCGAGGGGTCAGAGTAAAAACCTTCTGCTTTTACTCTGACCCCGCTGACCCCGTACGTGCCGTACGTGGTGACGACGCGCTCAGCTTTCATCGGCCAGCAGGCGGTTCAGTTCGTCTTCGGTCAGCCCTTGTGCGGCGGCGCTCTGGGCGGTCTGTTCCAGAGTGTGGGTGCCTCCTTGGGGGGAATGGTTGTATTTTAGTCAGGGGGGTCAGAGTAAAGACCTTCTGTTTTTACTCTGACCCCGCACGTGTTTCAACCTGCGCGCTACATACCGTCACGCCATTTGCGCCACAGGATCAACAGCAGCGCCGCGCCGACGGCGACCACCATCATGGCGCCGAGAAAAACGAAAATGGCGCCCAAGGCCTCCCAGAGGGTCTCGGGCGCAACACCCCAGACTTTCACCATGCCGACCAGGAACGCCACACAGGTCATCATGATGAGAGCGAACGTAAAACGTCTTCCCGACTTCGATTTCCTCACCCCGTTACTCCTGCGTCCGCTTCCAGCCGCCGTGGCTGGCGAGAAATGCCAGAAAGGCATCCTCATCGAGAATGTCGATATTCAGGGACTGCGCCTTGTTGAGCTTCGAGCCGGCGCCCGGGCCGGCCACCACGCAGTCGGTATTGGCGGATACACTGCCCGCCACCCTGGCGCCGAGGGCAAGCAGTTTCTCCTTGGCTTCGGCTCTGCCCATGGCTTCCAGGGTGCCTGTCAGCACCCAGGTCTGACCTTTCAGCGGCTGGCTGCCCTCCTCCGCGCCGCTCAGCGCCGGCCATTGCACGCCGGCCTCACGCAGCGCCGCGATCACCGCCAGATTGTCGTCATTGGCAAAGAATTCATGTACGAAATGGGCAACGACCGGCCCCACATCTTCTACCTCCTGAAGAGCCTCCTGCGATGCCGCGGCCAGGCTTTCGAGTGTGCCGAAATGCAGCGCAAGGGCCTGAGCCGTGGCTTCGCCCACCTCGCGAATACCCAGGCCATAGAGAAAGCGCGGCAGGGTAGTATTTTTGGAGGCGTCGATAGCGGCCAACAGGTTGCTGGCTGATTTGTCCGCCATGCGCTCCAGGGCGGCGATGTCGTCCTTTCGCAAGTGGTAAATGTCCGCCACCGAGTGCACCAGGGCGCGATCTACCAGCTGTTCCACCAATTTGTCTCCCACACCATCGATATCCATGGCTTTGCGGGATGAAAAGTGTTTTATGGCTTCCTTGCGCTGGGCCGCACAGACCAGGCCGCCACTGCAGCGCATCGCTGCTTCGCCGGCGGCGCGCTCCACTGGCGAGCCGCACACCGGGCATTGCTCGGGGAAAGTGATGGGCTCGACGTCTGGAGAGCGTTCCTCCTCCATTACCCGGACCACCTGGGGAATCACGTCGCCAGCGCGGCGTATGATGACCCGGTCGCCAACGAATACTCCGAGACGCTCGATCTCATCCTGGTTGTGAAGGGTGGCATTGGAAACGGTGACGCCACCGACGAATACGGGTTCGAGCCGCGCGACCGGCGTGATCGCCCCAGTGCGGCCCACCTGGAACTCCACCGCAAGCAGCGTGGTAGCCATCTCCTGAGCCGGAAACTTGCGCGCTACGGCCCAGCGCGGTGCACGCGCCACGAAGCCGAGGCGCTGCTGCAATTCAAGGTCATCGACCTTGTAGACGATGCCGTCGATGTCGTAGTCGAGCTCATCCCTGCGCGCGGCGAGCTTCTCGTAGAAAGCAAAGCAGGCATCGAGGTCGTCCGCCACCGCGATCAGCGGATTTACCGGAAAGCCCCACTGGCGCAGACTGGCCAACACGTCGCGGTGGCGGTGTGGCGCGCGCCAGCCCTCGCTGTGGCCGACACTGTAGGCGAACATCGCCAGGGGGCGCGCGGCGGTGATGCGCGAGTCGAGTTGCCGCAGGCTGCCCGCTGCGGCATTGCGCGGGTTGACGAAAAGCTTGTCGCCCTTCTCCCGGGCCTGTTCGTTGAAATGCTCGAAGCCCGCGCGCGGCATGTAGATCTCGCCCCGCACTTCGAGCAGCTCGGGTACATCCTCTCCCTGCAGGCGCAGAGGAATGGCGGCGATGGTACGCACGTTGATGGTGATGTCCTCGCCGATCCGGCCGTCGCCGCGCGTGGCGCCGCGCTCCAGTGAGCCCCGGCGGTAGACCAGGCTGACGGCGACGCCGTCGAGCTTGGGTTCGCACACATAGCTGACCGGCTCCCTGCGGTTGAGGCGCTCGCGGATACGGCGGTCAAAGTCTTCCACCTCGTCATCGCTGAAGGCATTATCGAGCGACAACATGGGCAACAGGTGTTGCGCGGGCTCGAACGCATTCAGCGGCGCCACCCCCACCCTCTGCGTGGGGGAATCCGGTGCGACCAATTCGGGGTGGTGCGCTTCCAGCTCCTGCAGGCGGCGCAGCAGCCGATCATAGTCGGCGTCGGGGATCTCGGGATTGTCGAGCGCGTAATACTGGTAGTTGTGATGATGGAGCTGGGCGCTCAGGTGCTCGATTTCGCGCCGGATGGTGTCCTTGTCCGCCATTGTCCTCGGCCATCAATGAGAAAGGGTGAAGGAGCGACGAGTAAATTCGATGATCTGCTGGCGGTAATGCTCGATGGTCTGTTTGGTGAGAGCGCTGCGGGTCTCGTCCTTGAGTTCACCACCGAGGGTCTTGGCCAGGGCCTGGGCGATCTTGATCAACTGGGCATAACATTCCAGCGGATTGCTCAAACCGTCGAGAGGCATGAACAGCGTGACACCCGGCGTCGAGAAGGAGTCCATGGACGCGAGGTCGAAGGTACCGGGCTTGACAGAGTTCGCCAGACTGAAGTGGACCGGACCCGAGCCGTTCTCCTCCTGATGGCGGTGAAAAATACCCATGTCGCCGTAACGCAGACCGTTGCCAAGCAGGGCATCCAGCAGCGCCTCACCCTCGAAACGGCCGTCCTTTTTCGCCATGACGTGCAAAACGATGACATCGACAGCGTCGTCGTCACCCCTTGAGCGGGTCTCTCTTACCGACGCGGGCGCCGCAGGCGGTGGAGGTTCCGGCGCGCGCTCTTCCCAGAAAGGCTTGCGTTTGGCGCGTGGTGCCTCGGCGACAGCAGGTGTTTCCTGCGGAGGTTCGAGGTGGAAAGGCTGGGCCGTCACCGGCTCGTCGTCCCGCGACACCACCCAGGACTTTTCTTGTGCGGGTTCCTCTTCCTGTGCCGTGAAGGTTTCCCGCTCATCGGCAACGTTGCGAGCATCGCGCTCACCTTCTGGATAGCCGCGCTCGTGTTCTGGATAGCCGCGCTCGTCCTCTCGATAGTCGTGCTCGGCTTCTTGTGGCGGATTATCGGTTACATGGGGCTCTTCATCGCCCCATTGCTCATCCTGCCACTGCGCGGGCTCTTCAATCTCGATCTCGGGTTCACGACCTTCGGCTGGCGGCGTTGTCGGGCGCGAAAAAAAGTCGCTGGCGCCGCTCGATGAGCGCTGACGAAACGCGGAGGTGCACTTGTCAGCATTGTTTTCCCGGGAGCGGCGGATATTGTCCGACACCTGGTCGGCACTTTCCTTGTCGCGGCGGATGACTCGCACCTTGCCCGGCAGCTCGCCGCCGATGTCCTCTGCGTCGTCAAAAATGGACTGCTTGCGGCGTGACACCTTCAGCGTTCCATTGCGGGATTGCCTTACCCGGCGCAAACCATCCAGAAGGATGCCCAGGATAATGACGATACCCAATACAATGAGAATTTCGCGTGTGCCGAACTCCATGCAATCCTCTGGTTCAGAAATTTAATTAACTTGCGTGTGCAACTCTAAGTTTGACCTGAAAATACTTCGTTTGGAAGCCTGGTTCACCTGTGATTGTATCCTCATCATGCCGGGGATTCTTCAACGCTGACACCATTGTAAAAAAATATGCTGTCATTACAACATCGCACCCGCCCCCGAATCCGACGCGGCGCGCGATTCAAGATCGCCGACCACAGCCCTCAGGCCTCGGCCAATGCCACCGCTTTGTCCACATCCACGGAGACCAGGCGCGACACCCCCGGCTCATGCATGGTCACACCCATCAGATGCTGGGCCATCTCCATGGCGATCTTGTTGTGGGTGATGTAGATGAACTGCACCGAGTCCGACATTTCCTGAACCATGCGCGCATAGCGCCCCACGTTGGCATCGTCCAGGGGCGCATCCACCTCGTCGAGCATACAAAAGGGCGCCGGGTTGAGGCGGAATATGGAGAACACCAGCGCAATCGCGGTGAGCGCCTTCTCGCCGCCCGACAGCAGGTGAATGGTGGTGTTCTTCTTGCCCGGCGGGCGCGCCATGATGGTCACACCGGTATCGAGCAGATCGTCGCCGGTGAGCTCCAGATAGGCGTGGCCGCCGCCGAACACCTTGGGAAACAGTTCCTGCAGTGACGCGTTGACGAAATCAAAGGTTTCGCGAAAGCGTGTGCGGGTCTCGCGGTCGATCTTGCGGATGGCGTCTTCCAGGGTGGCGAGGGCTTCCACGAGCTCCGCGTCCTGGGCATCCAGATAGCTCTTGCGCTCGGACTCGGTCTTAAACTCCTCGATGGCCGCCAGGTTGATGGCGCCCAGGCGCTGAATGCGCCCCGCCAGCTGCTCCAGCGACTGCTCCCACTGGTGCGGATTGGCGTCATCGCCGAGATCGGCCAGCAGCACCTGCAGGTCGTAGTCGCCGACGCTGATCTGCTCGACGATGGTCTTGCTGCGGGTATTGATTTCCTGGGCCGCGAGGCGGGTCTGCTCCAGCTCAGTGCGCTTCTGGAGAATCTGATGCTCCAACTGCTGGCGACGGGTTTCCGCCTCGCGCATGGCGCTCTCTACCGCTTCCAGTTCACGGCGCGCCTCGGACAACTTGTTTTCGATGGCGAGGCGCTTGTCGAGACGCTCTTCGAGCTGCGCGGCCAGCTCTTCCGATGGATCGTCCTGCTGACTGAGGGCCGCGTGCAGTTGCTCGCGGCGCTCTTCGAGGCGCGCCACCTGCACATCCAGGCGCGCGATACTCTCGCGCAGCGCGCTGAGCTGGGTGCTAATGGAGCGTTCCTGAATGTCCAGCTCGTGGAGCCTGTCGCGACCGTGGCGCGCGCTCTGGCGGCTTTCGTCGAGGCGCTGGCGGATGCCGTCGCGCTCGGTGAGCAGGCTTTCGCGCAGGCGGGTGTCCTTTTCCATCAGATCGAGGGCGGCTTGCAGCAGTTGGCGGGCTTCCGCCAGGCTTTCCTGCTCCACCTGATACTGTTGACGCAGTTCCGTCAGCTCGCCGGCGGCGCGACCGCGGCGCGCCACCAACTGTTCGATTTCCATACGTCGGGCACTGATACGTGAACGCAGTTCCGCGTACTCTCGCTGGCGTTCGGCAATGTCCCGCGCCAGGGTTTCACGTTGCCCTTCGAGGGCTTTCAAATCATCTTCGCGGCGCTGGCGCAGTTCTTCGAGAGTGGCGATGCGCTCGCCGGACTGCGCCAGCTCCACGTCCAGCACCTCGAGCTCCTGGCGGCGCTGAAGCACACCGGCGGCGGCGTTGCGACCGCGGGATAGACGCACCCAATCGGCACCGAGCCAGAGCCCATCCCGGGTCACCACAGATTCCCCTGCGGCCAGGCTGGCGCGCAAGCTCAACGCGTCTTCCAAAGTATCGGCGACGTAGATACCGCCCAGTCGCGCCACAGTGCGCCCCGACACCAGGCTGGCCAGGGTTCGCGCACCGGCTTGTGTCGTGGCGGGCATCACCGCAGCGCCGTCCACCAGCACCACCTCGCCCTTGTCCAGATCCGCCAGAGCCGCGGCATAGTCATCGAGCGCCGCCACACAGACCGCCTGCAGTGTGCCTTCCAGCACAGTTTCGACGGCGGTTTCCCAGCCGGAGGTCACACGCAACTCGCCAGCGAGGCGCGCGGCAGATTCAAGGTCATTGTCGCGCAGCCATTCGCGACCACCGCCGTTGTCGTCCATGGCAGCCTGTTGCAAGGCTTCCAGAGAAGCCTTGCGACCCGAGGCCTTGTGAGTCAGTTCGCGCAGCTGAGTCAGCTCCTGGCCTGCGTCCTTGAGTGCGTCTCTGGTTTGTTCTATGTCGGTGATGAGTCGAGCCATGCGGCCTTGCGCCTCGTCACTGACGAGATCCATCTCCGCCAGCTGCTCTTCGAGGAGCGCAACTTCTTCTTCGGCGGGATCGATGTTGAGGTCGCGGTGTTCCGCTTCGATCTTCTGGATACGCTCCGCCACCCGGCGCAGCGCCTGTTCGTAATGCTGGATGCGCGACTGTTGAACCTCGGCCTGCTGGCGCGGCTCTGACGCACCCTGGTTGAATTCATCCCAGCGCAGCTGCCAGGCGGCCATGACCTCTTCGGCGTCCTGAAGATTCTGTGCCAGGGTATCTTCCTGGCCGCGCAGCTCTTCCAGCCTGGGCGTCAATTCTTCGAGTTGCTCTTCCAGCGCCGCGTATTTTTCCCGATCGAGACGCAGGTGCTGTTCCGATTCGGCGTAGTTGCGCTCCGTCTGGCCGATGTCTTCCTGCAATTCGCGGGCGCGCTGGCGGGCGTGTTCGATACTCTGCTCGATGCGCGCCACCTCGGCGCCCACCGCATAGAATTCGCCCTGGACTTCATTGAACGCGTCGCTTTCATCGGTGAAGCGGGAGCGCAGCTTTTCCAGGCTGGTGTCACAAGCGGCGCGCTCGGTGACCAGTGCTTCGACGTCGAGTTCCTGGCGCGTGATCTGTGCCTGGCGGCTTTCGATCTGAACGTGCAGTTCGCGCCAGCGCAGCGCCTGGAGTTGCGCCTTGAGAAGGCGCTCTTCCTTTTTCAGTTCCGCATATTTCTCCGCGGCCTGGGCCTGGCGCTCCAGGCGCTGCAACTGGCGCTCCAGTTCTTCGCGGATGTCACTGAGACGCTCCAGGTTCTCCTGGGTGCGGCGCATACGGCTTTCCGTATCGCGGCGCCGCTCTTTGTATTTGGAAATGCCTGCCGCCTCTTCGATGAACACCCGCAACTCGTCGGGACGGGCCTCGATGAGCTTGGAAATCATGCCCTGTTCAATGATGGCGTAGCTGCGCGGCCCGAGGCCGGTGCCGAGGAAAATATCGGTGATGTCGCGGCGCCGGCACTTGTTGCCGTTGAGGTAATAGCCTGACTGACCGTCACGGGTGACTTTGCGGCGGATCGAAATTTCGCTGTATTTGGCGTATTCGCCGCCGAGCGAACCGTCGGCATTGTCGAAAATCAGCTCGATGGAAGCCTGTCCCACCGGCTTGCGGCTGCCCGAGCCGTTGAAAATGACATCCGTCATGGACTCGCCGCGCAGATGCTTGGCGGAGCTTTCCCCCATCACCCAGCGCACAGCATCGATGACATTGGACTTGCCGCAGCCATTGGGCCCGACGACGGCGCACAGATTGCTTGGAAAATGCACCGTGGTGGGGTCCACGAAGGACTTGAATCCGGCAAGTTTGATGCTCTTCAAGCGCATAGCAGACTCTTGTTGAACCCTCTGGGGAGCTTTTCTGTATTTGTCACCAAGGGGCGGATTTTACACCCTGTGACGGGGGTCACAAGAAGTTCACAGTTTTCAGCTCACAGTTCGAAGAAATGGCTCTTACTGTCAACTGTGAACTGTTAACTAACCCCTCACTGCAACAACTCTTCCGGCGGCTGCTCGCAGTCGAGCTTGCGGCCCAGGAGCTTTTCGATGGGTTCGAGCAGAAATGCATCGTCCTCACAGGCGAAGCTGATGGAAGTGCCGAACTTGCCGGCGCGACCGGTGCGACCGATACGGTGGATGTAATCCTCGGGCTCTTCCGGCAAGGTGTAGTTGACCACATGGCTGATGCCGTCGATATGGATGCCACGCCCGGCAACGTCGGTGGCGACGAGCACCTTGAGAGCGCCGGATTTGAAGTCGTTGAGCGTCTTGACGCGCTTGTTCTGCGCCACTTCGCCAGACAGCAACCCGGCGTTGAAGCCCTTCTGGCGCAGCTTCTCCTGCAGGCGGCGGCACTGGTCGCGGCGATTGGCGAACACGATCACACTCTCGACCTCATCGGAGGAAATGATGTTGTTGAGCAACGCAAATTTTTTCTGTTGGGAGGTGATGTAAACCTTCTGGTTGACGGTATCAGTGGCGACGCTCTCGGGCTGGATCTCGACATGGATCGGCTCGGTGGTCCACTGCTGCGCCAACTGCAACACTTCCTGGGTGAAGGTGGCGGAGAAGAACAGTGTTTGACGGTGATCCTTGAAAGGCGTGAGACGCACGATGCGGCGCACCTGGGGGATGAAGCCCATGTCGAGCATGCGATCCGCCTCGTCCAGCACCAGTACTTCCACCTGGTCGAGATAGACATCGTTGCTGCCGCAGAAATCCAGCAGTCGTCCCGGCGTAGCCACCAGAATATCGCAAAAGCTCTCCATCAGATGGCGCTTCTGTTTGTCGTAGTCCATGCCGCCCACCAGTGTGTGCACGGTATGGCCGGTGTATTTTGCGAGAGCCTTGGCATCGTCGGCGATCTGCATCACCAACTCCCTCGTGGGGGCGATCACCAGCGCGCGCGCCTCGCCGGCAAAACGCTCATTGGTGATAGGGTGATTGAGCAGATCCTGGATCACGGTGATGAGAAACGCCGCCGTCTTGCCGGTACCGGTCTGCGCCTTGCCCACCACATCGTAGCCGCGCAGGCTGAAGGGCAGCGCGCGCGCCTGGATGGGAGAACAGTATTCGAAGCCGAGGTCGGCAATGCCGTGCATCAGTTCGAGGCTCAGGTCCAGATCGTGGAAGCGCACCTTGCCTTCCACTTCGGGAACCTGGAATCGCTCCAGCGACCAGTCTTTGTTGTCGGCGCCGTTGCCTCGGCCACGGCCACCGCGGGAACGGCGCCGGCGATTGGGATTGGAGGACTTGCTGTCCTTGTCTGCGTGCTTCTCTTCGCTCATGAATTAGCCAGTAAGTAAAAATGGGAACGACCCGGTGCGGCTGCGAGCGGCGGCCGCGAAAGGGTGCGGATTATAGCACAGTGATCAAATTTTCAGCGCACGGGTTGTCGCTGAGCTTTAAGCCGAACTCTGGCAGACCGCTGTCCTTCCAGCACGCCTGCTCAAAGCTTATGGCTTACAGCCCGCCCTGCCTGATGGCTCACAGCCAGGCAATCAGCCCGGCTTCACCACCCTCAGATGCTCATCCCGGTAGAACTGATCGAGCGGTACCGAAAATCCGGGGCGCGTCACGATCCGGGCATGGTGGCGCTTCAGATCCCGCGGGCAGTCGACGCCACAGGAATGGGCGATCATGGTAACTTCCTTGACCATATTGTGCACGTAATGTGCAACGCGCTCCGCCTTGTCGGTGGGGTCGAGGCCTTTCTGCAAGCGCGGATTGTGCGTGGTGACCCCCGTGGGACAGGTATTCTTGTTGCACTGCATGGCCTGGATGCAGCCGAGCGCGAACATGAAGCCGCGCGCGCTGTTGACGAAATCCGCCCCCGTGCACAGCGCCCAGGCCACGCCCACCGGCAGAATCAGCTTGCCCGAAACGATCACCCGGATGCGCCCCTTGAGCCCGTTGGCGACCAGCTTGTCCACCACCTCCGGCAGGCTCTCTCGGATCGACAGCCCGGCGTGATCCAGCAGGCTCTGCGGCGCCGCGCCCGTGCCGCCGTCGGCGCTGTCCAGGGTGATGAAGTCCGGCGCATGTGCCTCGCCGCGTACCATCACCGCGGCGCACAGGTCATCGAAGAAAGACAGGTCTCCCGCCACGATCTTGAAACCCACCGGCAAGCCCGTGAGATCGCGGATATGGTCGATCATGTCGAGCAGGTCGCCGATGCTGCGAATATCCAGGTGTCCGTTGGGGCTGACCGAATCCTCTCCCGCGGGGATTCCGCGTATCGCGGCGATCTCCTCGGTCACCTTGGCGCCCGGCAGGAGGCCGCCCTTGCCGGGCTTGGCACCCTGGCTGAGCTTTATTTCGATCATTTTCACTTCGGGGATGGCCGCCAGTTCCAGGAGGCGCTCATCGCTGAGATTGCCGTGCTCGTCGCGCACCCCGTATTTGGCGGTGCCGATCTGGAACACGATATCGGCGCCACCGGACAGGTGGTAGCTGGACAGGCCGCCCTCCCCCGTATTGAGCCAGCAACCCGCCTTCTTGGCACCCATCGACAAGGCCGTGACCGCGGGCCTGGAGATGGCGCCATAGCTCATGCCGGAGATATTGATGATGGAGCGGGTATGGTATGGCCGGCGGCAATAGGGGCCGATGACGATGGGCGAGGGTTCCGCCTCGCCATTGAGCGACGGAAACGGGTGCGGGGAAAAAATCAGCGAACCCGGCGTGTGGATCGCTTCGGTTGAACCGAACGCCAGTGTGCTGTCGAGATTTTTCGCCGCCCGGTAAACCCAGGAACGCTGGGCGCGGTTGAACGGCATCTCCTCGCGATCCATGGCATAGAAATACTGGCGAAAAAACTCGCCCAGATGCTCGAAAATATAGCGAAAGCGCCCGATCAGCGGATAGTTGCGGCGGATCGTGTGCGCTGTCTGGCGCACATCGCGCACGTAGGCCACCGCGGCCGCGACGATCAGGATCACGATGCCGACCAGCACCAGCGCCGTGAATATCTGCAACATCAAAAACAACAGGGGGATGCTTTCAGCCATTGCGACTCTCCTCGGGCCACTGCCCAAAACTCACCCGCTCGTGGCCGGCAAAATCCCGAACGGTCTCTACACCTATATAGTGATTCGCAGCAAAAAAGTCTCGCACCCGCGCGCCTTGCTGGGCGCCGTGCTCCACGGCAAGCCAGCCGCCGGGCACCAGAAAATCACGGGCGCCGGCAATGATGAACGCCAGATCCGCAAAACCCTGATCCGCCGCCACCAGCGCGGAATGGGGCTCGAAGCGCAGGTCGCCCCGGTTTAGATGCGGATCGTCCGGAGCCACGTAGGGCGGGTTGCTGAGTATGAGCTCGAAGCGTTCCGTCACGGCCGAGAACCAATCGCTGCGCCAGAACCGAACCCGCTCCAGATTCAGTGCCAGCGCATTGGCGCGCGCCAGGGCGACGGCCTCGTCGACCCGGTCGACCCCGCTCACCGTCCAGCCCGGCCGTTCACTGGCAAGCGCCAGGGCGATGGCGCCGGTGCCGGTGCCGAGGTCGAGCACCTGCGCGATGGCGGACACCGGCAACGCCAAGGCTGTCTCCACCAGCAACTCGGTATCGGGACGGGGAATCAAGGTGGCGGGGCTGACTTTCAGCGGCAGCGACCAGAACTCCCGCTCTGCGAGCAGGTGGGCGACGGGGTGTCCTGCGCGGCGCTTTGCCAGCAGTGCGCGGAAGTGCTCACGGGCCGGTTCATCCACCTGCGTTTCGGGCCAGGTGAACAGCCAGGTGCGATCGCGACCGAGAACATGGCACAGCAGCAATTGCGCGTCGAGACGGGCGCTGTCGGAATCGAGCGTCGCCGCTTCTCTCAGCAATTCGGCAACAGAGGTCACAGGGTCACTCGGCAAGACTGGCCAGTTGATCTGCCTGGTATTCGTTGACCAGCGGCCCGATCACATCGTCGAGGCCACCTTCCATGATTTCGTCCAGCTTGTAGAGCGTCAGGTTGATGCGGTGATCGGTGAGGCGGCCCTGGGGAAAGTTGTAGGTACGGATACGTTCCGAGCGATCGCCGCTGCCCACCAGCAGGCGCCGGGTTTCGGACTGCTCCTTTGCCGCCGCGTCGTGCCGGGAGGTTTTCAGCTTCGCGGCCAGCAGCGCCATGGCCTTGGCGCGGTTCTTGTGCTGGGAGCGCTCGTCCTGGCATTCCACCACGATGCCACTTGGCAGGTGGGTAATGCGGATCGCCGAGTCCGTCTTGTTGACGTGCTGGCCGCCGGCGCCAGAGGAGCGAAAGGTGTCCACGCGCAGATCCGCCTTGTTGATATCGATCTCTTCCAGCTCATCGGCCTCGGGCATGATCGCCACCGTGCAGGCCGAGGTATGAATGCGGCCCTGCGACTCGGTTTCGGGCACCCGCTGTACCCGATGCGCACCGGACTCGAACTTGAGGCGCGCGTAGACATCGCCACCGCTGATGCGACTGATGATTTCCTTGTAGCCCCCGTGCTCGCCGGGGTTTTCGCTGATCACTTCGACGCGCCAGCGGTTGCGCTCGGCATAGCGGCTGTACATGCGGAACAGGTCGCCGGAAAAGATTGCCGCCTCGTCACCGCCGGTGCCGGCGCGTATTTCGAGAAAAATATTCTTGCCGTCGCTGGGGTCCTTCGGCAACAGCAGGCGCTGCAGGGTCAACTCCAGAACGTCGCGCTTCTCTTCGCCCTCGCGGATTTCATCGGCGGCCATGGCGCGCACTTCCGGGTCGCCGTCCTTGAGCAGCTCGCGGGCGCCGTCGAGGTCGTCGAGCAACTGGCGATAGCTGCGAAACGCCAGGGTAACCTCTTCGAGCTCGGCATATTCCCTGGACAGGGCGCGAAACCGGTCCTGGTCGGCGATGATCTCGGCGCTGCTCAGAAGATGGCCCACCTCCTCGTACCGTTCGCTGAGATGCTCGAGCTTGGCGCGAATCGATGCTTTCATTTTTTGTCCTGTGTATCACCGTGGAGATTGAAAAGGTCGTGAGCGATGCGGATGTGGTCGTCCCAGCCCTCTTCACCGGCCTGTTTCAGCTTGAGTGTCGGCGCATGGAGCAGCTTGTTCGTGAGCCCCCTGGCGAGATTCGCCAGAACATCTTCGGCGGGCTGGCCGCGCTCCAGCGCCGCGAGCGCCTTCTGCAACTCGCCGTCGCGGATTTCTTCCACGTTCTGGCGAAAGGCGCGAATGGTGCCCACAGCATTGAGACCGCGCAACTGCTTGCGCCAGCTTTCGAGCCCCTCTTCGATGATTTTTTCCGCACTGCGCGCGGCATTTTCGCGGCTGCGGCGGTTTTCCTCGATCACGTCCTTGAGATCATCCACGGTGTAGAGGTAGACATCCCGCAGGCGCGCCACTTCCGGCTCGATGTCGCGCGGTACGGCAATGTCCACCATGAACATGGGCTTGTGGCGGCGCTGCTTGAGGGCAGACTCCACCGCCCCCTTGCCGAGAATGGGCAACTGGCTCGCCGTGGAGGTGATCACCATATCCGCGGCGTGGAGATGGTCGGGTATCTCCGACAGCAGGATCGCCCGCGCCCCGTAGTTGCGGGCAAGCTCTTCGGCCCTGCTCAGGGTGCGGTTGGCAACGGTGATGCTGCGCACCCCTTTCTGGTGCAGGTGCTGCACCACCAGTTCGATGGTTTCCCCGGCGCCGATGAGCAGCGCATCCAGGTCGCTCAGGTCGCTGAAAATCTGCTGCGCCAGACTGACCGTGGCATAGGCTACGGAGACCGGGCTTTCCCCGATCGCGGTTTCGGTGCGCACCCTTTTGGCGATGGAAAAACTGTGCTGAAACGCCTGGTTGAGCATACTGCCGATGGCGCCGCATTCGCGCGCCACGCTGTAGGCCGACTTTATCTGGCCGAGAATCTGCGGCTCGCCGAGAATCAGCGAATCCAGCCCGGCGGCAACGCGCATCATGTGCTGGATGGCGTACTCGTCGCGATGGCTGAAACAGCTGCTCGCCAGCATTTCCCGGCTGATACGCTTGTAGTCACTGAGCCAGTGAGCCACGATAAGTTCGTCCGCACTGCCCGCCACGTAGATTTCTGTGCGGTTGCATGTGGAAATGATCGCCACCTCTTTGACGCCATCGCTTTTCAGCGCGGCGTTGAGCGCCACGGGCACTTCTTCGGGAGAAAACGCCACTTTCTCGCGAATGTCCACGGTTGCCGTGCGGTGATTGATACCAAAGGCAAATAACTGCATCAGGTCTGTATATAGGTAGAAGGGGTAACTTGTGAGAGATTATACATCTTCCGCGTGCCTGCCTGCTTCGCATCTTCGCAACTCCATGAGCTGGCGACAAAAACAGGGTGAAAAGCACCACCAGAAGACGGAACGTCAAGAGCTGCGAGAACTGCTACAATGCCGTACCGTTGTCCGTTTTGGTATTTATGTTTCCGCTCCCGATGCGCTCCATCCCACTTCCCGCCAGTAGCGGCGCGGCCTGTCTGCTCCTGGTGGGCAGCCTGCTGGTTTCGGGGTGCAGCGCCGTGGCCACACCGGAACCGGACACCCCCCCGGTGGCGGAAGTGCAGCAGGAGGTGGTCAAGACGCCGCCAACCAGACCGTTCAAGGTCGAAACCCTGTATGAACTGATGCTCGCCGAGTTCGCCGGCATCCGCGAGCAGATCGAGCCCGCGCTCGAGGTCTACACCATACAGGCCCACGAAACCCGCGACCCGGGCGTCATCGAGCGCGCCATTCATATTGCCGGTTTTCTGCGGCGCGGCGACGTGATACTGGAAATGGCCGAACTCTGGGTGACGGTAGAGCCCGACAATATCGAGGTGCGCCGCCTGTTGGCCTTCCATCTGGCGCGCTCCGGCCGCGTTCTCGAGGCCTTCCCCCATGGCGAATACCTGCTGCTCCACGGTGACGACGACTATCTGCAATCACTGGCCGCCTTCGCCCAGGAATCGCCCCGGGAAGAAAAGGAACTGCTGCTCGCTCTCTACGACAATCTGGGTAGCCAACACCCCCAGAACCCGGGCCTGCTGCTCGGCAGAGCCATGTTGCTGCGCCAGCTCGAGCGCCTCGACGAGGCACTGACCAGCACCCGCCAGCTGGTTGCGCTGGAACCCGGCAACGAGACGGCGCAGCTGCTTCAGGCTCAGCTCCAGCACGCCATGGGCGACGAGGCCGCCGCATTGAAAAGCCTGGAGCGAGCGCTCAGCCAGCTCCCCGAGAGCAAGCGCCTGCGCCTGCAATATGCGCGCTTTTTATCCGAGAAGGATCTCGTCAGCTCCCGTGAACAGATCGCAATCCTCGCCGAGCAATATCCCCGCGACAGCAACATTCTGTTTTCGCTGGGCCTGGCAAGCAGAGAGTTGGGCATGCTCGACGAAGCCAGCGCCACCTTCAGCACACTGATCAGCCTCAACCGGCGCACCAGCGACGCCCGCTTTCAACTGGGCAGGATCGCCGAGGATCGCGGGCAACCCGAGGAAGCCGTCTACCAATACCGCCAGGTGAGCGACGGCCAAAGCTTGCTGACCGCAGCGATGCGCACTGCCGAGATTCTCGCCGCGCACAACAATCTCTCCGCCGCCCGCGAACACCTGGCCACCATGCGCGCAACCTATCCCGCGGTGAGCGAAAATCTTTTTCAAATGGAAGCGGAATTGCTCATCCGCCAGAAGCGCTACAACGAAACCTACGATCTGCTGACCACGGCGCTGCAAGCCGAGCCCGAGAGCCCCAACCTGCTGTATACCCGCTCCATCGTCAGCGCGAAGCAGAAAGACCTGCGCGCAGCGGAAGACGATCTGCGCGCCATACTCGCCCGCGACGAGAACAATTCCACCGCGCTGAACGCGCTCGGTTACACCATTGCCATCCTCTCCGATCGTCTCGACGAGGCGCTGGCCCTCATCAGCCGCGCCAACGATCTCGAACCAGGCAATCCCGCCATTCTCGACAGCCTGGGCTGGGTTCATTATTTGCAGGGGAACGTGGAGCGCGCCCTGCCCTACCTGCGCCAGGCGTTCGAGGCGTTCCCCGATGGCGAAGTGGCCGCCCACCTCGGCGAGGCCCTGTGGAGCAAGGGTTTGCAGCAGGAGGCGGAGAGCGTGTGGCTCAGGGGTCTCGAAAACAGTCCCAACGACGAAACGCTGCTGGAAACCCTGGAACGCCTCGCGCCGGGGCGCAAACAGGTGCTGCTCGACAGCGCCGACGCCAACAGGACACCCGCGGCAATTCCGCAATGATCCGCGCGCGCGCACTCCCCAAACTGCTTACTCTGCTTGCCGCAGCCTGGCTGCTGGCAAGCTGCGCCGTGCAGCGGCCGGTGATTTCCGTCGCACAGCAGCCGCTGGAGACACTGCGCGACTGGCGCATGGATGGCAAACTCGGCTTTCGCAGCCCTGAAAAGAACGGCAGTGCCTGGATCAACTGGGTTCAGCACCAGGATGCCTACGATCTGCGCCTGAGCGGACCGTTCGGCGCCTCGGCGACGCGCATTCAGGGTGACAGCAATTTCGCGGTGCTCAGCCAAAGCGGCCGCGAGGATATCTATGCCGCATCGGGAGAAGAACTCAGCGAATGGCTCTTCGGCTGGCAGTTTCCGGTTGCGCAGCTGGTGTCCTGGGTCAAGGGCCTGCCCGCCGCCCGGCCGCAACCACAAAAAATCACCACGGCGGCGAACGGTCTTCTCGACAGCCTGCAACAACAGGGCTGGACTTTGCGGTACAGCAATTATCGCCAGGAAGCAGGCTGGGCGCTGCCGGGCCGCATCGAGGGCGAGAAGGACGCCTACGCCTTTACTCTGGTGATCAACAAGTGGCATCTGCCCGATGCCCCGAGCACAACCGGCCAGTGACACCATGGTTCTCACGCTGCCCGCGCCCGCCAAACTCAACCTGTTTCTCCACATCACGGGGCGGCGCAGCGATGGCTACCACCTGCTGCAAACCGTTTTTC
>CAYXXZ010000052.1:0-21471 GCA_964469165.1 uncultured Porticoccaceae bacterium
AGTTGTCAGTGAGCGTGGCACCCCCCTGATAACTGTCAACTGAAAACTGTGAACTGTGAACTGTGAACTGTGAACTAACCCCCAACTCACGCAATCTGCGGCCTAAGACGGGGCTTTTTTGCGATATCCAGCGGCTTGCCCGCCAGCAGGGTGTTGAGCATCTCGAGCCGGTCCAGGGTGCCCACGTCCCACCAGGTGCCATCGAACACTTCGCCGCTTACCGAGTGCGCACGCACGCTGGCTTCGAGCACGTTGCGCAGCGGAAACTTTTCCGATGCGGAGGGGTGAAGCGCAAACATCTCCGGACACATCACGCTGATGCCGCTGAAGGTGTAGGATTTCTCGCCGTTTTGAGGGTAGCTCACCAAACCATTGCTGAGCGAAAAATCGCCCACGGATTTGAAGGGCGGGTTGGGAATCAATACCAGGTGCGCATCCATCTCCCGCGACCACTCGCGCTCGATGAGTGTCTCCAGCGGGTAATCGGTCCACACATCGCCGTTGACCACCAGAAAAGGCTCGCAGCCCAGGTACGGCAGGGCGCGGCGGATCCCGCCGCCGGTTTCGAGAGGCGCTTCCTCGCGCGACCAGAAGATCTCCACGCCGAAGCGCGAGCCATCCCCCAGGTAGGCCTCGATCATCTCGCCGAGCCAGGAGGTGTTGACGACGATTTCACGGACGCCGGCGGCGGCGAGATTTTCGATGTGGTATTGGATGAGCGGTTTGCCACCCACCTGAAGCAGGGGTTTGGGGGTGGTTTCAGTGAGGGGCCGCAGGCGTTCGCCGAAGCCTGCGGCAAGAATCATTGCTTTCATGGGGTCTGTTCTCCTGCCAGCTGCCAATCTCTGTACCAGGGCTGATCCGGCAACAGAGGGAGGAGCCGCTTTGCAAACCATTCATTGAAGGGCGCCAGTTGCGGATACTGCGCGGAGACTTCCAGGGTATAGCGCAGCACCAGGGGCAAGTCTTCCAGGTAGCGGGCCTTTCCATCCCGCAGCCACAGCCGGGCAAAGATCCCCAGCACCTTGATGTGGCGCTGCAGGCCCATGAAATCAAACCATTGGAGTAATTGCTCTGCCCGGGCATTCCGGACGCCCAGTTCATCGGCACGCGCTGTGAGAAATGCCAGCGCCCGTTCCTTGACGATCGAAGCCGGCCGGCGAATATAACAGTCCTTCAGCAGGGATACCAGATCGTATGTGAACGGCCCGATGACCCCGTCCTGAAAATCCACGGTGCCGATCTCGCCGTCGGCTGTCAGTATCAGGTTGCGTGAATGGTAGTCGCGATGCACCACCACCTGGGGCTGCTCGAGCGCCGATGCGGCGAGTATCGCGAAGGTGTCGTCGATCAGCTCGCGCTCTTCGGCAGTCGGCACCTGAGCGAGCATCTTCTCCACGAACCACTCGGTGAACAGCGCCATTTCATCCAGCAACAACTTGCGGTCGTAGGGCTCGAACAGGTCGCCGTGCGGCGCCACCTGCTGGAGGCGCACGAGTGCGGCCTCGGCCAGATCATAGAGCGACGGCATGTTATCCGCCGTGAGAAGCGTCAACAGCAGCTGATCGCCCAGGTCTTCCTGAAGCATGAAACCCTGATCATAATTCACCGCGTAGATCCGCGGCACTACCACACCGCCAGCGCACAGGGCCAGATCCTTGGCGACGAACGCTGGCGTATTTTCCCTGTCCGGCGGTGCGAACACCGCGATCAACGGCGGCCTGCTGTTGACGCGAAAATACTTGCGAAACCCCGCGTCACCGGCAATCGGCTGCAACGCCAGAGGCGATTCCGGCGCGGCGTGCGCCGGAAGGAATTGCTCGACCCATCCCCTTAATTCCACAGCCTCTTCCATTCTCGTCCTCGACGGTAACTTACAGCGACGGAAGTCCTACTCAGAATCGAGTCGCAACTCACCACGGCCGCCAAACTTGGGGTAGAATCCCCGGTCACGACAAAACACTTGGACACGAGCCGATTTTCGATGGGTTGCATTTCTTGGGGCGGCCAGCGCCGCGCGCTTGCGGCATTGCCGGTTCGCCTCTGCGCCCTGGCTACCCTCATCTTCACAGCTTCGCTCAGCGCGCAGGATACCCCAGGAGTGGATACCGGGGAACAACCTGGCGCCGCTGTTTCGGGCGACAGCGAACCCAGGGTGGCGCTCAGCGAAAATCTCGACTGGGTACCCATCGAGCTGCTGACCATCGAGCAGCGAAGCCTGGTGCGCTCGAGCTGCTGTGGCGCCTATATCGAGCCGCCGCGACACTATCGGGATGCCGATCTCGAACCGGAAAAGGCCGACCTGCGCGTCAGCGCCGACAGCAGCCGCGCCCAGGGCAACCGCGCTGTGCTGGAAGGCGATGTGCAAGTCACCCAGGGCTACCGCCAGGTGCGCAGCGACAAGGCGACGCTGGATCGCGACGATCGCACCGTCGAGCTGGAAGGCAACATCACTTACCGCGAGCCTGGCATTCTCATCACTGGCGACCACGCCTTCGTCGACATGGACAGTGACGACATGCACGCGTCCGGCGTCAGCTTCGTGCTCCACGAGCCCAATATCCGCGGCCAGGCCGAGGCGTTGTCCCGCCCCGAGGAAGACCGGATCTACGTCGACGACGTCACCTACACCACCTGCGAACCTGGCAGCGACCACTGGCAGCTGTCCTCCAGCTCGCTCGACATCAACACCACCAGCGAACAGGCCACTGCCCGCAACGTGGTGCTGCGGGTGCGCGACGTTCCCGTGGCCTACGTGCCCTGGATCCGCTTTCCGATCACCGACAACCGCGCCACGGGGCTGTTGTTTCCGAGCATTCTGGCCGGCAACGACAACGGTTTCGACTACGCCCAGCCCGTCTATATCAACCTGGCCCCCAATTACGACGCGACCCTCACACCGCGCCTGATCCAGGAGCGCGGCGCCATGGCCGAAGCCGAGTTTCGCTATTTGGCGCGCACCGGCGAATCCCAGGTATCCGGCGGCTATCTGTGGGACGACCAGGGCGACTCCAGCAATGACCGCACCTACAGGGGCGAGGACCGCTGGACGCTGGGCGTCGATCACGTCGGCGGCTGGGGCCGGAGCTGGAGCACCATGGTCGACTACACGGACGTCAGCGACATCGACTATTTTCGCGACATCGACAGCGCCTCGCTGGCACTGAGCAGCGCCAACCATCTCAACCAGGAGGCGCGCGTCGGCTACGCCACGACCAATTGGGACTTGCGGGCGAAGGTGCAGGCGTTCGAGACCCTGATTCTCGATGGCCTTCAGCAGTACAAGCAGCTGCCCCGCCTCGATGCCCGCGGCGATTACCGCTTCGACAGTACCGACCTGGTGCTGTCGCTCAAGCACAGCTACGTGATGTTCGATCACCGCGAGGATGACATCATCGGCACCGGCACGCCCTGGACGAGGGATGACAAGAACACCACCATTACCGGCAGCCGCCTGCGCATGGACTACCGCGTCACCTGGGACAAGGAGTGGCTGTGGGGGTTCTTCAGACCGGCATTCGCCGCGAAGTACATCGGTTATGACCTGAACGACCCGCTTCTCAACCACTCCGAAACCCGGCCTCAGGTGCTGTCACCGGTCACCTCCCTCGATACCGGGCTGTTTTTCGAGCGCAACAGTAACCTCATGTCGGGTTATATCCAGACCTTCGAGCCGCGCCTGTACTACCTCAACTCCGAGTACCGGGACCAGTCGGACATGCCCAATTTCGACACCTCCCAGCTCACCTTCAGCTATCACCAATTGTTTCGCGATGACCGCTTTTCCGGCAACGATCGCATCGGCGATACCGAACAGCTCACCGTGGGCGCCACGTCGCGCATCATCGATGCCCGCTCCGGCCAGGAGCGAATCCGTCTCAGTCTCGGCCAAGTGGTCTACCTCAGCGACCGGCGCATCGCGCTCAGCAACCAGGGCGTTCAGGAGCTGACCCGCGACTCTTCGGATATCGCCGTCGAGCTCTCCGGCCGCTTTGCCAATCTGTGGCGCATCCAGTCGGACCTGCTCACCACCGACGACGGCGGCACCATCAACAAGGCCGCGTTCACCCTGCGCTACAACAATGAAACCGACACTGCCTTCAATCTGGGTTATCGCTATTCGCGCCGCGACAACGTGCTGTCGGGGGGCCGTTTCGTGCGCGCCGACCTCGATCAGGCGGAAATATCGCTTGCTGTGCCCATCAACGAGAACTGGCGCCTGCTGGGGCGCTACTACCATGATCTGCGCGTCAATCAGGAACTAGAAGTGTTTGCGGGCGTCGAATACTCCAGCTGTTGCTGGCGCCTGAGCGTGGTTGCGCGGCGCTGGATCGAGCGAGACGACACGTACTTCATCGGCGCGGAAGATCTCGAACACAACAACGGCATCTTTTTTCAGTTCCAGCTCCGCGGCCTCGCCGGCACTGGACAGCGTGTGAGCAACATCCTCAGCGAAGGCATTTACGGCTACCAACCACCGGAAGACTGATTCATGTTCAAACGACTCGCCACCAGGACCCCCCTTTCCTGTCTCGCAGCCCTTGTTGCCGCGTTCGCCATCAGTTTCTCTGCACACAGCGAAATCAAGGTGCTCGACAGCGTCGCGGCGGTGGTCGATGACGACGTGGTCATGCTCAGCGAGCTCAATGAGCGGGTAGATACCATCATCGCCCGTATCAACCAGTCCGGCACCGAGGCGCCACCGCGGGAGGTGCTGCTGCCGCAGGTGCTGGAGCGCCTCATCCAGGAGCGCATCCAGGTGGCCATGGCAATGCGCGCGCGCATCCGCATTTCCGATGAGGAGCTCAACCAGGCGGTGGCGCGTATCGCCGGCCAGCAGAACATGACCACGGAACAGTTCGTAGAAGCCGCGCGCCGCGACGGCATGCCGATTCACATGATCAAGGAACAGATCATGATGGAAATGATGATTTCCCAGGTGCAGCAATCCCAGGTCAACAACCGTATTTTCATTTCCGAGCAGGAGATCGACAACTTCCTGGTGTCGGAGGAAGCGCAGATGTGGAGCTCGCCGGAAGTGCTGCTCGGCCACATCCTGCTGCCGTTGTCCGCCGGCGCCAGTCAGGAGGAGTTCGAAGAGACCCAGGCCAGGGCAAATACCATCATCGCGCAGCTGCGAGACGGCGCCGACTTCCGCCAGATGGCAATCACCTATTCCGGCGATCAGAGTGCTCTGAGTGGCGGCGATCTCGGCTGGCGCCGCACGTCCCAGCTCCCCGAGGTGTTCATTCCCGTGGTCAGCCGCCTCGAGACCGACGATGTATCGGAGACTATCCGCAGCGACGCGGGTATTCACATCCTCAAGCTCTATGAGAGGCGCGGCGCTGAGAAACAACTGATCAACCAGAATTTCGTGCGCCACATCCTGCTCAAACCCAACGAAATCCGCGACGACGAGGTAACTCGTCAGGAAATCCTGAAAATCGCCGAGCAGATCCGCGCCGGTGCCGATTTCGCCACCATGGCTCGCGAACATTCCGAAGACATCGGCTCGGCCCTCAGCGGTGGTGAGCTGGGTTGGTCGCTGCCCGGCCGCTTCGTGCCCCAGTTCGAGGCAGTGATGAACGACATTGCCATCAACGAGGTCTCTGAGCCCTTCCGCAGCCAGTTCGGCTGGCACATTCTCGAGGTCACCGAGCGCCGCAACCAGGACTTCAGTGACGAGATCAAGCGAGCCCAGGCAGAAAACATCCTGCGCCAGCGCAAGTTCGACGAAGAACTGCAGATCTGGCTCCAGGAAATCCGCGACAAGGCCTATGTCGAGATCAAGATCTAGGGCCGGTACAGCGTCATGCAAATCGCGATAACACCGGGAGAGCCTGCAGGGATAGGCCCCGACCTGCTGGTCAAGCTGGTTCAGGCCCCGCAGTCCGCCGAACTCATTGCCTATGCCGACCCCAGGCTGCTGGAGGCGCGGGCACGACAGCTCGGCCTGCCTCTCCGCCTGCGTGACCCCAACGGCGCGGCACTCTCCGCCGGAGAACTGGCCGTTCGCCCCGTGGCCCTGCGCAGCGAGGTAGTGGCCGGCGTTCTGAATCCCAACAACAGCGCGTACGTGCTCGAATGCCTCGATCGCGCTCTCGACGATTGCCTGCGCAACGCGGTCGCGGGCATGGTCACCGGCCCCGTCAACAAAGCCGTGATCAACGACGCCGGCATCCCCTTCAGCGGCCACACCGAATACCTGGCCGAGAAGACCGCAACGCCACTGGTCGTCATGATGTTGGCGTCGCGCGATCTGCGCGTCGCCCTGGCCACGACGCATCTGCCCCTGCGCCAGGTGGCGGATGCCATCAACAAGGATCTGCTGCGCGACGTGCTGGATATTCTCGATGGCGACTTGCGGCGGCGCTTCGGGTTGGAAAAACCGCGCATTCTGGTGTGTGGCCTCAATCCTCACGCCGGCGAGAGCGGCCACCTGGGGCGCGAGGAAATCGACATCATCACCCCTGCGCTGGAGCAGGCGCGCCAACGCGGTATCGACGCGCGCGGCCCCTTTCCCGCCGATACGCTCTTCACGCAGGAGCGGCTGCGCCAGGGTGACGCGGTGCTCGCCATGTATCACGATCAGGGGCTGCCGGTGCTCAAATACCAGGGCTTCGGCGAGGCGGTGAACATCACGCTCGGGCTGCCGATCATCCGCACCTCTGTCGATCACGGCACGGCTCTCGACCTTGCGGGCACGAGCAGGGGCGACACAGGCAGCTTTGTCGAAGCGGTGCGCTGTGCGCAGCAAATGGCGGGGGCTGTCACGTCATGAGTCTCGTCGCCCCCCACCAGGCCCGCAAGCGTTTCGGCCAGAACTTTCTCGTCGACGGCAACATCATTGCCAGAATCATCGCAGCGGTCAGCCCAAAACAGGGTGACAACCTTGTCGAAATCGGCCCCGGCCAGGGCGCCATCACCGGCCCTCTTCTCGAAGCGGCAGGCGCTCTAAATGCCGTTGAACTCGACCGCGATCTCGCCGCCATGCTCAGCGACAGGTTTGCTGAGCATGCGGGATTTCAGCTGCACCAGGGCGACGCCCTGGCCTTCGACTTCGCCACCCTGGCGAATAGCGGCCCGCTGCGTATCGTGGGCAACCTGCCCTACAACATCTCGACGCCGCTGATCTTTCATTTGTTGAATTACGCCGGGCATATCAAGGACATGCATTTCATGCTGCAACGGGAAGTGGTGGAGCGCATGGCCGCCGTACCGGGCAGCAAAACCTACGGCAGGTTGAGCGTTATCGTGCAATACCACTGCCAGGTTTTCGATCTGTTCGGTGTGCCTCCCGGCGCCTTCCGACCGGTACCCAAGGTCGACTCCGCCATCGTCAGGCTGGTGCCGCGCCGCGAGATACAGCCGCTCGCCAGCAACAAGGCCCTGTTTCAGACGCTGGTGCGCACAGCCTTCCAGCAGCGCCGCAAAACCCTGCGCAACGCGCTCAAACAGCTGCCCCAGGCAGCAAATTTGAATGCCGATGCGATCAGCATCGATCTCGGGCGCCGACCGGAAACCCTGTCCGTCGCCGAGTTCGTCACCCTCAGCAATGAATTGGATAGCCAATGACCGCTGCCGATATCAGTATCAAGGTACGTACAGAATTTCTTTCGCAAGAGTCTCAACCACAGCGCGGCAAATACGCCTTCGGCTACCACATCACCATCAGCAACGGCGGTACTGAAGCCGCCAAACTGATCAGCCGCCATTGGATCATCACCGATGGCAACGGCGTCAAACAGGAAGTCAAAGGACTCGGCGTGGTCGGTGAGCAGCCGACCATCGAGCCCGGTGGCAGTTACAGCTACTCCAGTTTTGCTGTGCTGCAAACCACCGTTGGCACCATGGAAGGCTCGTACGACATGCACCGCCCCGACGGCACCCGCTTTCGCGTCCCCATCGACCCCTTCCTTCTCGCCCTGCCCGGCGCAGTGAATTAACGCCGTGACGATCTATGTGGTCGGCGATATTCAGGGTTGCCTGTCATGCCTGGAGAAGTTGCTCGCCAAAGTGCATTTCAACCCCGCCCGGGATCAATTGTGGGCGGTGGGCGACCTGGTGAATCGCGGCCCCAGCTCTCTGGATACCCTGCGCTTCTGCATGAGCCTGGGCGACAGATTCCGCACCGTGCTCGGCAACCACGATTTGCATTTGCTCGCCGTGGCTCAGGGCGCCAAGCAGCCCAATTACAAGGATACCCTGCAGGATATTCTCAGCGCGCCGGATCGCCACCACATATTCTCATGGCTGCAACGCCAGCCCCTGCTGATCCGAGAGGGTAAATACTGCCTGGTCCACGCCGGCATTCCGCCCGGCTGGACCCTGGCCGAAGCGGCCGCCCGCGCCCGTGAAGTGGAAGCCGCACTGGCCGAGCCCGGCACCCGCGCGGCTTTCTTCAGCCATATGTACGGCAATGAGCCCAGAGCTTGGCGGGACGATCTCGAAGGCAACGAGCGCTTGCGGGTCATTACCAATTACTTCACCCGCATGCGCTACTGTGACGCGGAAGGTAATCTCGAGCTCCAAAACAAGATGCCGCCGGCTCAGGGACCGGCGGGGTACCTGCCATGGTTTGCTCACAGACATCGCAAAACCGCCGATGAACACATCATCTTCGGACACTGGGCATCGCTCAACGGCATGCCCATCGGCGACAACCTTTATCCGCTCGATACCGGTTGTGTATGGGGCGGAAGGCTGCGCCTGATGTCTCTCGACACGGGGCACTACTTTCACCAAAGTTGTGCTTTCTGAAAGCCCTTGCCCATCAGCGCTTTTCGATCTGGCGGATAACACGAAAAAGGGAAATGCGGGCTTGCACCCGGAGCTCACACAGCGGTCGCAAATTTAGCCTACAGTCGTGCATGAGACGGAGCGCGCTATACGCTTTGAGCAGGGGCACGGCAAAAGCTGAACTCTGCCGGAGTTTAACTTATAGCTTATAGCTCACCTACGACCCACAAACAAAAAGACCGGCGCGATGCCGGTCTTTTCACTGCTCAGCTCGATGATCACTCGTCGCCGCTGATGTCTTCATGCGCCACAGCATTGGCTGGACGATCGACCAGCTCTACATACGCCATCGGCGCCTTGTCGCCGGCACGATAGCCGCATTTGAGAATGCGAATATAACCGCCGGGACGGGCTTCGTAGCGGGGGCCCAGGTCGGTGAACAGCTTACCCACGGCCTGCTTGTTGCGCAGGCGGTCGAACGCCAGGCGACGGTTGGCGACCGAATCTGTCTTGGCCAGGGTGATCATGGGCTCTGCAAAGGAGCGCAGTTCCTTGGCTTTGGGCAGCGTCGTCTTGATCACTTCATGCTCGACCAGGGAAGCGACCATGTTGCGGAACATGGCGCGGCGATGCGAGCTGGTGCGGTTGAGCTTTCTACCACTGTAACGGTGACGCATGATAATGTCCTTTAACGGTTGCTATCTCAGCAATGTTGTTTAAATCAGATACCGACGTCCGGCAATCAAGCCTTCTCGCTGTCGCGCTTCTTGAGGCTCGCTGGCGGCCAATTTTCCAGGCGCATACCCAGGGACAGCCCGCGCGAGGCAAGCACGTCCTTGATTTCGGTGAGCGACTTCTTGCCAAGATTTGGCGTTTTGAGCAGCTCGACCTCGGTGCGCTGAATGAGATCGCCAATGAAGTAAATGCTTTCGGCCTTGAGGCAGTTTGCTGAGCGCACTGTCAGCTCCAGATCGTCCACCGGGCGCAGCAGGATGGGATCGATCTCGTCTTCCTTGCTCTCGGGCTCGGCCTGTCTCTCGCTTTCGAAATTGACGAACACAGCCAGTTGCTGCTGCAGAATCGTGGCAGCGCGACGGATTGCCTCTTCGGGATCGAGGGTACCGTTGGTCTGCAGATCGATGATCAGCTTGTCCAGGTCGGTGCGCTGCTCGACGCGGGCGGATTCCACCACATAGGCCACGCGCATTACCGGGCTGAAGCTCGCGTCGAGCTGCAGACGACCGATGGAGCGGGTCTCGTCCTCGTCGCTGATGCGAGCGTCGGCGGGCAGGTAGCCGCGACCGCGAACCACGCGCAGACGCATGTTGAGCTTGGCATTGCCGGTGATATTGGCGATCACATGCTCAGGGTTCTTGATCTCGACACTGCTGTCGTGCTGGATATCGCCTGCGGTCACCACGCCGGGGTCGGTGGCGTTGAGCGTGATCTCGACCTCGTCCTTGCCGTGAACGACGATGGCAACACCCTTGAGGTTGAGCAGAATTTCGATGACGTCTTCACGAACGCCCTCGATGGCGCTGTATTCGTGCTCGACACCTTCGATTTCGGCTTCGGTGATCGCGCAGCCGGGCATGGACGAGAGCAGGATCCGTCTCAGGGCATTGCCCAAGGTATGACCAAAACCCCTTTCCAGCGGCTCGAGGACTACCTTGGCACGGTTGGCGCCCAAATTGGTGACATCAATCGTGCGCGGCGTCAGCAGTTCAGTGGCTGAGGATTGCATAGAAATACCTGTGTAATGTGCCTAACTTATGACCTTACTTGGAGTACAGCTCCACGATCAGGTTTTCGTTGATCTCAGAAGGCAGTTCGCTTCTGTCCGGCGTACGCTTGAAAGTACCTTGCAGCTTGTTGGCGTCGATCTCAACCCAGTCGACGGAGCCGCGCTGGGAAGACAGCTGCACAGCAGACTGAATGCGCAGCTGGCCTTTGGCGCGCTCGCGGATGGAAATCACATCACCGGGCTGGACCTGGTAGGAAGGAACGTTGACCTTCTTGCCATTGACCAGAATGGAGCTGTGGGACACCAGCTGACGGGATTCGGCGCGCGTGGAGCCAAAGCCCATGCGGTAAACCACGTTGTCGAGACGGCATTCCAGCAACCGCAGCAGGTTTTCACCGGTAGCGCCCTTGATGCGCGCAGCGTTCTTGTAGTAGTTGCGGAACTGCTTTTCCAGAACACCGTAAAGACGGCGAACTTTCTGCTTCTCGCGCAACTGAACGCCATAATCGGACAGGCGACCACGACGTTGACCGTGCTGACCGGGAGCACTTTCCGCGCGGCACTTGGATTCCAGAGGGCGGATGCCACTCTTCAGGAACAGGTCAGTACCTTCGCGACGGGACAGCTTGCAGGTAGGGCCGAGATATCTAGCCATTCAATCGTTCCTCTTAGACGCGACGTTTCTTGGGCGGACGACAACCGTTATGTGGAATCGGCGTCACATCGGTAATGTTGCTGATCTTGAAGCCGGCGTTGTTCAGGGCACGCACGGCAGATTCACGGCCGGGGCCGGGGCCCTTGACCATGACATCCAGATTCTTGAGACCATACTCCTGCGCCGCCTGACCCGCGCGCTCGGCTGCTACCTGCGCTGCGAAGGGCGTGCTTTTGCGGGAACCGCGGAAGCCGGAACCACCAGATGTCGCCCAGCTCAGGGTGTTACCCTGGCGGTCGGTGATGGTGATAATGGTGTTGTTGAAGGACGCATGAACGTGGGCAATGCCATCCACAACGGTTCTTTTCGCTTTTTTGCGAGGAGTTTTACTGGGTGTTTTAGCCATACAAATACCTGATTCGCTTTAACGGCCAACACTGTGGCCACTGATTTCCTGTCCGGTTAGCGCTTGATCGGCCTGCGCGGACCTTTGCGGGTTCTCGCATTGGTCTTGGTGCGCTGGCCACGCAGGGGAAGACCTTTACGGTGCCTCAGCCCCCGGTAGCAGCCGAGGTCCATCAGGCGTTTGATGTTCATGTTGACTTCGCGACGCAAGTCGCCCTCAACGACCAACTTACCGATTTCGCCACGGATTTCGTCAAGCTTGTCTTCGGGGATGTCCGCAATCTTGGTGTCTTCAGCGACACCGACTGCCTTACAAATCTGCTTTGCGGTTGTACGCCCAATCCCATAAACATAGGTCAGCGAAATCACTGCATGCTTGTTGTCGGGAATGTTGACACCGGAAATACGGGCCATTCGTCTTACTCCACTTATCTAAAGTTTCGCTACCAGCGCATTTTTCCACAGGGAAAAAAGGCGCAAGATCATAGCGTCAATAAAATCAAAAATCAACCAGGCTAGACTTCAACCCTGGCGTTGCTTGTGACGGGGCTCGGAGGTGCAGATCACACGCACGGAACCCTTGCGCTTGATGACCTTGCAGCTGCGGCAGATTTTCTTTACGGATGCACGAACTTTCATTGCTATTCCTCGAACAAGGGCGCGTCAACGCCCGCCATAACTCTTGAGATTGGATTTCTTCAACAGAGACTCATACTGCCGCGACATCAGGTGGGACTGGACCTGGGCCATGAAGTCCATGGTCACAACCACCGCAATCAGCAGCGAAGTGCCGCCGAGATAGAACGGCACATTGAAGTACACGTTGAGGAACTGGGGCATCAGGCACACCGCGGTCATGTACACTGCGCCAACCACCGTCAGTTTGGTGACGACGGTATCGATATATCTGGCCGTCGAGTCACCGGGGCGAATACCCGGCAAATACGCACCGCCTTTTTTCAGGTTGTCTGCGATTTCCTTGGGGTTGAACATCAACGCCGTATAGAAGAAGCAGAAGAATATGATCATCGCCGAGAACAGCAAAATGTGCAGCGGCTGACCGGGGCCGAGGAACAGAGCGATGTCCTGCAGCCAGTCGGGTGCATCGGCACCCTGACCAAACCAGGTGGCGATGGTCGACGGGAAAAGCAGCAAACTGCTGGCGAAAATAGCCGGAATGACCCCGGACATATTCACCTTGAGCGGCAAATGGCTCTGCTGCTGACCACCCAAAGCACGGCGACCTTGCTGGCGCTGCGCATAGTTGACGGTAATGCGCCGCTGGCCGCGCTCGACGAACACCACGAAATACACCACCGCGACCGCAAGCAAGCCGATGATCAGCACCGCCAGAATGTGCAGGTCGCCCTGCCGCGCCGACTCGAAGGCCTGGCCGATCGCCGACGGCAATCCCGCAACGATACCGGCGAAAATCAGCATCGAAATACCGTTGCCCACACCGCGCTCGGTGATCTGCTCGCCGAGCCACATCATGAACATCGCGCCGGTTACCAGAGACACCACCGAAACCAGATAGAAGGTGAAATCAGGCAGGTAAGCCAGGCCCTGGCCGGCGAGGCCGACGGACATGCCAATGCCCTGCACCAACGCGAGCCCCAGCGTGCCGTAGCGAGTGTACTGGGAAATTTTCCGGCGCCCCGCTTCGCCTTCCTTCTTCAGCTGTTCGAGAGACGGCGTCACCGCCGTAAGCAGCTGCATGATGATGGACGCGGAAATGTAGGGCATGATCCCGAGCGCCAGGATACTCATGCGCTCGAGGGCTCCCCCGGAGAACATGTTGAACAGCCCCAGAATAGTGCCCTGGTTTTGGCCGAACAGGTTCGCCAGCTTGTCCGGGTCGATACCGGGCACCGGAATATGGGTGCCTATCCGGTAGATGACGATGGCCAGCAACAAAAAGCGAAGGCGAGCCCAAAGCTCGCCCAACCCTTTTGTGCTGCCTGCCGGCAATTGCCCGGGTTTTGCCATGACTGGTATCCGTTACTCTTCGACTTTGCCGCCAGCAGCTTCGATAGCCGCTTTCGCACCCTTGGTGACACCAATGCCCTTCAGGGTGACGGCCTTGCCGACATCACCGGACAGGAAAACCTTGGCGCGCAGAATGGATGCATTCACCAGACCCGCCGCTCTCAGCGCGGCCAGGTCGATGACATCAGCATCGACGGTGTTCAGTTCGGACGTGCGGATCTCGGCGCTCACGCGGGAAATACGCGAAGTGAAACCGAACTTGGGCAGACGCTTCTGCAATGGCATTTGACCGCCCTCGAAACCGGGACGAACGTTGCCGCTCTTGCGTGCTTTCTGGCCTTTGTGACCACGACCACAGGTTTTGCCCAGGCCACTACCGATACCGCGACCGACGCGCTTGCTTTCGGTGATGCGACCGGGGGCCGGGCTCAGGGTATTCAGCTTCATGATCACTCTCCTTCAATCTTGACCATGTAGGAAATCTTGTTGATCATGCCGCGCACGGACGGGGTGTCTTCCACCTCGACAGTGTGGCCGATCCTTCTCAAGCCCAGGCCACTGGCGCAGGCCTTGTGAGCTGCCAGGCGTCCGTTGACGCTCTTGGTCTGGGTCACTTTGATCTTGTTTGCGTTAGCCATTTCTCAACACCTGAATCTCAACGCGGGCTGGTCTCAGCCCTGAATTTCCTCAACGGACTTGCCACGCTTGGCGGCAACCTGCTCCGGAGACTGGATGCTTTTCAGAGCCTTGAAGGTGGCGCGCACCACGTTCACCGGGTTGGTGGAACCGTAACACTTGGCCAGTACGTTCTGAACGCCAGCCAGTTCCAGCACGGAGCGCATGGCGCCACCGGCGATGACACCGGTACCGTCGGAAGCGGGCTGCATGTAGACCTTGGAGGCACCGTGGTTGACCTTGGTGGCGTACTGGATGGTAGTGCCGTCCAGGTCCACGTCGATCATGTTGCGGCGCGCCGCTTCCATCGCCTTCTGAATCGCCTGTGGCACTTCGCGTGCCTTGCCGCGACCGAAGCCGACCCGGCCCTTGCCGTCACCCACAACAGTGAGCGCAGTGAATGCGAAAATACGGCCACCCTTGACGGTTTTGGCAACCCGGTTCACCTGAACCAGCTTTTCCATCAGGCCTTCGTTTGGATCTACTTCTCTGGGATTGTTAGCCATATCTCAACCTTTAGAATTCAAGTCCGGATTCACGCGCAGCATCGGCAAGCGCCTTGACCCGACCATGGAACTTGAAGCCGCTTCTGTCGAAGGCAACTTTCTCCACGCCCGCCGCCTTGGCACGTTCGGCCACCAGAGCACCAACAGCTTTCGCCGCTTCCACGTTGCCGGTAGCGCCGGAGCGCAAGCTGGCATCCAGCGTGGAGGCGCTGGCCAATACCCGATCGCCTTCCGCGGCGATTATCTGGGCATAGATGTGGCGCGGTGTGCGGTGCACGGTCAGGCGTGCGGCACCCAGTTCGCGAATTTTGACTCTTGTGCGCAGCGCGCGACGCAGACGAGATTGCTTTTTGTCTTTCATAGTCAGCACCTGTTACTTCTTCTTCGCTTCTTTGCGACGAACGTTTTCGTCGGCATAGCGGATACCTTTGCCTTTGTAGGGCTCGGGTGGACGATACGCACGGATATCGGCAGCCACCTGACCCAACAGCTGCTTGTCGGCAGCCTTGAGGATGATTTCAGTCTGGCTCGGCGTCTCTACGGTGACACCGGCGGGCAGCTGATACTCGACCGGGTGAGAGAAACCCAGGGTCAGATTCAGCTTGGCGCCCTGAGCCTGGGCACGATAGCCCACGCCAACCAGCTGCAGCTTCCTCTCGAAACCCTCGGCAACGCCGCGCACCATATTGCTTACCAGCGAACGGTAGGTTCCGGACAGTGCGTGTGCGGCCTTGTCGCTGCTGCGCGGTGCAAAGCTCAGGACATCGCCGTCCTGGCTGATGGTGACATCGGCCTTGAGCGGCATGGAAAGGCTTCCCTTGCTTCCTTTCACAGAAATCTGGTGGGCCTCCAGTTTGACTTCCACTCCCTTGGGAAGCTCGACAGGGCTGTTGGCAACTCTAGACATTTTGCAATCTCTTCGTAAATGCAGCTTTTAGAACACGGTGCAGAGAACTTCGCCACCGATGCCGGCTGCACGGGCAGCGCGGTCGGTCATCACACCTTGACTGGTGGACACGATGGCAATCCCCAGACCGCCTCTCACTTTCGGCAGCGCCTTGGAAGCTGCGTAGTTGCGCAGTCCCGGGCGACTGGAGCGGCTGATCTCTTCGATCACCGGCTTGCCTTCAAAATACTTCAGGGTAATGGTCATCTCGGCTTTGACGCCTTCGCTGACGCTGAAATCGCTGATGTAGCCTTCGTCCTTCAGCACGGCGGCGACCGAACTCTTGATCTTGGATGCCGGCATGGTCACGGTTGCGCGGTTGCGGGCGTGGGCATTGCGGATGCGGGTCAGCATGTCAGCCAGTGAATCTTGCATACTCATAGGTCAGTTCCTCTCCCTTACCAGCTTGCCTTGACAAGACCGGGAATATCGCCGCGCATGGCCGCTTCGCGCAGCTTGTTGCGGCCCAGCCCGAACTTGCGATATACGCCGTGGGGACGACCGGTGACGCGGCAGCGGCGCTGCTTGCGCACCTTGCTGGAGTCACGGGGCAGTTGCTGCAGCTTGACCTGGGCAGCCCAGCGCTCTTCTTCGGACGCATTGACGTCGACGATGACCGCCTTGAGTTCAGCCCTTTTGGCGGCGTACTTGGCAGCCAGTTTTTCGCGCTTGAGTTCGCGCTCGATCATGGATCTCTTAGCCATTTTCTACCTCAGCCCTTGAGAGGGAAGTTGAACGCCCTCAGCAAGGCGCGACCTTCGTCATCGTTTTTCGCCGTGGTGGTGATGGTGATGTCCAGACCACGCAGCGCGTCCACTTTGTCGTAATCGATTTCCGGAAAAATGATCTGCTCGCTGACGCCCATGGCGAAGTTGCCGCGACCATCGAAGGACTTCGGGCTGATGCCGCGGAAGTCGCGAATACGCGGAATGGCGATGCTGATCAACCTTTCGAGAAATTCGTACATGCGGTCGCTGCGCAGGGTGACCTTGCAGCCGATGGGCCAGCCTTCACGGATCTTGAACCCGGCAACGGACTTGCGCGCCTTGGTGATCACCGGCCTCTGGCCGGAAATCGCCGTCAGGTCACTGACCGCATTCTCGAGGATCTTCTTGTCCGCCAACGCTTCACCCACACCCATGTTGAGGGTGATCTTGGTGATGCGCGGAATCTCCATCACGTTCTCGATCCCCAACTCTTTCTGCAGCTTGGGAGCGATTTCTGTCTTGTAAACTTGTTTCAGTCTGGCCATCTCAATATACCCTATCAGCCATCAACGGCCGTGCCGCTGGACTTGAATACCCGTACTTTCTTACCGTCTTCGACCCGGAAACCTACGCGGTCAGCCTTGCGGGTTTCGGGGTTGTACAGTGCCACGTTGGACACGTCGATCGGCGCTTCCTTCTCGATGATGCCACCAGGAACACCGAGTTGCGGGTTGGGCTTCTGGTGCTTTTTCACCATTTGAATCCCGGAGACCAGCAGACGGCCATTGTCCAACACCTTGAGGACCTTGCCGCGCTTGCCTTTGTCCTTGCCCGCGATGACGACTACATCGTCGTTTGTCTTGATCTTCTTGCTTGCCATTTCTTCAACCTCCTCCGGCTCAGAGCACTTCTGGGGCCAGAGAGATAATTTTCATGAATTTCTCGCCACGCAGCTCGCGAGTGACAGGCCCGAAAATACGGGTGCCGATAGGCGCCAACTGGTTGTTGAGCAGGACCGCGGCATTGTCATCGAACTTGATCAGGCTGCCGTCCTGGCGACGAACACCCTTCTTGGTGCGCACCACGACCGCGTTCATCACCTGGCCCTTCTTGACCTTGCCACGGGGAATCGCTTCTTTTACGGACACCTTGATGATGTCGCCAACGCCGGCGTAACGGCGGTGTGAACCACCCAGCACCTTGATGCACATCACCTTGCGTGCACCGCTGTTATCCGCGACGTCCAAATAGCTCTGCGTCTGAATCATTGTTTCGCTCCGAAACCGTTACTTACTGTTGCACGCTTAAAGTTCAGCGGCTTTTTCTACGACGTCGACCAATGTCCAGGATTTGGTTTTGGACAGCGGGCGTGTCTCCTTGATGGTCACCACGTCGCCGATGCGGCACTGGTTGCTCTCATCATGGGCCTTGATCTTGGTGGAACGGCTGATGATCTTTCCGTACACGGGGTGCTTTACGCGGCGCTCGATGCGCACCGTGATGGTCTTGTCCATTTTGTTGCTGACGACTTTTCCAGACAGCGTGCGAGCAGTTGTCTCACCCATTTCAGTTACCTGCCTTCTGGTTCAACACGGTTTTAATGCGGGCAATGTTCTTGCGCACCACACCAATCTTGTGAGACTGGCCGAGCTGACCAGTAGCTTTCTGCATGCGCAGCTTGAACTGGCTTTCCAGTTCGGCGTTGAGCAGGCCGTTCAGCTCTTCCACGGTTTTCTGTTGCAGTTCTGAAGCTTTCATCACATCACCGAGCGTTTGACAAAGGCGGTACGCAGGGGCAGTTTCGCCGCGGCGAGCGCAAACGCTTCGCGTGCGATTTCCTCGCTGACGCCTTCCATTTCGTAGAGCATCTTGCCGGGCTGAATCTGGGCAACCCAGTAAGACACGTTACCCTTACCTTTACCCTGACGGACTTCGAGGGGCTTCTCGGTAATGGGCTTGTCCGGGAATACACGAATCCACACCTTACCGCCACGCTTGATGTGACGGGTCATGGCACGACGCGCCGCTTCAATCTGGCGGGCGGTCAACCGGCCACGGTCGGTGGATTTCAGTCCGTATTCACCAAAGCTGACTTTGCTACCGCGCTGGGCCAGACCGCGATTGCGGCCCTTCATCTGCTTGCGGAATTTGGTTCGTTTTGGTTGCAGCATGTCGCTCGACCCTTATTCGCCAATCACTTCTTGGGCTTGGACTGGTCTGCTTCGGGAGCACCCAGTATCTCGCCTTTGAAAATCCATACTTTGACACCGATGATCCCGTAGGTAGTCGATGCCTCTGCTGTTGCATAGTCGATGTCCGCACGCAGCGTGTGCAGGGGAACACGACCTTCGCGATACCACTCGGTGCGCGCGATTTCGGCGCCGCCGAGACGACCGCTGACCTGAATCCGGATGCCTTCGGCGCCCTGGCGCATGCTGTTCTGCACCGCGCGCTTCATGGCGCGGCGGAACATCACGCGGCGCTCCAGCTGCTGGGCCACGCTCTGGGCCACAAGCGCGGCATCGAGGTCAGGCTTGCGCACTTCTTCGATGTTGATATGGACAGGTACACCCATCATCGCCGCCACGGACTGACGCAGCCTCTCGACATCCTCACCTTTCTTGCCGATGACAACGCCAGGGCGAGCGGTGTGAATGGTGATCTTTGCCGTCTCAGAGGGCCTTTCGATCTCCACACGGCTAACGGAAGCGTGGGAAAGCTGCTTCTCGATGAAGCTCCTCACTTTCAGATCCGCATTCAGTTTGTCCGCGAAATCTTTCTGGTTGGCATACCACACGGAACGGTGCGTCTTGACGATACCGAGGCGTATGCCCGTCGGGTGTACTTTCTGACCCATGTAGTGGTCTCCTAACTACCTTGCCTTGTCGGCAACTTTCACGGTGATGTGACAAGTGCGTTTAAAGATACGGTCCGCACGGCCTTTTGCCCGGGGCTTGATTCTTTTCAGCGTCAGGCCCTCGTCAACGAAAATAGTGGATACCTTGAGCTCGTCCACATCAGCGCCTTCGTTGTGCTCGGCGTTGGCAATCGCGGACTCGAGTACTTTCTTGACGAGCACTGCGCCTTTCTTTGTGCTGAAGGAGAGGATATCCAGCGCTTCCTCAACCTTTTTGCCGCGAATCTGGTCGGCCACAAGCCTCGCCTTCTGGGCAGAGAGCCTTGCTCCGCGCAACTTTGCTGCTACTTCCACCTTTCAATACCTCTCACTTAAGCGCTTAGCGCCTGGCTTTCTTGTCGGCCACGTGCCCGCGATAGGTGCGGGTGGCGGCGAATTCGCCCAACTTGTGACCTACCATCTCCTCGGACACCAGCACGGGAACGTGCTGCTTGCCGTTGTGCACGGCGATGGTCAGACCGACCATGTCCGGCAGAATCATGGAGCGCCGCGACCAGGTCTTGATGGGACGCTTGTCATTTTGCTCTACAGCCTTCTCCACCTTCTTCAGGAGGTGAAGATCAATGAAGGGGCCTTTCTTCAGGGAGCGTGGCACGTTGGTTTCCTCTTCCTGTCAATACGTAGCGGCAGCCGTTACTTGCCGCGACGACGTACGATCATGTTGGTGGTGCGCTTGTTCTTGCGCGTCTTGTGACCCTTGGTCGGCGTTCCCCAGGGCGATACCGGATGACGGCCACCGGAGGTACGGCCTTCACCACCACCGTGGGGGTGATCAACCGGGTTCATGGCCACACCGCGAACGGTGGGGCGCACACCGCGCCAACGCTTGGCACCGGCTTTGCCCAGGGAGCGCAGGCTGTGCTCACTGTTGGACACTTCACCGATGGTCGCACGGCAATCCGCGGGCACCTTGCGCATTTCACCACTGCGCAGACGCAGAGTGGCATGCTGACCTTCACGGGCAACCAGCTGCACCGACGCACCGGCGCTGCGCGCCAGCTGGGCGCCCTTGCCCACCTTCATCTCGACGCAGTGAATCTGGCTTCCCACGGGGATGTTGCGCAGGGGAAGCGTGTTGCCGGCCTTGATGGGGGCCGAGGAACCGGAGCTCACCTGATCGCCCGCCTTGAGGCCTTTCGGCGCAATGATGTAGCGGCGCTCACCATCCCGGTAGCACACCAGGGCAATATAGGCTGTGCGGTTGGGGTCGTACTCGATGCGCTCGACCGTGCCCGGAATGCCATCCTTGTCGCGTTTGAAGTCGATGATCCGATAATGCTGCTTGTGACCGCCGCCCACGTGACGCGTGGTGATGCGGCCCGCATTGTTGCGGCCACCGGACTTGCTTTTCTTCTCCAGCAGAGGCGCATAGGGCGCACCCTTGTGGAGGTCGGGGTTCACAACACTGACGACGAAGCGACGGCCCGGCGATGTTGGTTTTCTCTTGACTACTGGCATGACACCAACCCCTTATTCAGCAACGGCAAAGTCAATTTCTTGACCCTGCGCGAGACGCACATAGGCCTTCTTCCAGTCGGACTGGTGGCCTACCCCGTGACGGGTGCGCTTGTTTTTACCCTTTACATTCACGGTGCGAACATCTTCTACCTGAACGTTGAAGAGCTTCTGGACAGCCGCCTTGATCTCGCGCTTGTCAGCGTCGCCGCGCACCTTGAAAACCACATTGTTGCCGGCCTCGGATACGACGGCGGCCTTTTCGGAGACCACTGGGCCCAGCAACACCTTGAAGATACGCTCCTGATTCATGCCAGCATCTCCTCTACTTTCTTGAGAGCGGGAACCGTCACCAGCACCTTCTCGAAACCAATCAGACTCACCGGGTCGATGGCGAGAACATCGCGAACGTCGACTTTGTGCAGGTTTCTGGAAGACAGGTAGAGGTTGCGGTCCACTTCTTCGGTGACGATCAGCACATTGTCGAGGCCGAACTGGTTGAGCTTCTCGACCAGCCCTTTGGTTTTCGGCTCTTCCAGGGTGAAACCATCGACCAGCACCAGACGCTCCTGGCGCACCAGCTCGGAGAAAATGGCGCGCAGCGCGGCGCGGTACATTTTCTTGTTGAGCTTCTGACCGTGATCCTGGGGACGCGCGGCAAAGGTAACACCACCGGTACGCCACAGCGGGCTGCGGATACTGCCGGCACGGGCGCGACCGCTACCCTTTTGAC
>CAYXXZ010000053.1:0-20496 GCA_964469165.1 uncultured Porticoccaceae bacterium
TATGAGGATGATGACCAATTATCGCAAAAAAAGGGGAAATTAATCAGAGCTTCCTTAAACGCTGATAGAACTCAGTTCTTGCCGGGCTCCTGCTTGAAGCTTATGGCTTACAGCTCGCTCTACTGTAGACCAGATTTCTGATTACTCTGTATTGTCGCCGGCCTGTGAGCAGCCGGACATTGCATCTTAGCAGGCGGTCGCCGCCGCATTCTTTGCCCTGACTGCCGACTTTTTGACAATGACCGCCAAGCTAGCCATGCTTTCGCGATCGGGATAATAAATACGCTCAACCAGGTTGTTCCTATGCAAGAACGCGCCAACGCCCTGTTTTTTCTCGACCCCGCCTGCCGAAATCTGCTGTCCGACGGCTTGCGTGACACCATCAGCCGCGTCGACTTCGCCTTGCAGGGTCGCGGCAATCATCTCAAGGTGCGGGCACTGTCGGTGGGAGATTGGGGATTCGCCGCCATCGAGGGCCGCTGCCGCGGCATCACCCGCTACGATGACCAGTCGTTCCGACGCCTGAAATACGCCGCGCTTACCCTTTCCCTGTGCGACGAAGATGTATCGACGCGCCTGCCAGCCCGACATATGCTGTTCACGCGACGGCCTCTGCAGGAAACCATTTTTCCCGAGCACGATTTCTCATACCTGAGCCTTTATATTCCCGACGACTACCTGGGCGCCCTGGCTGGTCGCAAGATACCCGACGACTGCCTGATCGATGCCCGCAGCGGCGCGGGCAGTGTCGTGCGCGCGACCCTGCTGTCGCTGATGCAGCAGGCGATGGGCAAGTGCCAGGGCAGCGCCCTCGCCGCCCTGCTGCCGGGCTTCCTGCACATGGCGTTGAGTTTGGTGGGTGTTGCTCCCGCGGAAACAGCTGGCACCGAAACACGTTTTGCGCGCATCACGCGCTATCTGGAAGAAAACCACAGTAACCCGGAACTCGACGCCGCCGCGCTTGCCAGGGCCTGCTGCATGTCGGAGCGGCAGTTGTACCGGGAGTTCGATCGCAACGGCAGCTCCTTTGCCGCTGAATTGCGCCGCTTGCGCCTGCAACGCGCAAAATCCATGCTGGCGGAAGAACCCGGCAAGAGTCTGTCCGAGATCGCCGCCGCCTCGGGCTTCTCCTGCCCGGCCGTGTTCAGCAGAACGTTTCGCCAGGCCTTTGCCACAACACCCCGGGATTTTCGCGCCGAGAATGCGCAGCCGCTGCGGCGCAGCCAGCGGCTGTCAGAACTGACAGGCTGTGACCCGGCGTAAAGGCCGCTACAATCCGTTCACGGTGTAAGTCTGACCGATGCACTACGAGCCTCTGAGGAGAATCGCTTGAAGTCCCTGTATCACCACAGTTTCAAAGACATGATGAACGACGTGGTCGCGGCCGGCACGTGCTGCGAGTGCGGCGCCTGTGTCGCCGTGTGTCCGCACAATGTCATCGATTACATCGACAACAAACCCAAGCAAGTGGCCAAGGCCAGCGCGCCCTTCGACCTGTGCAACGTGAGCGAAGGGGTGGGTTGCGATGTATGTGCGGCGGTCTGTCCACGGCTGTGGCCCAGGGAGCCGCACCTCAAAGACGTGATATTCGAGAACGATCGCAGCTACGAGGATATTTTCGGCCAGTACCACCATATTTTTGTGGCCCGCACCCATCGCAAAGATGTTCTGGAGCGCGCCCAGGATGGCGGCATCGTCACCGCCCTGCTGGCCTGGGCGCGGGAAACGGGCCGCATCGACGGTGCGGTGGTCTCCGCCGTGGGCGCGGATGACGACCCCTGCTTTCCCTCTCCCAAGGTGGCCACCAGCGTCGAACAGATCAAGGCCAGCGCGTCGAGCTGGTACACCTACTGCCCGAACAACCTGGCGCTGACCGATGTTGCCGAGCAAAACCTGAAAGAGGTCGCCTTCGTCGGTGTACCCTGCCAGATCACACCGCTGCGCAAAATGGAGGCCGTCGACCCGAGCCTTCTTCTCTCGGAGAAAAAACGCCCCAAGATCGTTGCCAAACAGCGAGAGCTTCTCAAAGGTCTCAGCGAGCGCGTCGCCTTCAACATCGGTCTGTTCTGCACCGAGGTATTCCGCCCCGAACTGATGACGGAGCGCATCGAACAGCGCATGGGCATTCCCCTGACCGAAGTATCGAAGTTCAACGTGAAGGGCGAAGTGCTGATCTACACCAAGGCCGGACCTATCGAAAAAATTCCGCTTCAGGAGGCCATGGACGAGTATCAGCGCCCGGAATGTCGTCACTGCGGTGATTTCTCGGCGGAAATGGCGGATATCGCCTGTGGCGGCATCGGCACCGACCGCCAGACCGTCGTGGTGTTGAGAACCCGCAAGGGTGTCGATATCTGGCGCGAATTCGAAGCCAGCGGACTGGTGGAAACCTGGCCGATACAGGAGCACAAGAAGGCCTGGAACATTCTCCAGCGCCTGTCCCGGCGCCAGCGCGGTCGCATTCCCCCCGGTACCTTGAAGAGTGGCACCGCGGCGGACCTGCCCCAGTACTCTCCCAAAATCGAGGCGGATATCGCTCTGGAGCGGATCGCCGCAACCGACAAGACCGCGGATGACATCGAAGCCTGCCTGGACGTGGCATACGGGGATCAACCCCGGCCCCAGGCCATCGTCGGCTACATGGCCGGCCAGCCCATACCCGGCGATCCGGGAGCGCCGCCGCCCGGCGAAAAGCGCAAGCTGCCACCGCCACCCACGCCGGAGCAGGGCGGCGCTTCACCCTGTTGGCAAGCGGCCGGCGAAATCTGACTTTCAGGTAAATTACACAGCCGTTGGAAATCTGGCTGCAGCCGTGCGCGAGGTGGGGCGAGCTGTAAGCCGTAAGCTATAAGCACGAGCACTGCAAGAACTGAGTTCTGCCAGCGTTCAACTTACAGCTTACAGCTTATAGCCCAACCACAGCCTGCAGCCCAAATTTCTGATTTATGCGTAAGCAAGAGGGGCAACGCCTCCCGGCAGATAACGATCCGTCATGGTCCCATCAACAGCCCGCCATCCGCCATCATCGTCATACCGGTGATGTAATCACCGTCGCTGCTGGCGAGAAACAGGGCGACGGCGCCGATATCCTTCTCGGGATCGCCGAGGCGTCCCAGAGGAATGGCCTTTTCCGCCGGAGTCTTCGGCGGATGATCCCGCTGTGACTCTTCCAGCGCGCGGGTTTTGGCGCCCGGGTTGATGACATTCACATTGATGCCGTAGCGGCCCCATTCCCGCGCCGCAGTGCGGGTCAGTGTGCGGATCGCCTCCTTGGTGACATTGTAGGGACCGAGGCCACGTTCGCCGCGCTGTCCCGACATGGAGCCGAAATTGATGATCTTGCCACCCTTCTCCTTCATGTGGGGAAACACCGCCTGCATCGCCCACAGGGTGGACCAGAAACCTGTGCGCAGCGTGAACTCCCACTCGTCGTTACTGGAAATCTCCAGCGGGCCAGGTATCGGATAGTTCGTCGGCTGCTGCGCGGTGCCGAAACTCTGGGCATTGTTCACCAGAATATCCACCGTGCCGAAAGCAGCCACGGCCTCGGCAACCATGCCTCGCACCTGGTCTTCGAAACCCACGTCGCAGCGAATGGCTTTCGCGCGCCCGCCGAAGCCCTGAATCTCGTCCGCCACTTTCTCGGCGGATGCCAGGGTACGGGAAGCCAACACCACCGTCGCTCCCTCCTTCGCAAACGCCAGGGAAATACCTCGGCCAATACCCTGCCCCGCGCCGGTAACGATGGCAATTTTATTTTCCAACCTTCCCATCAGATCAGTCTCCTGCCGAATTGTTATTGATTAGCCAAATCCCAAGCGTGGGCTCGACGAAATCTGTAGTCTTTTCGCAACTCAATACCCTGTATGTTGGAACCGACCACGTATCAACCCTCGACTTGGGGTGATAACCAGGAATCCCCCGCTGCCACCTGAACACTTCTAACCCGCCTCGTTTTTCAATTTCGTCAATACATGCTGCAATTCGTCGGTGCCCTTGCGGGTAAACAGCTTGCCGCGCCCGCCCAGGTACTCGCGCTCGGCAATGTCGATACAGTGGCGCTGCACGCGCGCCAGTTCGTCGTCGTGGCGAATGGGAATCGCACAGAACACGTTCCAGTCCACCTCCGTGGCTTCCTCCGACAGCACCAGTTCCAGCAAGCGAATCACATTCGCCCTCTCCACCCGGTATACCGGCGAGCCAAAGCGCCAGAACAGAGACATCACCAGCACAATCAGAATGAACGTCAACAGCAATGTCAGCAGAAAAGTCGTCATTACGGAAGTCTGGGCCATCACAGTAAATACAGCAAAACCGGCGGCAGCACCACAAACGCGAGCACCGTGGAAACCACCACTCCACTGGCCACCACATCCACCTCGCTGTTGTACTTGAGCGCAAAAAAGTGATTGAACACAGCGGACGGCATCAGCGACTGCAGCAACAGCGCTTTCGCCACCACCCCCTGCACGTCGAACAGGTAGATCACCGCCATGGCCACCAGCATGCCGCCGGGCACCCGCAACACCGCAATCAGGAATCCCTTACCCCAGTGGGACGAGTGGATCGCGGCGAGCGATACGCCCAGGGCGAACAGCATCAGCGGAATCGTGATGGCGCCGATGAGCTCGGCGGTCGATGCCAGCGACACCGGCAGCTCGAAGCCGATCCATACCTGCAGCATGGCAAAGATACTGGCAATGAAAATCGGCTGAACCAATACAGTGGCCACGCGTCGCGCGGGGCTGACACCGCGCTGCAGAATGAAGTCGCCGCAGGTGAAATGCACCAGGGAGATCACCACGAAAATGATCAGCGCCGCGGCGAGACCTTCCTCGCCGAATGCGAACAGACAGAGCGACAACCCCATGTTGCCCGTGTTGGGAAATATCACCGTGAGACTCAGCTGGCGGAACTCCATGTTCAGCGCTCTGAATGTCAGATAGCCGAGCAGCAGAAATCCCACGAGTACCGCGAGGGACAGTTGCGCCAGCTCGAGAAAGTCGCTCCACGCCAGCTCGGATTGATTGATGGTGGCGACGATCAGGCAAGGAGCGCCGACATTGGTGACCAGCTTTGTCACGAAATCGATGGGAAACTCGTAGCGCGTGCGCCCCCAGACGTAGCCGATCACCACGCAGCAAAGTACCGGAAAAATCACATTGAACAACACGGTCAGCATGGCGGCCTCGGATCGGAAAGAGGGAAAAAATGGCAAGGCTGCGATGATACATTACAAAAAGGCTGAGCAAGCAAGGCGGGACGGTTCACAACCTTCCCTGTAGGAGCCTGCCTGCAGGCGACCTCTCTCCCGGCAAGATTCTTGTCGCCTGCAGGCAGGCTCCTACAGGGCAGACTCCGCCAAGGGGTGGGAAAAGCGTTGTATGGCAGTCCCCACAATGGCGTGAGAAAAGCATTGTATGGCAGGAATTCGACGGGATCGCCCTTGAAATGGCCACCCATGCGAATTGAGAGTCCTCCCGCAAGGATGACGCCGGCAATTGGCGCCAACGCTTTCATTGCTCGTCATCCGCTTTATGCCAGCGCTCTGCAGCGGCGCGGTTGAGGATTTCATATCAAACCATTGCTCTCGCCCAGCAGAATCCGTTTTCTTCCATAGGGTTGCACGAGCTTTCAGATAGTCCATGACAAATTCCGCCGCACTGAAGGCATCTCCGCGATGGTGGGCGCAGACACGCACAAGCACGATCTGATCCCCGACTACAGGTTTCCGACGCGATGGATAACAGTGATATCCAAAAGTGCCCAGCGGCTGTGGGCATCGTCAGCAACCTCACCCAACAGGCGTTCCGTCATACCGGGGTAGTGCTGCAGGAACAGGCTGTCGATGGGGAGACCCTGACCAGCCTGATCAAAATCGCGCACCAGTCCCGTGAACACCACAATGGCGCCACCCCGCAACTGGCGCAGGCGCTGATATTCTTCATGAAGGTCGAAATCTTCTTGCTGGATAATGATACGCGCCACAAGGGTTTGTTTTACCTTGTAATAACGCTGTTATTTGTTATGGAGTTTGCCGCTGAGGGAACGCTCTGTGCAGGAGCCTGCCTGCAGGCGACCAATCTCGGGAGAGGGGAGAGGTCGCCTGCAGGCAGGCTCCTACAACGACAGGTTCGCCGCTACCAAACAGCGTTATCCTCCGGCGCCGTCGCGGCGATGTATCGATACACATCGGCGACCTGTTCGATGCCTTGTGCAGGAATCATCAGTTCCCCGCGTTCACCGGCCAGACCACCGAACTTGCCAAAAAGCCTGAGTCTGATCATGAAGCCTCATCCTCCATCTTCCAGTCGCCGGATTTGCCGCCGGACTTTTCGAGCAGGCGGATATCCGTGATGACGATGCCCTTGTCGATACCCTTGCACATATCGTAGGCAGTCAACGCGCCGACCGACGCGCCGGTGAGCGCCTCCATTTCCACGCCGGTCTTGCCGGTGGTCTTGCACAACACGGCAATCGACAGGCAGCGCCCGGCGGCATCGAAATCCACGTCAACCGAAACCTTGGTGAGCGGCAGGGGGTGGCACAGGGGAATCAATTCCGAACATTTCTTCGCCGCCTGTATCGCGGCGATGCGCACGCTGGCATAGAGGTCACCCTTGGGCAAGTCATCGGCCATGAGAATCGCCACTACGGCATCCGTCAGCGCCAGGCGCGCCAGCGCGATGGCGGAGCGGGCCGTATCTGGCTTGGCGGAAATGTCCACCATATGGGCTTCGCCCCTGGCGTCGAGGTGAGTCAGTTGCGTCATGGCCTGCCTGGTCGGTTATTCAAATGTCAGGCCAGCATACTAGCATAAAGACAGGCACGGCCCGGCAGCGAACGCGGTTTCGCGACTGGTACACTAGGGGCTGTCGACGTTTCTTCTCAGGTTTCAGAACAATGACCGAAACAACCGCTTTCACAACGACCCTCGACCAGCTCGACGCTCTTCACGCGCAAGACCCGCGCCAGATAGATGTCGATGGTAGACCCCTGCCCCTGGAACTGTGGCACGCCGAGCAAATGAGCGCCTGGCTGAGCAAGCTCGCCGCCGAGCCCGACGAATTGCTGCAGATCGCGGTACGCGCGCAGCATCTGCAGCGCTGGCTGCTGCCGCGCAAGGATTACCCGGCAGGGCGCGCCGGCTACCTGTCATGGCGCAGCGAGCAGGGACGCCGGGCGGCAGAAACCACCGGCAAGATCATGCGCGAATACGGCTACTCCGCCGAGGACACCGAGCGCACCGCGAAGATGATCCGCAAACTGGGACTGGGCAGAGACCCAGGGGCGCAGACCGTGGAAGACTGCGCGTGCCTGGTGTTTCTGGAAAACTATTTTGCCGATTTTTCCAGGCAGGTGGAGCGTGACCAGCTCATCGACATCGTGCGCAAGACCTGGCGCAAGATGTCCGCCAAGGCGCATGAGCTGGCCCTGCAGTTACCCATGAGCGCCGAAATGCGCGAAGTAGTGGAAGAAGCGCTGGCCGCTGCAGGCTGAACATATTATTCCGCCCCGCGGGAGCGGCCTCGGCCGCGAATAAAAACAACCGATCGCGGCCAAGGCCGCTCCCGCGGGATAACACAGGATGAGGCGCGGTCGGGGCTTCAGCGATCCGGCAAGCCGAACCTGGGCTGCTTGCCGATCACGAACATGGGCACGTAGGCCTGCCCCTCGACGCCATTGATTTCGCACACCGTCAGTTGCTCGCGGTGTTTGGGCAGGCGGGTCGAGCCATCGGGCATGTTGATGATCTCCGGCTCGCTCATGTCGTACACGTCCACCTCGGTCAGCAGCTCGGAGCTGCGGTACACGCCCTGCCCCTGGCCATCGAAGAAGCCGCCGTCCATGCCGCTGCCAAAGAAGGCCCAGGGCTTGCCGACCGGCTTCGCCTTGAGATGCCAGGTTTCACCGTTTGCCAGATCGAGCTCCATGGTGGCGGTCGCGAACAGGCGGGTGCCGGGCTGGAACTCGATGTGGTGGCGGGCGTCCACCACGCGAATGGCGGGACCGCCGACGTTGTAGACTTCGCCGTCCAGGAAAAAACGCTTGCCCGAACCGTCTTCCTTGATCTGAATGTCGCCAGCCTGCACACCATTGGAGAAGCCGAAATAGATCAGGAACAGGCCGCGGTCGCCGGTCTGAGCGGCGGAAGCGACGCCCCCCGCCGTCTGCGTGCCAGTGAAGGGCTCAAAGCCGCCCACCACCGGACGCACCCCCCAGCTGTGATCGCGCCACGCGAACCAATCGACCGCCTCGAAGCGCTCGCCGTCGACTTCCATCCAGCCATTGGCCTTGCCCACCTGGTGATAACGCATGTAATCAGAGTGCTTGCGCCCATCGAGACGGCCCGTGTGGGGCTCCTGCAGACCCGCGGGGATCACGCCCTCGTAGGTCATGTCCAGCGCAATGGGGTAATCGCCTTTGGCGAGACGCACGCGCAACTCCTGCAGGGGGCGCACGATATCGATGTTCATAGGACCAACTTCCGCCTGCATGTTGTCGGAGAAGGGCCGCAAGGGTTGGGAAAAGCGGACGTTGTACTGCTTGTTGCCATGGACCTGGGCAACCATGAAGCCTTCGACCACGTTCATGTTCTTGAAAACGGTGATGCCAGCAAGGAATCCCGCCTTGCCATCGGGGCTGAAGCCGATCATGAGCTGGCGATCGTAGAATCTGTGATCGGTGCTAAGAACGTGGGCAAAGGTTTCTGGCCCCTGATGGTGCAGGGTCTCGTCGAGTGCGGTCAACACAATGGTGATCTCCGTGGTTATTAATGAAAGCTATTTATTTGACAGGGAGCACAATAAATGAGGACAACCGGAAAGTATAGCCCGCGCCAACCACTGCATATACTTCAACCCCGTTGCCGCAGCTTGCGGAGAGGAGCGACATGTCGAGACAAGGCCTGTACCGGACAAAAAAATGGAGCCTTGCGGCTCCAAAAGATTTCCAGGGGGATAGGAAAGGGGGTGTGACTGGCTATCAGCTTTCTTTTGCCGGCTTGGTGGGTTTGGCTACGCTTTTGACCTCGTCCCAGGCAATGACTGAACCGAGGAGCGCAGAAATTGCTATGACAACGTATGTAATAAGCATCTGGTTTCTCCTGGTGAATGAATCGCTTACGGGGAGAACTATAGTGTCTACCAGACCATGAATCAAATGCATTATTTTAATGAATGACATAACTAAAATTCATTTAATGTTATCTTGGCTCTGCCCGAGCTCATGCAGGAGCCTGCCCGCAGGCGACAAATTTCGGTGGAGGTCGCCTGCGGGCAGGCTCCTACAGGGAGGCGGTGTCGGGGCCGGGAGGTTGTGGGGACAGCCGGGACCGCTTTCTGCTGGACCAGATGTTTTCGAGGGTGAAGAGTATCAGCGCGCCCCAGATCAGCATGAAGGCCGGGAGCTTGCCGTCGTCGAGGCTTTCGCCGTAGATCAGCACACCGATCACCAGTTGCATGGTAGGCGCGATGTATTGGCACAGGCCAAGCAGGGTCAGGCTGATGCGTTGTGCGGCGGCGGCGAACAGCAACAGGGGCGCGAGGGTGATGGGGCCGCTCAGTACCAGCAGTGTGGTGAGGTAAGGCGATCCGGTGAACTGGCCCTGGCCGGAGTCTTCGAGAAAAAGAACGAAAGCCAGCGACGGCAGCACCAGCAGCCAGGTTTCGACCGCCATGCCGTTCATGGATGGGAATGTCGCCATTTTTTTGATGACGCCATACACCGCGAACGAACCCGACAGCATCAGCGCCACATAGGGCACGTAGCCGTGGAGAATGACCATGTAGCCCACACCGAGGCCGGCAAGGACGATGGCTATCCACTGCAGCGGGCGCAAGCGTTCCTTGTAGAACAGCACCCCCAGCAGCACGCTCAGCAAGGGATTGATGTAATAACCCATCGACGCTTCGAGGATCTTGTCGGCGAGCACCGCATAGATGTTGAGCCACCAGTTGCAGGCTACCAGCAGCGAGGTGGTGAGAATGAGCAGCATGTTGCGGCGGTTGCGCAGAATCTCCACGATGCCGCGCCACTGGTGGCGCAGGGCAGTGAGAAGAACCATGAAAACGCTGCCCCAAAGGATGCGGTGGGCGAGAATTTCCACGCTGTCCACATCGCCCAGCATCTTCCAGAAGATGGGAAATACACCCCAGAGGGTAAACGCCAACATGGCGTAGGCCAAACCTTGATTGGGCATCGGATCACTCGAACAGCGGCGGACCGGGCAGTATAAGGGAGGACCGGGGCATTCAGAAATTCGCCGATTCCCGATGCCGACCACCGCACGTGCCAGGCCTTGCGAGACATCTGGGTTACAGGTAAACGCCGAGGTAATTTCGCGGTCAAGGCCGCTCCTGCAAGGGGGATGGCGCGATACCTTGTAGGAGCCTGCCCGCAGGCGACACAACCATCGGAACGCACGGCATACGGTCGCCTGCGGGCAGGCTCCTACAGGGGTGCATCGACCGTGGGGTTACCTGGACGTTTACGTGAAACTCAGGCGAGCAATGCTGGATCGAGAGAGGCGCTCACAACTCGCTTGACGTTGGCCTTGCGCCTCTCTGCCGCCCCGGTGATTTCCTGCCGAGGGCGGCGAGAGGGATCGGGCGCGCAGACAGATCAGCGCCGCGACGTGGTTGCGCGCTTGGGCACCGCGCCGAACATGACCAGGGCGGTGATGCTTTCTTCCACGTCGAAGTAGGAGTGATCGCAGGCGGCGTGAACGTACATCATGGTGCCGCGGGATACTTCGTGCACCGTGTCGCCGACCCGCAGGCGCCCCTTGCCTTCCAGCACCACGTAGAGTTCGTCCTCTTCGTGGGCCTTGGACATTTCATTCGAGCCCGCCGGTACGTGGTAAATGGCGCAGCTCAGCGATGGCGTGCGCAGAAACTCGTCCAGGGACACGGTGCCCTTGCGAACCCGGTCGATCAATTCGGGCAACTGAAAAATCTGCCAATCCACGGGTTTGTCCATGCTGTGCTCTCCACTGCGGGATGTGAGAAAAGACGCTAGAGCGCGAAATTATAAAGGAAGGCGGCGCTCCTGCGAACCCGGTCAGCACGGTAAGGCGACCCTGGCGGGGGCGCATTGATACAAATCAAGCACTCAGCCTTGCACATTTGCGGCGCGGCGCTGCTGCCATTCCAGTACCGCCACGGTGAGCGCGGGCAGCAGAGTGAGCGTCACCACCGTGGCGCCGACGATGCCGCCCATGACGATGGCGCCGACGCCGCGATAGAGCTCGCTGCCGGCGCCGGGCAGGAATACCAGCGGCGCAAGCCCGGTCAGGGTGGTGATGGACGAGATGGCAATCGCCCGCAGGCGGGATTGCACCGCTTCCAGCACCGCCGCGGCCGGCGCCATGCCGTCGTCCTGGACGTTGCGCACGGAGCGGTCCACCACCAGGATGGGGTTGTTGGTCACCACGCCCATGAGAATCAGAAAACCGAGCATGGAAATCATGTCGAAGGGCTGACTGAAACCACCCAGCCCCAGCCAGCCGCTGGCGGCACCGCCGACATTGAGCAATGCCAGCCCGGCGATGCCGGCGCTGATGCCCAGAGGAATGACCGTCATGATCAGCAGCGGATAGCCCCAGTGACTGAAAATGGCCACCAGCACCAGGTAGATGATCACCAGCGCCACCACATAGTTGCTCGACAGTGACTCGCGCGTGGCGTCGAGCTGATCCGCGGCACCGGAGATCGTCAGGCTGACATTGGCCGGCACCTGGCCGCTGTCGCGCAGGTATTGCACGAGGTCGCGGCGCACGATCTCGACGCCGGTTTCGAGGGGCACGGAGCGCGGCGGAATGATGTTGAGGGTGACGGTGCGGCGACCGTCCTTGCGGCGCACCATGCTGGTGTCGACGGTCTCTTCCGTGTGAGTCAGTTCCGAGAGCAGCAGCGTCTGGCCCGTCGGGGTGTACACCTCGATGCCCGCCAGGGTTTCGAGGGTAGCGCCCTGCCCGCCCTCGTTGTAGAGATACATGTCGACCTTGTCGTCATCGAGGAAGAATTCGCTGACATAGGCGCCATCGGTGAGCGCCGCCACCGCGAAACCGATGTCGCGGGCGTTCATGCCCACTTCCGCGGCGCGCTCCCAGTTGGGGCGCACTTGCAGCAGCGGTTGCGCCAGGGACAGGCTCGCCGGCTGTGACTGGATGCGCGGATTGACGAAGATTTCGCCGGCGCGCCGGTACGCCGCCTGGGCAACGCTGTAGAGGCTTTGCAGATCCGGCCCGGCAATGTCGAGATTGACGCTGCGCGTGCCGCCGTCGTTGCTGCTGATGATCGAGCCCCTGGCAGCGAAGGCGGTCATGCCGGGATAGGAGCGGTAGTGGAGCTCCAGCGCGGTCATCAGGTCGTCGATGCGCGCCGCGTCCGTGGGTTGGGTGATCACGCGCAGCCCCTGCGGATCGACCCGCAGATTGAGATATTCCATGGCCGGCACCTCTGCCTCGCCACGGCGGAACGCGCCGGGCTCGGCACCGACGAACGGCATCAGATAGCCCTGCACCTGTGCGGCGATCTCCTCCATGGCCGCCATGTTGTAGCCGGGCGGCGCATTCATCGAGGCGAAGGTCTTGGGCTCCTCCCCTTCCGGCAGATATTCCGCGGGCGGCGTGAGCGCCACCACGATGACCAGGCTCACCGCGACGGTGACGGCGATGCAGGCGGTGCGCCTGGGGCCGGTTGCGATCAGCCAGGCGATGCGCTGCAGCGTGTTGTCGCGCAGCGCCGCACCCGAGAGGGAAACGCTGGCGCGCGCCTTGAAATCCACCTGCGCGCAGATCATCGGCACCAGGGTCACGGCCACCAGCATCGACATCATGATGGATGCGGCAATCGCGATGGCCACGTCGGAGTAGAGCTGGCCCGCTTCCTCGGCAATGAAGACCACGGGAATGAACACCATCACCGTGGTGAGGGTGGAGGCCAGCACCGCGGGCCATACCTTGCGGGCACCGACGATGGCGGCGCGCACCCTGTCCAGCCCCTTGCGCCGTTCCAGTTCGATGCTTTCCAGGACCACGATGCTGTTGTCGAGCGTCATGCCGAGGGCGAAGGCGACCCCCGCCAGCGAAATGACGTTGATGGTGCGTCCCGCCACCATGAGGCCGAGAAAGGCCGCGATGGTGCAGATCGGAATGCCGCACACCCCCACCAGGGTGGCGCGGGTGGAGCGCAGGAACACATACATGATCAAGGTCGAGAGCAGCGCGCCGAGAATGAGGTTCTGCCACACGTTGGCCACGGAATCCTGCACGTACACCACGTCGTCGGACAGCAGGCGCAACACCATGCCTTCGGGATGCAGCAGTTCTGCATTGATCAGCGCCACCTCGTCCATCATGGCGTTCTTGATGTCGATGACGTTGGAGCCGCTCTCGCGACGCACGGCGAGACTCACCACCGGTGCGCCGTCCACATACGAACGCTCGCGAATCCGGAAGTGGCTGAGTTCCACCTCGGCCACGTCGGCGAGGCGGATCGGCGTGCCGTCGCGGCGCGCGAGAATCATGTCGCGCAGATCGTCGAGAGTCTCGAAGCGCCCCAGGGTGCGCAGCAGAAAGCTGCGCTTGCCGCTGTCGACCTCACCGCCCGACACATCGAGGTTGCGATTGCGGATGGCGTCGCGCACCTCCGTCAAGGTGAGGCCGCGCGCCGCGAGCCGCTCGGGGTCGATGCGGATGTGAATCTGGCGCTCGGCACCGCCGCGCACTTCCACCTGGGCGACATTGGCGACGCTCGACATGCGGGTGCGCACCTGGTCGTCGATGAAGTCGCGCATCATCGCCATGTCGAGGTTGCGCGGATTGCCCGGCAGCGGCGCAACGAAGAAATGCATGAAGGCGTTCGACGAAAACGAGGTAGCCGTGACCTGCGGTTCGTCGACGTTTTCCGGGTAGGACGGCACCTGGGTCAATGCGTTGGTGACCCGCACCAGGGTTTCGGTGAGGTCGATACCGAAGGGAAAGTCCAGCTCGATCTGGGCGCGGCCCATGGTCGCCTGCGCGGTGATTTCCTCCAGGTAGGGGATATTGCGCAGGTATTCTTCCTGCTCGATGAGAATTTCCTTTTCGATGTCCTGCGGGGTCGCGCCGGGCCAGCGCGTATCCACGGTGATGGTGCGGGTTTCGAGATCGGGAATCATCTGCACGGGAATGCGCAACGCCGCGATGATGCCGACGACGCAGATGATCAGGACACAGACGGTGACCAGAATGCCGCGGCGGACGATGTGCTCGAACATGCTAATAACTCTTCCTGATATCGTAGATGCCGTAGGTTGGGCTGAGGCACGAAGCCCAACACATCTGCCATGGAGCTGTCGGGCTTCGTGCCTCAGCCCAACCTGCAGGCGATGTCACCTTCAGGGCCCGTTCAGGATGCGCACCGTCTGGCCCTCCCGCAGGGATTCGTTGCCGCGCGTCACCACCAGTTGTCCTGCGGCGAGGCCGCTGCGGATTTCGATCATGCCGGTGAACGCCAGGCCGGTATCCACCAACTGTTCGCGTACACTGGCGCTGCCGTCTTGCGCCGGATCGCCGTCGATCACCCAGACGCTGACGCGCCCGTCGGAATAGCGGCGCAGGGCATCGCGCGAAACCGCGATGCCATCGAGGCCAGTGCCGAGGTGCAGGGTGGCGTTGGCCGACATGCCGGGAATCAGTTGTGCGTCGTCCTTTTCCGCCAGGCTTGCGCGCAGCAGAAAGGTGCGCGCGCTGTCGTTGGCGAGCGGCACCTTGCGGTGCATGCGCCCGGCAAAGGACTTGCCCGGATGAGCGTCGAAGCGGATATCGATGCGCGCCTCGTCATTCACCAGAGCGTAAAACCGCTGCGGCACCTGGAAGTCGATGTACAGCTGCGCCACGGACACCAATTCAAGCACGCCGCTGCCCGGCACCACCCACTCGCCCTCTTCCACCAGCTTGCGACTGACCGTGCCGTCGAAGGGCGCCGCAATCCCATGGCGCCGCAGCTGCGCCTGGTGCTGCCGTACCTGGGCCTGCGCCGCCTCGAGCGCGGCGCTGTCGATGCGCACCCGCGCTGCGAGTGAGCGCACTTCACTGGCGGAAATGCTCATGCGCTCGACGAGGGTTTGCGCTTCATCGAGGCGCCGCTGGCTGTCGGCGAGCGCCTCGCGCGCCTGAAGGGCATTGGCGCGCGCCTGTGCCAGGGCAATTTCGCTCAGTTCGGGATCCAGTTCGAGTACCGTATCGCCCGCTGCCACGGCGTCGCCGGCGTCCACATGAACACGACTGACGAGGCCCGCAACTTCCGTGGACAAGGTGGCAATCTGCGTGGTGACGACATTGCCGGAGAGCGGGATCTCGTTGATCAACGCCTGCCGCGCGGCTGGCGCGACCTCGACGCGCGCGATATTTTCGGCGCGGGCCCGAGGGACGGACAGGAGAATCGCGCACACAAAAAGCAGGAGCGACGCGGCGACGCGCGCGGGTCGGGACGTTGTCGGCATGGGTTATATCATCGGGACATCTGCCCGCAGGATACACAGGCATTGTTGTGATGGAAAGTTTGGCGGGACGGGCTCTGCCTTGTGTAACTTGCCCTGTAGGAGCCTGCCCGCAGGCGACAAATTTCGGTGGAGGTCGCCTGCAGGCAGGCTCCTACAGGGCAGGGTCCATACAATATCGGTGGCTGGGATCACCTGCAGGTTCCTACGGCCCCGAACGCAGGTCCCTCAAGCGCAGGCCTGCCGCGAGCAACACAGCGCCGTAGAGCAGGGCGCCGCCGCTGCAGATCAACGCCATCCACAGGCCCCTCGCTGTGGAGGTCATCTGATACCAGTCTCCGAGATAGGTCAGCGCGGCGACGAGCGCTGCCGCCATGGCGGCGCTGGCGACGATCAGGCGCAACGCAAATCGAGCCCAGCCGGGGCCTGGCCGGTACACACCCTGCCGCACGAGGCCGCGCCACAGCAGTCCGGCATTGAGAAACGCGGCAAGCGCGGTCGCGGCGGCGAGGCCGACATGCCCCATTTGCCAGAAATGATGACAGATCAGCACGAACACGAGATTCATCACCATATTGCTCACCATGGCGATGACGCCGATGCGCACTGGCGTGCGGGTGTCCTGGCGCGCATAAAAACCCGGCGCCAGCACCTTGATCAGCATGAAGGCGCTGAGCCCGCTGGCGTAGGCGATCAGGCTCGCGCTGGACATGAAGATGTCGCGGCTGCTGATGCGGTTGCCATCGTAGAACAGGGTGATGAGGATGGGCTTGGCCAGAATCACCAGCGCCAGGGTGGCGGGCACCGCCACCAGCAACACCATGCGCACGCCCCAGTCGAGCGTGTGGCCGAAGGTGTCGAGGCTCGCGCGTGCGTGCTGGCGCGACAGGCTCGGCAGAATCACCGTGGCCAGGGCGATACCGAACACACCCAGTGGCAGTTCGGACAGGCGATCGGAATAGTAGAGCCAGGACACACTGCCGGTGGGCAGGAACGAGGCGATCACCGTGTCCAACAACAGGTTGATCTGACTCACCGAGACGCCGAAGATCGCCGGCCCCATCAACTTGAGAATCTTGACCACGCCCTCGTACTTCCAGTCCACCTTGGGCGCGGGCATCAGGCCGATGCCGCGCAGGAAGGGTATCTGGAAGAGCATCTGCACCGCACCGGCGGCAAATACACCCCAGGCCAGTGCATAGGCGGGCTCGTGAAACCAGGCGGCGCCCCACAGCGCCGCGGCAATCAACGAGACGTTGAGCCACACCGGCGTGAAGGCGGGAATCGCAAATCTGCCGTAGCTGTTGAGGATGCCCGCCGCCAGCCCCGTCATGGAGATGAAGAACAGATACGGGAAGGTAATGCGGATCATCTGGCTGGCGGCGTCGAAGCGCAGCGGATCGTTGAGAAAGCCCGGCGCGAACAGCGTCGCCACCAGCGGCGAAGCGGCCACCACCAGCACCGTCAACAGAATCAATACCGAGCCGAGCACGCCCGCGACGCGGTCGATCAGGGCGCGCACCGCCTCGGTGCCGCCCTTTTCGCGGTACTCCGCCAGCACCGGCACGAAGGCCTGGGCGAAGGCACCCTCGGCGAACAGGCGGCGCAGGAAATTGGGAATCTTGAAGGCCACGAAGAACGCATCCGCCATGCCATCGGCGCCGATCGCACGCGCCAGCACCACGTCGCGAATCAGGCCCAGCACCCGCGACACCATGGTCATGGAGCCGACCACCGAACTGGAACGCAGCAACCCTCCTTCCCTGGCGGCCCTGTGCTGCTGCGGGTTCTCTGTGTCGGATTCTTGCTGGTTCAAATCGCTGCCTCTTCCGGGGTAGGGGCTGTTGACGTTTATAGCGCGGCTGGCGGTAATGCAGCTGTAAGCCCCAAGCGCTTGTTCACGATCTTTCGCTACCCCTGAGTTTCACGTTTCACGTAGATGCCCTGCAGGAGCCTGCCTGCAGGCGACACAACCATCCCAAACAAATCCGCAATCCCGGTCGCTTGCAGGCAAGCTCCTACAGGGTACGGATAGTGCATCAACTCCGGGATCCCCGCCATTCTACTCTGGCGCCCGCTGTCCCGCAGCCATTGAAATTCTTCCCGTCGTCCCCAAATATCCACAATACCCTCTGGCATAAGGAATCCCATCTTGGAACAGTATCGCGGCACCACTATTCTCTCCGTGCGCCGGAACGGCAAAGTGGTCATCGGTGGCGACGGCCAGGTGTCACTGGGCAACACCATCATGAAAGGCAATGCCCGCAAGGTGCGCCGCCTGCACCACAACCAGGTGATCGCGGGCTTCGCCGGCGGCACCGCCGACGCCTTTACCCTGTTCGAGCGCTTCGAGGCCAAGCTCGAGCAGCATCGCGGCCAGCTGGTGCGCGCCGCGGTGGAACTGGCCAAGGACTGGCGCACCGACCGCATGTTGCGCCGCCTCGAAGCACTGCTGGCGGTGGCGGACAAGAATGCCTCGCTCATCATCACCGGCAACGGCGACGTGATCGAGCCCGAGGACGATCTGATCGCCATCGGCTCCGGCGGCCCCTTCGCGCAATCGGCGGCACGCGCGCTACTGGAAAACACCGAGCTGAGCGCCCGCGACATCGTCGAGAAAGGCCTCGCCATCGCCGGTGATATCTGTATCTACACCAACCACAATCGCACCATCGAAGAACTGGAATACTGATTTTTTTTGCGTCCGACGTCAGACGTCCGACCCACAGACTCCACCCGGAGCAGCGCGCTCACGCCGCTCCGCCGATCGAGGAATTCGAGCCAATGTCCAACATGACCCCCAGGGAAATCGTCCACGAGCTGAATCGCCACATCGTCGGGCAGGAAAGTGCCAAGCGGGCGGTGGCCATCGCGCTGCGCAACCGCTGGCGGCGCATGCAGCTCAGGGAAGACCTGCGCAACGAAATCACGCCCAAGAACATTCTCATGATCGGCCCCACCGGCGTCGGCAAGACGGAAATCGCGCGGCGCCTGGCGCGCCTCGCCAACGCGCCCTTCATCAAGGTGGAAGCGACCAAGTTCACCGAAGTGGGCTACGTAGGCCGGGATGTGGAATCCATCGTCCGGGATCTGGCGGACACCGCCGTGAAACTGCTGCGCGAGGAAGAAATGCAGCGCGTGCGCCAGCGCGCCACGGATGCCGCCGAGGAACGCATCCTCGACGTGCTGCTGCCGCCGGCGCGCGGTACCGGCAACGAAAGCAGCGACAGCTCCGCGCGCCAGATCTTCCGCAAGAAACTGCGCGAGGGCGAGCTCGATGACAAGGAGATCGAGATCGAGGTGAGCGCCGCGCCCGTCGGCGTCGAAATCATGGCGCCGCCCGGCATGGAGGAAATGACCAGCCAGCTCCAGAGCATGTTTTCCAACATGAACAGCGGCAAGAGCAAGACCCGCAAGATGACCATCGCCAAGGCCATGAAAATCGCCACCGACGAAGAAGCGGCGCGCCTGGTCAACGAGGAGGACATCAAGCAGCGCGCCATCAGCGCCGCCGAACAGAACGGCATCGTGTTCATCGACGAGATCGACAAGGTCGCCAAGCGCGGCGAAACCTCCGGCGCCGACGTGTCGCGCGAAGGTGTGCAGCGCGACCTGCTGCCGCTGATCGAGGGCTGTACCGTCAACACCAAGTACGGCACCATCAAGACCGACCACATCCTGTTCATCGCCTCGGGCGCGTTCCACTTCTCCAAGCCTTCGGACCTGATCCCCGAACTGCAGGGCCGCCTGCCCATTCGTGTCGAGCTGGACTCCCTGAGCGCCGATGACTTCGAGCGCATTCTCACCGAGCCCAACGCCTCTCTCACCGAGCAGTATCGCGCGCTGCTGTCCACCGAGGGACTCGACGTGAACTTCACCGCCGAAGGCGTGCGCCGCATTGCCGAACTGGGCTGGGAGGTCAACGAGCGCACCGAGAACATCGGCGCGCGCCGCCTCCACACGCTGATGGAAAAACTCCTGGAAGAGGTGTCGTTCAACGCCGCCGACCTGGGCAGCAAGGGTGAGGTCATCGCCATCGATCGCGCCTTCGTGGATGCCCACCTGGCGGATGTGGCCAGCAACGAAGACCTGTCGCGGTTTATACTTTGACACCCGGCGCGGAGACAGGGCCATGAAACCCGACAAGATCATTCTGCAACGCAACACCGGGGAGCTCAAACTGACGTTCCCCGGCCATCCACCCTTCTGCCTCAGCAGCGAGTTTCTGCGCGTGCACTCGCCAAGTGCCGAGGTCAAGGGCCATGGGCCCGGCCAGGAAGTACTGCAATGGGGCAAGCAGCATGTGCGCATTCGCAGCATCGAGCGCTCCGGCAACTACGCCATTCGCATCAAGTTCGACGATGGCCACGATACCGGCATCTACAGCTGGGAGTATCTGCTTGATCTGTGTGTGAAGCAGGATGAGTACTGGCAAGCCTATCTCGAGCGACTCAGCGCGGAGGGCCGCGGTCGCGACCCCCATGAACAGGCCGTGAAGTTCGTGGAGCTGTAGGGCGTGCAACGGCGCAGTGGTGGCGGGAGCAACGCGAACAACCTGGCCACCGCTGGCCCAGCGCGGCTTGACCACCCTGCCGCTGTCCGCAAACCCGTTATACTCGCGCCTCAACGCTGTAAAACGAGAACAACCATGACCATGCCGCGCACGCCGTTTGTGGGCAAAGCCTTCACTGTCCTGTGTACCTGTCTGGTGCTGGCCGCCTGTTCGGCGACACCGACGTCCTATCGCGCCACCTGCGCAAGCGAAGTGGATGCCGCCTGGAATGAGCTCAGCATCGCCAAGGCCGCCGGTTTCGCCGGGGGCGTCAGCTATACCAAGGCGCTCAGCCTGATCACGGCCGCGCGCAGCATGCAGACGGTGGAAAATTTCGACGGTTGCTACAAGAACGCCCAGAAAGCGCGCTTTTATATTCGGGAATCACAGGCGGGAAGGTGATTCAGTTCACAGTTCACAGTTCACAGTTCACAGTTCACAGTTCACAGTTCACAGTT
>CAYXXZ010000054.1:0-20377 GCA_964469165.1 uncultured Porticoccaceae bacterium
GCGACTTTCTCCAGCAATTGCAGAACATCGATTTCAACGATCTGGAGTTCAACAACATCGGTGTCTGGCCCCTGCCCGTGCGGGTGGGGGTGCTTGTGATACTGTTCGTCCTGCTGCTCGGCGCGGCCTACTACCTTCACATCAAGGACCTCAATCAGCAGCACGAGCGCCTCGTCAGTGAAGAGGGGCGCTTGAAGAAAGTGTTCGAGGAGAAGGCCTTCGAAGCCGCCAACCTGGAAGCCTACCGCCAACAGATGGCGGAGATCGAGGCGTCCTTCGGCGTATTGCTGGGTCAGTTGCCGACGGATACGGAAGTACCGGGCATGCTGGAAGACATCACCGAGATCGGCTACGGCAGCAGCCTCGAAATCGTCAGCATCACCCTGCAACCCGAGGTGAAGGCCGAATTCTATGTGGAGCTGCCGATCAGAATCGTGGCGCGCGGCGGCTACCACGACTTCGGCTCCTTCGTGAGCGGGATTGCGGGTTTGCCGCGCATCGTGACGCTGCACGATTACAATATCTCATCCACCGGCGGGGCGCGGCTTTTGCAGTTTGATGTGATGGCCAAAACCTATCGCTATCGGGCACAGGGAGAGTGAGGATGACGCGCCCAGGCATACCCCTGCTGTTGGCCCTGCTGCTGGCGGGCTGTTCCGACACCAGGCACGCCGATCTGCAGGCCTACATCGACGAGACACTGGCCAGGCCAGCCGGCGAGATCGAGGCGGTGCCGCCGCTGCGGCCCTACAAGACCTACAAATACTCGGCGATGACACTGCGCAGCCCTTTCGATCCGCCGCGCGACAGCGTCGCGATGGACGGCAGCTTTGGCCGCGCCGCGGTTGCGCCGGATGAAACGCGACCGCGGGAGTTTCTCGAGGGCATCGCCTTCGCGTCGCTGTCCATGGTGGGGATTCTGGAACGCAATGGCGCCATCTGGGCGCTGGTCGACGACGGTCGCGGTGGCATTCACCGCGTGACTGTGGGAAATTACCTGGGCAAGAACCATGGAAGGATCGTCTCTTTGTCCAGAACGCAGATCGATATCATTGAAATCGTGCCCGACGGCAAGAATGGATGGATCGAGAGACCGAGAACATTGACCCTCAAGGAGACGCAGTCGTGACTGAGGTCGGGAACGCCGCGATGACGGCTGGCAAAAACATAACGAGAATCTTTGCAGCGCTTGTATTTTACCTGCTGGCCGGCACCGTCGCGGTGCAGGCGCAGTCGCTGACCCTGGATGACATCGATTTCACGGCGCTGCCCGGCAATGCCTTCGAGATCGAGCTGGATTTTTCCGCGACGCCACCGCAGCCGCAGGCCTACACCCTGGATTCGCCCGCCCGCATCGTGCTCGATTTTGCCGGTGTCGACAGCGCGCTGGGGCAGAAGAAATACCCGCTTTCTTTCGAGAATGCCCACAGCGCCGTGGTCATGGCATCGGGTGGCCGCACGCGCCTCGTCATCAACCTCAACAAGGCGGCATCCTACACCACGGAGCTGCTCGGCGACCGCCTGCGCCTGCATGTGGCCGGCAACGAACATGCCGGCGCACCGCGCAGCAACGTGCCCTCCGGTGCATACGCCGCACCTGCGGCGCCAGCGTCCGGCGAGCGCACCATTGAACATGTGGATTTCTCCCGCGGCAGCGTCGGCGAGGGCTTGATCAAGCTGAGCCTGTCGAGCCCCAATGTCAGTGTCGACGTGCAACAACAGGGCAGCCGGATCGAGGTGAGCTTCTTCAACACGGCGCTTCCCGCGCACCTCGATCGCCGCCTGGACGTCACCGACTTCGCCACGCCCGTGCGGGCCGTGGACGCCAAGCGGGACGGCAGCACCACGAGAATCACCGTCGAGGCCGCTGGTGAGTTCGACTACCTCGCTTATCAGGCGGATCAGGAGTACGTCATCAGTGTCAAACCTCTCACCCGGGAGGAACTGGAGGAGAAGAAGGCCAGGTTCGCCTTCATGGGGGAAAAGCTCTCCCTCAACTTCCAGGATATCGAGGTGCGCTCGGTACTCCAGCTGATCGCGGATTTCACCGATCTCAACCTCGTGGCGAGCGATACCGTCAGCGGCCGGATCACCCTGCGCCTCGACAACGTACCCTGGGATCAGGCGCTGGATATCGTTCTCAAGGCCAAGGGCCTCGACAAGCGCCTCGAAGGCAACGTGCTGATGGTGGCGCCCGCCGTGGAAATCGCCGAGCGCGAGCGCCTGCAGGTCGAAGCCAACAAGCAGCTCGAAGAACTGGCGCCGCTGGTGACGGAATTCATCCGCATCAAGTATGCCGACGCCAAGGCGCTGTTCGATCTGTTCGACGTGCGCGAGGAAGACCGCACCAGCGGTTCTTCGCGGGACCGGCGCTCCGCCACCAAGTCCATCCTCTCGGAGCGCGGCGCCGCGATCGTCGATCAGCGCACCAACACCATCATCCTCACCGACACCCAGGAGAAGATCGACGCCTTCAAGAACCTGGTCAGCAAGGTCGATATTCCCGTGCGCCAGGTGGAAATCACCGCCCGTATCGTGGTGGCCTCGACGGACTTCCGCAAGGAAATTGGCGTGCGCTGGGGCGCTCAGGGCGGCTGGGAAATTGGCAGTGGCAAAGGCTTCGGTATCACGGGCGGTATCGAGGGACTGGAAGATCCCCACAACCCGCTCACCAGCTTCCCCAGTGGCAATCCACTGACCGGCCCCGGCCCTGGGGTCATCGCGCCGGGCGCAACGCAGACCACCCCGACGGACGACAATATCGATATCTTCGATGGCCTCAACGTGGACCTGGGGGTGGCCAACCCCGCGGGCAAGGTGACGCTGGAGCTGCTCACCAAGAACCTCTTCCTCGATCTGGAGCTGAGCGCGCTGGAAAGCGACGGCTATGCCGAAGTGGCGTCCCAGCCCAAGGTGCTCACCGGCGACAAGCAGGAGGCCACCGTCAGTACCGGCCAGCAGGTCGCCTACCAGGAGGCGACTTCATCGGGCGCCACGGCGGTCAAGTTCGTCGATGCCCTGCTGGAGCTGCGCGTGACGCCGCAGATCACGCCGGACAACCGCGTGATCCTCGACCTCAAGCTGGCCCAGAACAGCATCGCCGCGGTGGTATTCAACGGCGTGCCCGCCATCGACAAGACCGAGGTTGAAACTCGCGCCCTGGTGGGCGATGGTCAGACCCTGGTGCTCGGCGGTATCTTCCAGTACCGTGACAGCAAGACCGAGGAGAAGGTGCCTGTGCTGGGCGATATCCCGTACCTGGGCCGGCTTTTCCGAAACGACACGGCGAATGTGGAGAAACGCGAGATTCTCTTTTTCATCACGCCCCGAATTGTGGATGACCAACTGCTCGACCGATGAAATCTGACGACAACCTGTACCTGGTCGGCCCCATGGGCGTCGGCAAAACCACCATCGGCAAGCTTTTGGCAAAGAGGCTCAAGAAACAATTTGTGGACCTCGACGATGAGATCGAGGCGAGGGCTGGCGCCAGCATTCCCTGGATTTTCGATGTCGAGGGGGAGAGTGGTTTCCGCCGCCGCGAAACGGAGCTGCTCGCCGAATTTTCGCGCCGCCGCGGCATGGTGGTGTCCACCGGCGGCGGTGTCGTCACACGGGAAGAAAACCGCCGCCTGCTCAAGGGCGCGGGGGTGGTGGTGTATCTCAATGCCTCCCCTGAACAGCTGCATGCGCGTACCTTGAAAGACAAGAAGCGGCCCCTGCTGCAAGTGCCGGACCGCCTCAAGGTGATCACCGAACTGAAGGAAGCGCGCGACCCCTTCTACCGCGAAGTGGCCGACATCGTGTTCGACGTCGGCAGCCGCAACTCGCGCCAGGCCACGGAAATTCTCTGCAAGAAGCTCGAGCACCTGTAGGCGCCTGCCTGCAGGCGACCCCCACCGAATTTGTCGGCTTGCAGGTAAGTTCCTACAGGGTGGCGCGAGGTGAGTTTTGCAGGGCCTTTGGCGCAAACATATCCCTTGAACGAGCGCGCTCTTTCTGCCGCGAAGTGGCCGACCGTGTCTTCGACGTCGGTAACTGTAACTGCGCCCAGACTACGGAAATTCTCTGCAAGAAGCTCGAGCACCTGTAGGAGCCTGCCCGCAGGCGACCACCACCGAATTTGTCGCTTGCAGGCAAGCTCCTACAGGGTGGCGCGAGGTGAGTTTTGCAGCAGCTTTTGGCGCAAACATATCCCTTGAACGGGCGGGCGACCCTTTCTGCCGCGAAGTGACCGACCGTGTCTTCGACGTCGGTAACTGCAACTGCGCCCAGGCTACGGAAATTCTCTGCAAGAAGCTCGAGCACCTGTAGGGGCCTGCCCGCAGGCGACCCCCACCGAATTTGTCGCTTGCAGGCAAGCTCCTACAGGGTGGCGCGAGGTGAGTTTTGCAGCAGCTTTTGGCGCAAACATATCCCTTGAACGGGCGGGCGACCCTTTCTGCCGCGAAGTGACCGACCGTGTCTTCGACGTCGGTAACTGCAACTGCGCCCAGGCTACGGAAATTCTCTGCAAGAAGCTCGAGCACCTGTAGGGGCCTGCCCGCAGGCGACCCCCACCGAATTTGTCGCTTGCAGGCAAGCTCCTACAGGGTGGCGCACGGCGACAGTCGCGTACACGGGCAGACGTGGTGGAGGTACATGCCGCCCCTGTGCTAGAGTCGCGGCTTTCTGTTCCGTCAACCTCCATTTTTAGCGAATCGCCGATGAAACGCTTGCAAGTCTCGCTCGGGGAGCGCAGCTATCCCATCTATGTGGGCAGTGGTCTGCTGGATGATGCCAGTCTTCTCAATGCCCATGTTCAAGGCAAGGAGTGCCTGGTGGTGACCAATGAAACGGTGGCGCCTCTCTATCTCGAACGCCTGGTCGCCGGGTTGAATGTGCCGAAAACCGACACGCTGGTGCTGCCGGACGGTGAAAGGTTCAAGCACCTCGACACCCTGAAGACGATCTATGATGCCCTGCTCGCCAAGCGCCACAGCCGCGGCACCACGCTGATCGCACTGGGCGGTGGCGTGGTCGGGGACATGACGGGCTTTGCTGCCGCCACCTACCAGCGCGGCGTGAATTTCATACAGGTGCCGACGACGCTGTTGGCGCAGGTGGACTCGTCGGTGGGTGGCAAGACCGGCGTCAACCATCCGCTGGGCAAGAACATGATCGGCGCCTTCTACCAGCCCGGCGCGGTGATTGCCGATATCGACACCCTGCGCACCCTGCCGCCCCGGGAGTTTCGCGCCGGCATTGCCGAAGTGGTCAAATACGGGTTGATCTGCGACGCGCCTTTCTATCGCTGGCTCGAAGAGCGCAGCGCCGAGATCAATGCCCGCGACGAGGCCGTGCTGACCGAAATCGTTCACCGCTGCTGTCAGGCCAAGGCCGATGTGGTGGCGCGGGACGAACGCGAAGCCGACATCCGTGCGATTCTCAATCTGGGGCATACCTTTGGTCACGCCATCGAGGCTGTCGAGAGCTACCAGGGTCTGCTCCACGGTGAGGCCGTCGCCGTCGGCATGCTGATGGCGGCTGATCTGTCCTGGCGCCTGGGCTGGATCGAGCGCAAGCTGGTCGACGATTTGCGCGGTTTGCTCGAAACGCTGGGTCTGCCAGTTGCCGCGCCCGCGGTGATGACGCCGCAATCCTTTCTCTCCGCGATGGCGTTGGACAAGAAGGTTGCCGCCGGGCTGGTGCGCCTGGTGCTGCTCGAAGCGCTGGGCAGCGCGATCGTCACAGGTGACTATGCCGCCGATAAGCTTCAGGAAACATTGGAGATTTTCTGCCAGAACTGACAGCCGGGCGGTACACCGAGGGGCAAGTCATGAACCGATCCGAACGGTTCGTGCCTTGCCCTGGTCTTGTCCGGGGATGTATGCACCAATACGGTGCTTGCGAACAAAAATGGTGCGTCATCGAGGCGCCTTGGCACTGCAATGGTGCTTGTCGAAATCAGCATGCACAGTATTCCTACTGCTTCTGAGTTTCACGTTTCAAGTTGCACGTTTCACGCAAGAAGGGGGATTGCCAGCAGGTCGGGTTGAGGCTTTCTCACATGTAGTGGTCAATGTGATGCCATTATCGCCACAGGCACCCCCGTAAAACGTGCAACTTGAAACCTGAACTCACTCAAACACCGCCAAACTGCGACATCGTGAACAGGACGTTAAGGCAAGCTTTGGTAGAACGCCGTTATTCCAGAGCTCCTGCTTAAAGCTTACGGCTTACAGCCCACGTTGCCCCCGAGAACTGTGTCAATCCCAGTTCCAGTCCCAGTCCCAGTCCCAGTCCCAATCCGCTCCCGTTTGCTCGCCCCTTTTTGTGGCATACCTTTTGCTTGGAGCAGCTGGCTGCGGGCCGATTTTCGGCACGCAGCCGCTGACTACCTGTGCCTTGCCGCATGAGCATGCAAGTGAATTTAGTGATTCTCGCGCGCTTGACAGGTTGGAAGTCGGACTATTCTTGATGAGAGGCGCGGGTTGCCTCTGTTTGCGTGGATCGGATCTATGTCGAAAGGCCTGTATCAACTCGATGAATTTCGCGACAACTGTGGCTTTGGCCTCATTGCCCATGTTCATGGCAAGAAAAGCCACAAGCTGTTGGCGACCGGCATCGAAGCGCTGACCTGCATGACGCACCGCGGCGGCATCGCCGCGGACGGCAAGACCGGTGATGGCTGCGGCTTGCTCATTCAAAAGCCCGATTCGTTCCTGCGCACCATCGCTAGTGACGCTTTCGCCGTGACGCTGCCCGAGGATTACGCGGTGGGTGTCCTGATGTTGAGCCTCGACGATGATGCGCGCAGCCGCCAAAAAGGCATCGTCGAAGAAGAGTTGCGGGCCGTTGCCCTCGAGCCCGTAGGTTGGCGCGTGGTGCCCACCGACAACAGCGTGCTGGGCGAGATTGCCCTGGCATCGCTGCCGGCGTTCGAGCAGGTGTTCATCGTACCCTGCGAGCACGAGCAGAGCTTCGATGCGCGGCTGTTCGTGGCGCGCAGAAAAATCGAGAAGCGCCTCGCCGCGGAGCGCGCCTTTTATATCGCCAGCTTTTCCCGCACCGTGCTCAGCTACAAGGGCCTGATGATGCCCGCCGACCTGACGCGCTTCTACCCGGACCTGTGCGATCCGCGTCTGGAAACCGCCATCTGCGTGTTTCACCAGCGTTTTTCCACCAACACCCTGCCGCAGTGGCCGCTGGCGCAACCGTTTCGCATGCTCGCCCACAACGGCGAGATCAACACCATTCTGGGCAACAGAAACTGGTCGGTGGCGCGCCTGCCAAAACTGAGAACCCCCAACATCCCGCAACTGGAGGAACTGGCGCCGCTGGTCAACCGCACCGGCTCGGATTCCTCCAGCCTCGACAACATGCTGGAACTGCTGGTGCTCGGCGGCGTGCCCCTGCACCGCGCGGTGCGCCTGCTGGTGCCGCCCGCCTGGCACAACGTCGAGGACATGGACCCGGACGTGCGCGCCTTCTTCGAATACCAGTCGCTGATGATGGAGCCCTGGGACGGCCCCGCCGGGCTGGTCATCACCGATGGTCGCTACGCGGTGTGCGGCCTCGACCGCAACGGCCTGAGACCGTCGCGCTGGGTGCTCACCGACGACGACATCATCACCGTGGCATCCGAAGTGGGGGTGTACGGCTATGCGCCGCAAAATGTCGTGGCCAAGGGGCGGCTCGGTCCTGGTGACATGCTGTCCATCGACACCGAAACGGGACGCATCGAGACGCGCGACGAGATCGACCGGCGCCTGGCGACGGCGCAACCCTACAAAAGCTGGCTGCGCCAGGGTGTCTACAAGATACCCTCGACCATGGAGTCCGACAGCCTCGAGGCGGAAGGGGTCTTCGACAGCGAAAAACTCAAGGCCTACATGAAAATGTACCTGGTGTCGTTCGAGGAGAAGGACCAGGTGATCCGCCCCATGGCGGAAGGCGGCCAGGAAGCGGTTGGCTCGATGGGCGACGACACCCCGATGGCGGTATTGTCGGCGCGCCAGCGCAACCTGTTCGATTATTTCCGCCAGGAATTCGCACAGGTCACCAACCCGCCCATCGACCCGCTGCGCGAAGCCATCGCCATGTCGCTGGCGACGCAACTCGGAGCGGAGCTCAATATTTTCGAGGAAAAGGCCGATCGCGCGGTGTATATCGATCTGTCCAGCCCGCTGTTGTCGCCGAAAAAATACTTCTCATTGAAAAACAACGTTCATCCGAGTTTCCGGGTGCGCAAGTTCGCGCTCGCCTTCGACCCCGGGCAGGAGAGCCTGCGCAGCGCCATAGAGCGGCTGTGTCGCGACGTGGAAGCGGCGGTACGGGACGACATCCGCATATGCATCCTGTCCGATTTCGATATCGCGCCCGGCGTCATTCCCATCCATATCGCCCTCGCGGTGGGCGCCGTGCACAACCACCTCACCAGGGCGGGGCTGCGCTGCGACACCAACATCATCGCCAGCACCGGCTATGCCCGCGATCCACACCAGATCGCCACCCTCATCGGCTGCGGCGCCTCGGCGGTGTATCCCTATCTGAGCTACCTGATGCTGCACGACATGGTGCACAGCGGCGAGATTCTCGGCAATCTCGACCAGGCTCTGAAAAATTATCGCAAGTCCATCAACAAGGGCTTGCTGAAGATTCTCTCCAAGATGGGTATTTCCACCATCGCCTCCTACCGCGGCGCCATGCTGTTCGAGGCGGTGGGCCTGGCGGATGACGTCATTTCCCTGTGTTTCGCGGACGTGACCAGTCGTATTCAGGGCGCCGGTTTCGATGACCTGCAGGCAGATCAGGAAGCGCTGGCGCGGGACGCCTGGAAGGCGCGCAAGGCCATTGCGCCGGGCGGGCTCATCAAGTACGTCCACGGTCAGGAATACCACGCGTTCAATCCGGACGTGGTGCAAACCCTGCAACGCGCCGTGCAGAGCGGTGACTACCGGCATTGGCGCCAATACGCGGATCTGGTCAATGGCCGCGAGGTCGCGACCTTGCGCGATCTGCTGCGCCTCAAGGTCGAGCCGCGGCAGGCCATCCCGCTCAGTGACGTCGAGCCCTTCGAACAGATCATCAAGCGCTTCGACTCCGCCGGTATGTCGCTCGGCGCGCTGTCGCCCGAAGCGCACGAGGCGTTGGCGGAGGCCATGAACCGACTCGGTGGCCGTTCCAACTCCGGCGAGGGCGGCGAAGATCCGGCGCGCTATGGCACGCTGCGCTCCTCGAAGATCAAGCAGGTCGCGTCCGGTCGCTTCGGCGTGACGCCGCACTACCTGGTCAACGCCGAAGTCATCCAGATCAAGATCGCCCAGGGCGCCAAGCCCGGCGAAGGTGGCCAGTTGCCCGGCGGCAAGGTCAACCCGTTGATCGCGCGACTGCGCTACGCGGTGCCGGGTGTGACGCTGATTTCGCCGCCGCCGCACCACGACATCTATTCCATCGAGGACCTTGCGCAACTGATTTTCGACCTCAAGCAGGTCAACCCCGAGGCGCTGGTGTCGGTGAAACTGGTGTCGCGCCCCGGTGTCGGCACCATCGCCGCCGGTGTGGCGAAGGCCTATGCCGACCTCATCACCATATCCGGCTACGACGGCGGTACCGCGGCAAGCCCGCTCACCTCGATTCGCCACGCCGGTTCGCCGTGGGAGCTCGGCCTGGCCGAGGCCCACCAGACCCTGCGCGCCAACCGCCTGCGCGACAAGGTGCGGGTGCAGACCGACGGTGGTCTGAAAACCGGCCTCGACGTGGTCAAGGCGGCGATTCTCGGCGCCGAGAGTTTCGGTTTCGGGACCGCGCCAATGGTTGCGCTGGGTTGCAAGTACCTGCGTATCTGCCATCTCAACAACTGCGCCACCGGTGTCGCCACCCAGGATGCCAGGCTGCGCGCCGATCACTATGTGGGCACCGTGGAAATGGCCATGAACTTCTTCCGTTTCGTGGCGGAGGAGACCCGCGAGTGGCTGGCCAGACTCGGCGTGCGCACTCTCGAAGAACTGATCGGCCGGGTCGATCTGCTCGAGATTCTGCCGGGCAGCACCGCCAAGCAGCACAAGCTGGACCTGCGCCCCATCGTGCACAGCGATGAGCTGCTGGCGGACAAGCCGCAATTCTGTACGCGGTCGCGCAACGAACCTTTTGACAAGGGACTGCTCGCCGAGCGCATGGTGGCCGATATGTTGCCCGCGATCAGCAGCACGAGCGGCGGTGAATTTTCCTACACCATCTCCAACTGCGACCGCGCCATCGGCGCGCGCCTGTCCGGGGAAATCGCCAAACGCCACGGCAATCAGGGCATGGCGGATTCTCCCCTGCGCCTGAACCTGAGCGGCGTGGCCGGCCAGTCGCTGGGCGTGTGGAATGCGGGGGGCCTCGATATCTACCTGCGCGGCGATGCCAACGACTATGTGGGCAAGGGCATGGCCGGTGGCAAGATCGTGGTCAGCCCACCCGAGGGCAGCCGCTTCAGCACGAAGGATACCCCCATCATCGGCAACACCTGCCTCTACGGTGCCACCGGCGGCAGGCTGTACGCCTCCGGCATCGCGGGTGAGCGCTTCGGGGTGCGCAACTCCGGGGCCATCGGCATCGTGGAAGGCGCCGGAGATCACTGTTGCGAATACATGACCGGCGGCATCGTGGTGGTGCTGGGCGACACCGGCTACAACTTCGGCGCCGGCATGACCGGCGGCTTCGCCTATGTACTCGACGAGCACAGAACCTTTGCCGACCGCATCAACATGGAACTGGTGGAAGCCCAGCGCATCACCCGCGAGAACGCCGAGGCTTACCGCCATCACCTGGAGTTTCTCATCGGCCAGTTCGCAGCGGACACGAACAGCGCCTGGGGGCGTGAGATTCTGGAAAATTTCAGCGATTTCGCGCGCAAGTTCTGGCTCGTCAAACCCAAGGCGGCGTCTCTGGCGCGCCTGTGGGAAAACACCGTCGCGGCGCCGCAGTAACAGAGGACTCATGCCATGACAGAGCGTTTGAAGAACCCCTTTCAGTTTCTCGACGTTGGTCGCCAGGATCCGGAGAAGAAGGATCTTGCGGCGCGCCGCATCGAGTTCGTGGAAATCTACGAGCCCTTCAAGGAGAAGCAGGCAGCGGGCCAGGCCCATCGCTGTCTCGCCTGCGGCAACCCCTATTGTGAGTGGAAGTGCCCGGTGCACAACTACATTCCCAACTGGCTCAAACTGGCTGCCGAAGGCAACATCATCGAGGCGGCGGAGCTGAGCCACCAGACCAATACGCTGCCCGAGGTGTGCGGTCGGGTCTGCCCCCAGGATCGTCTGTGCGAAGGGGCCTGCACCCTCAATGACGGCTTTGGCGCGGTCACCATCGGCAGTGTCGAAAAGTACATCACCGACACCGCCTTTGCCATGGGCTGGAAGCCCGACCTGTCACAGGTGAAATGGACGGACAAGCGGGTCGCGATCATCGGCGCCGGTCCGGCGGGGCTCGGTTGTGCCGACGTACTGGCGCGCGCCGGTGTGAAAGCGGTGGTGTTCGATCGCTATCCCGAGATCGGCGGTCTTCTCACCTTCGGGATTCCGGAGTTCAAGCTCGAAAAATCCGTCATGCGCAAGCGCCGCGAGGTGTTCGAGGGCATGGGCATCGAATTCCGCCTCGATACCGAAGTGGGCCGCGACATTGCCATCGACGAACTGCTTGCCGGGTTCGATGCGGTATTTCTCGGCATGGGCACCTACAACGCCATGAAAGGCGGCTTCCCCGGCGAAAACCTGCCCGGTGTCCACGACGCCTTGCCGTTTCTGGTGGCCAGCGTGCGCCGCAATCAGGGCTGGGAAACCGACCCCGACCAGTATGTCGACGTTGCTGACAAACGCGTGGTGGTGCTCGGCGGCGGCGATACCGCCATGGACTGCAATCGCACCTCCATTCGCCTCGGTGCGGCGTCGGTCACCTGTGTCTACCGCCGCGACGAGGAAAACATGCCCGGCTCGCGCCGCGAAGTGCACAATGCCAGAGAGGAGGGCGTCCAGTTTCTGTTCAACCGCCAGCCCGTCGAGATCCTGGGCGGCGACCGGATCGAAGGCGTCAAGGTAGTGGAGACGCGCCTCGGCGAACCCGATGCCAAGGGCCGGCGCCGCCCCGAAGTGATTGCCGGCAGTGAACAGATACTGCCCGCCGACGTGGTGCTGGTGGCCTTCGGCTTCCGGCCGAGCCCACCGGCCTGGCTGCAGCCCGAGGGTGTCGAACTCAACGACTGGGACGGCGTGATCGCAGCGGAGGAGCAAACCTACAAATTCCAGACCACCAACCCCAAGATCTTCGCCGGCGGCGACATGGTGCGCGGCTCCGACCTGGTGGTGACGGCAATCTGGGAAGGGCGCCAGGCGGCGGAGGGGATACTGGATTATCTGGATGTCTGACGTCTGACGCTGGACGCCAAGAAGGATCGAGCGAGTGGCACCGGTGCAGCCTTGCCCGCCACCGCGTCATACCGTAGGGGCAATTCATGAATTGCCCCTACACAGCATAGAGATCTACAGGTTCGTAGCCTAAACTTCCGACTACTGTGTAATGTGCGGTCATCGCCGCAACCGCCCACGTGAAGCGTGAAACGTGCAACTCAGCCGAACAACGCCAGAATCGGTTAAGATAGCCGGCCTGCTAGCTACTGGAGAAGGCTCAAGCGTCAGACGTCCGGCGTCAGACGTCAGACCCCCAAAAAAATGACCCAACTCAAGAATGATCGTTTCCTGCGTGCTCTTTTGCGTCAGCCGGTGGACAGAACCCCGGTTTGGATCATGCGCCAGGCGGGCCGCTATCTGCCCGAGTACCGCGCCACCCGCGCCCAGGCCGGCGACTTCCTGTCGCTGTGCAAGAACACCGAGCTGGCCTGTGAGGTCACTCTGCAACCATTGCGCCGCTTTCCACTCGATGCCGCGATACTTTTTTCCGATATTCTCACCATCCCCGACGGCATGGGGCTGGGGCTCTACTTTGCCGAAGGCGAGGGCCCGCGCTTTCGCAAGCGCCTCGAAAGCGAGCAGGATGTCGAGCGTCTTCCCGTCATATCCACGAGCCGCGATCTGCCCTATGTCACCGATGCGGTGGCGGCCATCCGCCGCGAACTCAATGGCCAGGTGCCGCTGATCGGCTTCTCCGGCAGCCCCTGGACACTCGCCACCTACATGATCGAGGGTGGCAGCAGCCGCGATTTCACACGCAGCAAGTACTGGGTTTATGAAAAGCCGGAGTGGATGCACCAGCTGCTCGAAAAGCTCAGCCTGTCCATCATCGACTATCTGAATGCCCAGATCGACGCCGGCGCCCAGGCCGTGCAGATCTTCGACAGCTGGGGCGGCGCCCTCGGCCACAGTGTCTATCAGACCTTTTCCCTGGCCTACATGAACAAGATCATCGCCGGCCTCAAGCGCGAAGCGCAGGGCCGCGAGGTGCCGGTCATCCTGTTCACCAAAGGGGGTGGCCAGTGGCTGGAAGCGATAGCCGACAGTGGCTGTTCCGCCGCCGGTGTCGACTGGACCACTCACCTGGGGCAGGCGCGCGCGAGGGTCGGTGACCGCATCGCACTGCAGGGAAATCTCGATCCGGCGGTACTGCGCGCGTCCACAGAGGTGGTATGCGCGGAAGTCGACCGGGTGCTCGCCGAATTTGGCGCCGGCAGCGGTCACGTCTTCAATTTGGGGCACGGCATCACCCCGGACATCGATCCCGGCCGCGTTGCCGATCTGGTCGAGCGGGTTCACAGCATGTCGGAAAAATACCACCAGGATTGAGGGTAAACATGTCATTCGTCGCCAAAACAGACCGTCTGGTTAAAGACCGTTGCCAATGAGCGCAGAAGGCCTATATTGGCTAGGCGGAATTGTTCGCGTGGCAGATACTCAGCCAGCTGGGCTGATACGGGTTGAAAAATGGCAATAAAGCGGGTGCAGATCAGCGCACAGGATCTTGTCACCGGGATGTTCGTCTCGGGGCTTGACCGACCGTGGTCGCAAACACCCTTTCCGCTGCAGGGCTTCCACATCAAGGATGCCCGCGACATCGAGAAGGTCAAGAGTTTCAGCGTCCATGTCTATATCGATGTCACCCGTGGACGCTCGCCGCCCCCCGGTACGCGGATTTTTTCTACCGAAAGCGACGGCGACAGTAGCGAGAAGGCCGAGGCCCCCGAACTCTACGACCTCCCTCACCGGCGCATAGATCCCAGGAACCAGGCCGCCACGCCGCCCAAGCCCATCGATATTCGCCAGGGGGTGTACCGCAAAACCGTTCCTCTGCGGCTCGAGGCCGCGCGGGCCGAGGCGATCGTTCGTGAATTGAAGGGCCAGCTGACCCTGCTTCACAAGCAGATCGCAAAAGGCCGGCTCACCAATGCGGAAGGGCTGAAGAAGTCCGTCGACGACATGGTCGCCAGCGTGTTGCGCTGCCCGGATGCCTTCAACTGGCTGATGCGTCTGCGCCATACGGATCTGCACACCTACGACCACGCGCTGCGCACCTCCATGCTCTCCGCCCAGTTCGGGCGCTATGCGGGCATGAGCAAGGAAGACATCGCGCTGCTGGCCATGGGCGCGCTGCTCAAGGACGTGGGCAAGATCGGCATTCCCAAAAGCATTCTGAAGAGCAGCCGCAGATCGGTGGAGGAAGAGGACGTCTACCGCAGCTTTGTCGACCACGGCGTGGAAATTCTCCGCACCATCGAAAACCTCGACCCCAAGGTCATCACGGTGGTGCGCTATCACTGCGAGCGTTATGACGGTTCCGGTTTCCCCCAGGGTGTGGGCGGTGGCCAGATTCCCCTGCACGCCCGCATCGTGGGTATCGCCACCGAGTACGACGCCATCTCCAGCCCGCGGGAGTCGCTCCACCCGGTGGCGCCGTCGCGCGCGGTGAGCCTCATCTACAACATGCGCGACAAGCGCTTCCAGGAAGATCTGGTCGTCAAGTTCATTCAATCGATCGGCTTGTATCCCACCGGCACCATCGTGGAGCTCACCACCGGTGATCTGGGTATCGTCATGGAGCAGAATCCCGACTCGCGGCTGTCGCCCACCATCGCGGTGCTCGACCGCTCGCCGGATGCGGATGAACTGGGTGACGGCTGTGTGTTCATCGATCTCAAGGATGAAGCGGCGGCGCGCCAGATTCTGACCGCCAGCGGCCGCGCCAACATCGCCAGCGTGCCCAAGGTGACCATCGCCAGAGATCTCGAGCCGGATGTCTACGACGTCAATCTGCTCGCGGTTTCCGACGCGTTTCTCAACACATCCTCAACGCGGCGAAAGGCGTCAGCGGGAAAACCCGAAACCAGGGGACTGCTGGCGAGCCTCAAAGACAAGCTTTTCAAGTAAGTCTCCAGGTTCCGCGTTCCGCGTAGGGTGGACAATGGCGCAGCCCTGTCCACCAATGACGATCGCCATGGGTGTAGACCCGGCATCCACAGGTGAAGGGTGTCACTCGAAACTGCCCAGTGCCTCTCCCATGCGACAGGCACTGCCCGGCCCGTATTTCTCCTCCCAGCGCAGCGCTTTTTCGGAGACCACGATCACCGTCGAGCCAAATTTGAAGGCGCCCATTTCCGCGCCTTTCGCGAGCGGTAGTTTGGGTTCGAAGAGGCGCGCCTGGGGCGCGCGCGGCCTGTAGTGCTTCTGCCATACCGATTCGATGCCGGCGACGAACAGCGCGCCCACCATCACGACCGCGAGCAATCCCTCCGAGGTGTCGAACAGGCAGCTGAGCCGCTCGTTGCGGGCAAACAGGCCATCCACCCGGCTTGCGGTTGCATCATTGACGGAAAACAGTTTGCCGGGGACGTAGAGTGCGCTTTTGAGCTCGCCGTCGAAGGGCATGTGCACGCGGTGGTAATCCCGCGGCGATAGATAGATGGTGGCGAAAGAGCCCTGCTCGAAGGTGGCCGCGGTGGCTTCGTCACAGCCGAGCAGCGATTGCACCGAGTAGGCAAAGCCCTTGGCCTGGATGATGTTGCCGGCGCTCAGGTCACCGATCTGGCTGATGGCGCCGTCGGCTGGTGAAACGAACACTTTTTCGCCGCTGGCGATGGGGCGCGCGCCGTCATCCAGGTGGCGGGTGAAGAACGCGTTGAAGCTGGGGTAGTCGGTGGTGCTCTTGAGTCGGGCCTCGCTCAGGTCGATGCCGTAATGGGCAACGGCCTGGCGAATCAGAAAATCTTTCAGCCAGGGCCGCTCGCTCTCGGCGAACCTGCCGAGCAGGCGCGACAGGCTGTGCTGCGGCAACAGGCGCTGCAGGGCGATGAACAGCTCATCGCGGTGGTGGCGGGTGTTGCTGGGGGATTGCTTGGTCATGGCATACATCATTGAGGGTGGACGCACCTGCAGGAGCCTGCCTGCAGGCGACCTGCCACCGACATTTGTCGCCTGCAGGCAGGCTCCTACAGGGGCTGGCGAGCGAGGTGGTTTTGCAGTCGCGACCAAGGCCGCGAATGCAATCAATTGCTGGTTTCTACCGGCGTATCGAGGCGGTTGCCCCATTCCGACCAGGAGCCGTGATAGGCGCGGATGCGAGGATAACCCAGAATGCGGGCCACCAGGTACGTGAAGCCCGAACGGTGGTGGCTCTGGCAGTGGGTGGCGATGTTCTTGTCGGGAGTGATGCCGAGCGTGCGCAGCAGGTCGCGGGCATCGCTGCGAATGCGCAGGCCGCGCGCGGGGTCCATCAACGTGGTCCATTCACAATGCACGGCACCGGGAATGTGGCCGCCGCGCTGCGATACCGCGCGGGTGCCGTCGTACTCGGCGCGGCTGCGTGCATCCCAAACCAGAAAATCATCGGCACCGAGACTCGCCATGATCTCTTCCGCCTCGATGGTTGGCGCCGTGTCGATGTTCAGGTCGCAGCGGCCAGGCGTCGGGTGCACGGGTGCGCTCTCCAGGGGCAGCCCTTCCTGCATCCAGGCGCGCAGGCCCCCGTCGAGGTAAAACCAGTCGTCGTGGCCGATGACGTCGAGAACCCACGCCATTCTGCCGGCCCAGCCGCCGCCCTCGTCGTCGTACAGCACCAGGGTTCTGGCGGGGCTGTAGCCGATGCGGGAAAACAGCATATCGAGACGCGCCTTGTCGGGCAGTTTACCGGGCGCGGGTGCTTGCCCGCCCATGATCTCGGCGGGAGAGACATGGATGGCGCCGGGAATGTGTCCCTCGGCGTACTGTTTGGCGCACAGATCGAGGATCAGCACATCGCCCTGCAGCAGGCCCAGATCGCGCGGGTCAATCAGATGTTGAAAATCGTTGTTCATAGGCGCTGCTCGGTTTGGGGCGGAAAACTATTGTAGTCATGCACAGCCGCGGTTTCCACGGCAGGCCTTGTAGGAGCTTGCCTGCAAGCGACCCTCCACTCAAAATGTCGCCTGCAGGCAGGCTACATAGGCAGGTCCCCACACCGACAGGTTCCTGCAAGTTTGGCGGTGTTTCTTTGGCAACCACAGGGTTTACAGCGGCTCCTTGGCGAATCCCCGTTCCGACCAGCCGACGCCCTGTTTGCCATCCCAGCTGAGTTGCACGAATTCATCGTACATCACCGCCGCCTTGCGATGGGTGATCAGGCCGAGCGCGGTGTCGAAGGGCATCACCATCGAATAGGGGAAGATGTTGGTGACCTTGCTGATCTGGATATCCATGCGCCCCAACTCGCTGTCGAGCACCACGCGGTGGGGCTTGCCCGCGAAGCCGGGGCCGTCGATGAGTTCGACGTGGGCCACGGTGGCGTTGTACAGGATGCCGTCCTGATCGATGGCGGCATTGCTCATTCCCAGGCGATCACTGCCCTGCGCCCGCATGGCATACACGTAGAATGCGCGCCCGCCCGGAAAGGTGCCGTTGACCCAGCAGTGAGCGCCGAAGTGGGTCATGTCGCGCACGCCCCTGCTGTGGTCGCGCACGGCGTAACCGTCGCTCAGCGTATAGGTCTTGCCATCGTAGCTGATGGTACCGTTGCTCTTGCCGATATGATCGATGTGGATACCGCCGGCCATCGTCGAGGCCTCCGCGGAATCGCCCTTCATGTTCCATACGGGCAGATCGGAATCGAAACGCAGGTCCATGGTGCAGCGTTTGGCGGGTGGGTCGTTGAGCGGGCTGTTGTGGATCAGGAATTCACTGGTGGTCTCGCTCATCGGGCCGTCGAAACGCATTCTCACGGATTTGCCGGGCTCCAGTATGTCGTATTTCGACAAACAGCCGCCGGGGCCGGTCGCGTCGCCGTTGCGACCATAGCCGCGGTGGAACAGGAAACGGCCATCGGGGAAAGACACCATGACGAATTCACGCCACATGGTGGTGTCTCCCTGCCAGCGCCCACAGCTGTACATGACGGCAAGGTCGGACCTGGAGTCGGTGAACATGGCTGCGAAATTCTCGCTCCAAAGCGGTGTGTCGGGAATTTCCCTGATCGGATATTCGTCGGGACCGGTGTAGGACATGGTTTTTTACCTTATGTTCATGGCGGTGAAACAATGCCGGTGCTCATCAATACTGGGCGCGAAGCTCCACGCCGAAGGTCAAGGGCGCGCCGGGTGAAAACTGGTCGGCGAAGGGGCCGGTTTCCGTGTAAATGGAATACTCCTCGTCGAGCAGGTTCTTGCCGTAGACCATCAGGCTGACAGGACTGTTGGCCCGTGACCAGGTGATGTTGGCATTGACGATATGGTAGGCATCTTCCTTGAGACGGTTTTCCGGGTGCCAGTAAAAGCCGTCGTTGTAATAGTAAGTCAAGTTGACGTCGAAGTCGCCCAGTGCCGTCGGCAGGTGGTAGTTGGTACCCGCGGTGAGCGTCAGATCCGCGGTTCTCATGATCTTGTTGCCCGAAGCATCCGCCGACGTGACCTCGTTGCCACCGCTGGCAACGGGAATGGACCTGGCCGCTTCGGGAAACGAATCGTATTCGGTATCCAGAATGGAGGCAGTCAGGAAAAGGTCGAGATTGGGTGTCGCGGCAAAGGATGACTCGATCTCGAAACCGCGGATGCTGGATTCGGCGGCATTGTCGGTCACCGTGGTGATGCCGCGCTGAATGACGAACTGCATGTTCTCATAGCTGTAGTCGAACGCCGCCAGGTTCAGTGTCAGCCGGCGATCGATCCACTGGGTTTTCAAGCCGATCTCGATGGCGTCGAGCGTTTCGGGTTCGAACGGCGGATTGGAGGCGTCCACCACTGCGAAACTGCCGCTGCGAAAACCTCTGCTGTAGGACACGAAACCGAAGACATTGTCGCTGAAATCGTGATCCAGAATGGCGCGATAGGTGGGCTCTTCATAGGAAAGGCGGTTTTCCGTGCCGAGACTGGAATTCGGGATCGTTTGAATGACGCCTTCGCCCTGCATGAAGAGATCGACACGGCCATCGAGCTTGCGCTCGTCCCGGGTCCAGCGCGCACCGAGGGTAAGGCGGGTGGTTGGCGTGAGTTCATAGGTGCCCTCGCCGAAGATGGCGTAGGATTCCGTGTCTATCATGTTGATGGTATGGGGGGTGGCGGGATAGGTGGGCAGCGCCACCCCGCTGAGTACCAGGCCGCGTGGGTCGTCGAAGCCGGCGTCGTCGTTGAAGTAGTAGAGCCCGGCAATCCATGTCAGGGGGCCGTCGGCGGTGGAGACCAGCTGAAACTCCTGACTGATGGATTGGCGGGTCTGCAGGTCGGCCGTCACATCGATCGCCGGAACGGGGGTGATGTCGTTGTCGAACATGAAAAAGACTTCGGTCTCGCGATAGGAACTGATACTCACGAAGTCGGCCCAGGCGAGGGCGTGGCGAATGTTCAGGGATGCGCCCCAGCCTTCCACTTCCGTGATCGGCTGGAAGTTGGCGTTGATGTCGTAAAACCCGCCCGGATGCGGCGTACCTTCCATCAGCGATCTGCTGTTGCCGAGCAGACGGTAGGCGGTGCCCTTGTCGGTGGCGATGTCAGTGTAGTCCAGCGCCAGGCTGACGCGGGTGTCATCGCCCGGTGTCCACAGCCACTTCGAGCGCAGCAGAAGCTCCTGTGTGATATTGGTGTCGCGACCGTTGGCGACGTTGGTGCCAAAACCCTCTCTCTGATCGGAATAGTAGAGCGACAGGTCGGCGGTGAGATCGTCGGCAATTCCCGTGGAACCGTAGAACTTGGCGCCGACGGTATCGTAATTACCGTAGGAAACGCTGGCGTCGATGAAGGTTTCCTGGCCGGGATCCTTGGTGACGATGTTGATCAGGCCGCCGGTGGCATTGCGGCCGAACAGGGTGCCCTGGGGACCGCGCAGGACCTCGATGCGCTCGATGTTGTTGAAGGCCATCTGGTTGCCGTAACTCTCGGGCATATAGACGCCGTCCACATACATGGCGATGGCACTTTCCGCGCCTGCGGTGACATCCGAACTGCCCA
>CAYXXZ010000055.1:0-14883 GCA_964469165.1 uncultured Porticoccaceae bacterium
GCTGGGTTTGCTTGTCGGCCATGCCCTGCAGGGCGTGCTCGGTGTCGCGCAAGAACACGTAAGCGAGCCAAAGTTTTTGCGCCTCGCCGGGGGCGAGCAGCTGTTCCTCGTCGAGCAGCGCCAGAATGTGCCTGAGCGAGGGGTTCTGAAAGCGGCGGTCCTTGCCGCCGCGGATCAGCTGGAAGGCCTGGGCGATGAACTCCACTTCGCGGATGCCGCCGGCGCCCCTCTTGACGTTGTCGTCGCCCTGGCGCGCCACCTCGCGGCTGATCAGGGCTTTCATGTCGCGCAACGACTGGATCGCACTGAAATCGATGTACTTGCGATAGGTGAAAGGCCGCAGCACATCCATCAGGCGCGACGCGTCCTCCGCCCTGCCCGCCACCACCCGCGCCTTGACCATGGCGTAGCGCTCCCAATCGCGCCCCTGCGTCTGGTAATAGGCTTCCATGGCATCGAAATTCAGCACCAGCGCGCCGCTGTCGCCGTAGGGGCGCAGGCGCATGTCGACGCGGAACACGAAGCCGTCCACGGTGTTGGCATCCAGTGCCTGGATCAGTTTCTGGGCGAGGCGGATGAAGAACTCCTGATTGCTCACCTGCTTGCGTCCGCCGCGGGTTTCGCCGTTCTCGGGAAAGGTGAAGATCAGGTCGATATCGGAGGACAGATTCAGCTCCCAGGCGCCCATCTTGCCCATGCCCAGCACCACCAGGTGCTGCTCGCGGCCACTGTGCCTGCCGATGGGTGTGCCCAGCTGCTCCTCGACCCAGGGCCGCAGCGTATCCAGGGCGCCCGCGATACAGGCCTCCGCCAGCCGGGTGAGGTCGCCGGTGGTTTCCAGGAGCGGCGCGACACGGCTGAAGTCCCGCCATACGATGCGCACCATCTCGCGGCGACGAAACTGGCGCAGGGCGCGGTGCAGGTCCTTTTCATCCGCGATGGCGGCGAGGCGCGGCGCGAGATGCTCGCGGTATCCGGCCTCGCCATAGGACGCCGCCAGATCAGCGCTGGCGATCAGGTCACCGAGCACCTCGGGCCAGGTCATGCAGGTCTCGAAAACGAAGCTGCTGCAACTCCACACGCGCAGCAGCGCGGCGTTGAAATCGGCGTCGGCGAGCGCCTCATCCAGCCAGGCGGGCGTGCCGTGGCGCTCGCGGAACGCCGCGACCCTGGCGTGCCCCAGCGCCTCCAGTTGCTCGGGAAGCGGTACTTGCGCGGGCTCAGCCGCGCTCAGGAAATCGTCATTGCTCATAATCGGCGGTTACCCGCAGTACCTCTTCGATGGATGTGAGTCCGGCCGCCACCTTGCGCGCCCCGGCCAGGCGCAGGGTGCGCATGCCATCCTTGAGGGCCTGGGCGCGCGGCGCACTGCTGTCCGCGCCCTCGGCGATGGTGGCGCGCAAGGCGTTGCTGGCGGGCATGATTTCATAAATGCCCTGGCGCCCGAGAAAGCCGGTGTTGCGACACTCGAGACAGCCCACCGGCTGGAAGATGTGCGACGGGCAGGGTTCCGGCCAGGGCTGGGTCAGTTCGCGCCACAGGGTTTCATCCACGACAGTGCGCGCCTTGCAGTGGTGGCACAGCAGGCGCACCAGGCGCTGCGCCATGACGCCGTTGAGCGTGACGCGCAGCAAGTGGGAGGCAACCCCCAGGTCCTGCAGGCGGGTAATGGCCGACGGCGCATCGTTGGTGTGCAGGGTGGACAGCACCAGGTGCCCGGTGAGCGCCGCCTGAATGGCCATTTCCGCCGTTTCCCGATCGCGGATCTCGCCCACCATGATGATGTCCGGGTCCTGGCGCATCAGGGTGCGAATACCGGTGGCGAAATCCAGCTCGATATTGTGCTGCACCTGCGTCTGGTTGAAGACATCCACCACCATCTCGATGGGGTCTTCCACGGTACTGACGTTCACCTCCTCGGTGGCCAGGAGCTTGAGGGTCGAGTACAGGGTGGTGGTCTTGCCGGAGCCGGTGGGGCCGGTCACCAGCACCATGCCGTGGGGGCGCGATACCATGTCCTGCCAGCACTGGTGGTCTTCGCCGGTGAGACCCAGATCGGCAAAGCTGCGCAGCAGCACCTCCGGATCGAAAATGCGCACCACCAGCTTTTCACCGAATGCCGTGGGCAAGGTGGAAAGGCGAAGCTCCACCTCGTTGCCTTGCGGCGTCTTGGTTTTCACCCGCCCGTCCTGGGGCTTGCGGCGCTCCGCCACGTTCATGCGCCCGAGAATCTTGAGGCGGCTGACCACCGCCTGCATGACCTGCGCGGGCAGCTCGTAGACCTGGTGGAGCACGCCGTCGATGCGAAAGCGCACCTTGCCCAGCTCGCGGCGCGGTTCGATATGAATGTCGCTGGCGCGCTGGTCGAAGGCGTATTGCAGCAGCCAGTCGGTGATGCGCACGATGTGCTGGTCCTGGGCATCCGGATCCTTGAGGGAACCCAGCTCGAAAAGCTGCTCCATGTTGGTGACGGCGCTGCGCGGCGCATCGCCCCCCTGCAAGCGCCCCGCGCCCTGCACCGAGCGCGACAGCGAATAGAATTCGGTGGTGAATTTGCGCAGGTCGTCGAGGTCGACCACCACGCGCCGCACTGGCTTGCGATTGACCTGCTCGACACTGCCGACCCAGTCCTGCAGCCAGGGCTGGCCGGTGGCGATGACCAGATCGTCAGCGGTCACCTCGACGCAGAGGATGTTGTGGCGCACGGCGAACTCGAAGGACATCACCGAGGTCACCTGCGAGACCTTCACCTTGAGCGGGTTGATGTGCCACAGCGGCAATCCCGCCTTTTCCGCCAGCCAGGTGCTGAGGCTGGCCATGTCGAGAGGTTTTCCCGGCGCACGCCGGTCCTGCGGCTGCGCGGCGGCAATGATGGAGAGCGGATGCCACTGCTGCTGATCGCGCCCCGGCCCCTTGCCGGCGATGCGGCGCGCCTCGGCAACCTCCAGCAAGCCATCCGCCACCAGCTCGCGCAGCGCGGTGGGAAGATCCAGTACGGGCTCCGCGCCCTTGGCAAAACGCATGGTCGATTCCTTGAGAAATATCTGCCGGATTGTAGGGGAGAGTAGTCCGAGTTTCACGTTACACGTTTCACGTTGCACGCAAGCAGGCAGGATGGACGACGCACCGCGTGAAACTCGGAGGCGCGCCGCGTACACTACTCCCATGAAACTCGAACACATGATCAAACAACTGATCGCCTGCAATTCGATCAGCAGCGTGGTGCCCGCCGTCGACCAGGGCAACCTGAACGTCATCCATCTTCTCGCGGGCTGGCTCGATGACCTGGGTTTTGCCACCGAAATCATGCCGCTGCCCGACCCGCGCAAGGCCAACCTGATCGCCACCTGGGGCAGCGGGCCCGGCGGGCTGGTGCTGTCCGGCCACAGCGACACGGTGCCCTGCGACGACAGCCTCTGGCATTCGGATCCCTTCACGCTGAGCGAGCGCGACGGGCGCTTCTACGGGCTCGGCAGCGCCGACATGAAAAGCTTTTTCGCTCTCGCCATCGAGGCCTTCAAGCCGTTGGCGCGCGAAACCTTCAGGCAGCCGCTGATCATTCTCGCCACCGCCGATGAGGAAACGTCCATGGCCGGCGCCCGGGCGCTGGTGGAGGCGGGCAAACCGCTGGCGCGACGCGCCCTGATCGGCGAGCCCACCACCATGAAGCCGATCCGCATGCACAAGGGCATCATGGTCGAGAAACTGGTGATCGAGGGCCATTCCGGCCACTCCAGCAATCCTGCCATCGGCCGCAACGCTATGCACACCCTGCACCAGGTGCTCGGCGAGTTGCTGGCGATCCAGGCGGAGCTCAAGGAAAAATACCGCTCACCCCTGTTCGCGGTGGATTACCCGAGCCTCAACCTCGGTTGCATTCACGGCGGCGACAACCCCAACCGCATCTGCGGCCACTGCGAACTGGGCTTCGAAATCCGCCCCCTGCCCGGCATGAACATCGGCGAGCTGCAGGCGCTGCTCGAACGCCGCCTCCTGCCCCTCGGCGACGCCCCACAAACACCGGTAAGCCTGAGCTACCACGCCGTGCCGCCCTTCGCCACCGACGAAGACAGCGAACTGTCACGCCTGTGCCAGCGACTCAGCGGCAGCCCCGCCAGTTCCGTGGCGTTCGCCACCGAAGCCCCCTTCCTGCAACAGCTTGGCATGGATGTGATGGTGATGGGGCCGGGCAATATCGATCAGGCTCATCAACCCAACGAATACATCGCCCTGGATCAGCTCGACCCCGCCGTCGCCATGATCCGGCAACTGATCGTGGAAAGCTGTATAAATCCCGGCAGCCTCACCAATCAATAGGCGGCCACGGCTCCGCGTTGACCGCCCTGCGCCCAGAAAGACGGCGCACGTCAAGGTGGCGAACTACTCCTCAAACGGCACCGGCTGGGGCGTGTCGTTGGTCGACGGCGGCAGCTGCGGGATGGTGAAATTCGGCTGGTCGCCGGTCAGGGTCTTGAGGAAGGCCGTCATGTTGTCGATGTCTTCCAGCGCCAGCTCGCGGCCGAGCTGCAGGCGCGCCATCAGGTCCACGGCATCTTCCAGGCGCCAGTAAGCGCCATCGTGAAAATACGGATAGGTGAGTTCGACGTTGCGCAGCGTGGGCACCTTGAATGAAAAGCGATCCACGTCCTGGCCGGTTACCGTGATGCGCCCCTCGGAGGGGTTGTCGGTCACATAGGGTTTGATGAGGCCCATGCGCTGGAACGACGCGCCCCCCATCGCCGGGCCGTTGTGGCAGGCTGTGCAGCCGATGTCCTTGAAGGTTTTGTAACCGGCCAGTTCCTGCTCGCTCAAAGCATCGTCGTCGCCCTTGAGCCACAGATCGAAGCGCGAATTGGGCGTCACCAGCGTTTCCTCGAAAGCGGCGATCGCGTCAGTGACGCGCTCCAGGCTGATTTCCTCGTCACCGTAGATGCCGGCGAACTCCTCGCGATACTGGGGAATGGAGCGCAGCACGTCCAGCACGAGGACATGCGTGGACGCCATTTCCAGCGGGTTGGCGATGGGCCCCGCGGCCTGCTCCTGCAATGTGGCGGCGCGCCCGTCCCAGAACTGGGCGACGTTCATGCTGGAGTTGAGCACGGTGGGCGAGTTGATCGGCCCTTCCTGCCAGTTGTGGCCGATGGACGTGGGCAGATTGTCGCTGCCGCCCATGCTCAGGTTGTGGCAGGAATTGCATGAAATGAAGCCGGAGCGCGACAGGCGCGGATCGAAAAACAGCTTCTTGCCCAGTTCGACTTTCTCTGGCTCGGTAATCAACGCGGGCTCGATGGGCTGTATCGGCTCACTGCGGAGCCGGTCCGCCAGCACCGGGACTGCCAGGCTGCTCGCAAGCAGGGTCGCCAACAATACCTTTTTCATCAGAATTCTCCTCGATCTCGTTTGCAATCTATCATCGGCCCTGGGCCCCTGCTTATCAAGACCTTGCTTTTTCTGTGGAATTAGGCGTCCCTCATGCGTCGCGCTCATTGGTCACACTGGCTCGCAATTTGTTGAATGCGTCGATCTGGCTGAGGTAGACGTTCCCCGACAAGTGACTGCGGGATCAACAGCACAGTGACGATGAGAACGCCGCGGCCAGGCCCTGAACCAGAGCGTCGCGCCGATAATCCCTGAGCCAATGGCTGGCGGGAATGGGCGCCAGTGGCAGTTTCACGATCGCGTCAGCCCGCGCTCTGGCAGGCGGTCAGCCATTCGCGGCCCTTGAGCATGCCGTGCCAATAGAGCGGCGGCAGAATCCTGGCCTTCAGCTGCCAGGCAAAGCGCGTGGCTTGGGTGCCGTCATTCAGCCATTTCGGAAAAGACGGGCACAGCTTGCCGTCGTAACCGAATTCAGCGAGCACGATTCTGCCGCGCTCCACGGTCAGGGGGCAGGCGCCGTAGCCATCGTAGCCGCGGCTGGCGTGGCGACCCGCGAGCACATCGCAGATATTGTGCGCCACTATCGGCGCCTGCTTGCGCGCAGCGGCCATGGTTTTGGCATTGCTGGTGCCGATGCAATCACCCAGGCCCCAGATATTTGGATAGCGGCTGTGCCGCAAAGTGACCGGATCCACGTCGAGCCAACCTGCGCCATCCGCCAGCGTGCTGCTGCGGATGAAATCCGGCGCGCACTGGGGCGGGCACACGTGGATCATGTCGAAGCGCTCTTCGATGACGTGCGTGGCGCCGTTTTCGTCGCTGCAGGCGAACCAGGCCGTGCGGCTGTCGCCATCGATTCGGGTCAAGCGGTGGCCGTAGTGAAGGTTCGCGCGGTATTTTCCCATGTAGGCGGCAAGCGCCGGAACATAGTCCGGCACACCGAACAGCACCGCCCCGGCGTTGTAGAAATGGATGTCGACGTTGTTCAGCACGCCCTGGCGCAACCAGTGATCCGCCGCCAGATACAGTGCTTTTTGCGGTGCGCCGGCACATTTGATGGGCTGCGGCGGCTGCGTGAACAGTGCGCGACCGCGCGACAGCTCCTGGGTCAGTTGCCAGGTGTAGGGCGCCAGATCGTAACGGTAATTGGAACACACGCCATTGCTGCCCAGGGTTTCCGACAGACCTTCCACCGCGTCCCAGTCGAGCTTGATGCCGGCGGCCACCACCAGATGGCTGTAATAGAGAACGCTGTCGTCATCGAGGCGGATGCGGTTGTGCTCCGGCTCGAAACCTGCCACGGCCTTGCGCACCCAGTGCGTGCCCTCGGGAATCAGCGCCGCCATGTCGCGGCGGGTGCCGGCAACGTCGAACACGCCGCCGCCCACCAGGGTCCAGCCCGGTTGGTAAAAATGTTCTTCCGCCGGGTCGACCAGAGCAATCCGCAGATCGGCATTGCGTTTCAGCAAGCTGGCGGCCACGGCGATACCGGCAGACCCCGCACCGACAATGACGATCTGGTAGTGATTTTCGGCGCTGCTGCGACCACCATCATGCGCCACAGCCGGCGTGGCGGCGCGACTCGCGCGCCAGATCTCCTGCGAACGCCTGCCGGTGCGGCAGTAGGCATGGGTGCGCATGCCGCGCTGCAGTTGCCGGGAAAACGCGTCGAGGTGCTGGGGCGACAATTCGCCGCTCACAAAAGGTATGTGCACTGCGTCGATACCCGCGCGCTGCGCCGCCCCGGCGATGGTCGCGAAATCGGCCTGCCCCGCCGCCTCGCCATCGGGACGATTGCAGATAAGCAGCTTGACGCCGTCCTGCGCCAGGGCAGGAATATCCGCAACCGATAATTGATCGGAGGTGGAAAAGCGGTCGTCGATGTTGTTCAGTTTCATGGCCTACCTCGGTGCTTCGCCCTTGAAAAGATTGATGGGCACGTTCAGATATACCCTGCCGTTGTCCTCCGGTGTCGGAAAATGGCCGGCGCGCATGTTCACCTGCAGCGATGGAAGAATCAGTCGCGGCATATCGAGCGTGCGGTCGCGCGCCGCCCTCATCGCCGCCGGGAAAATCCGCCCGTGCCGTACCCGCATCTGGCATGAACAGAGTATCGCCGACAAAAGCGGCGTCTCCCATGATGTGCGTCATGCACGCGGGCGTATGGCCCGGTGTGAGGTGTAATCGAAATTCAGCACCGAATCCACAATGGCGCACACCATGGACGAGGGGTCCTTTACCACATAGGAAAACGTGTTGGTGTCCCCGTCGCAGAAGGGAACGACCTCTGCTATTCGCCTGTTCTCATTGCTCATGACGGCGTCCTTTTCGTTGAACCGGGGATCGAGTGGAGAGGATTGCAGAGGCCCGTCCTGGCGCGACCGACACGGCGCAGCCATTGGCGTCAGGCGAGCTGCGCAGCGCAGGGGCGTACAGCAGACCTCACCAGACACTGATCGCTCGAACCTCGGCCCTGCCGCGCCAACGGCAATGTTCAGCGCTACCGGCGCTGCTCCAGCAACGACAGAATCTCTGCGGTATCGCGCACATCCGCGATCGCAATCTGAACGTTGAGCAAAGCGGCGTTGTGCTCTTCATCGGTGACCGCAGAGGTGGCGTCGGTGGCGAAAAGAACCTTGTAATCGCGCATCATCGCGTCGCGCGCGGTGCTTTCGCAGCAACAGTTGGTCACGGTGCCGGTGACGATGACGGTGTCGATTCCCCGACTGCGCAGATGCTGGTCGACATCGATGGCCGCATTGCAAAAGGCGCTGTAGCGGTATTTGTCGAAAACGGTATCGTCCCTGGCGATATCGAGCCCCTCGTACAGCGCGTGACCAAAGGCACCGGGCTTGAGATGAATGCGGGAATCGGCATTGGGGCCCTGCGGATTGTTCTGTATCCAGGCCGGCGGTTTCCCCGGCCCTTCGGCCACCACCGCCTGCCGCGACCACATGACATGCCCGCCGCCGGCACGCAATGTGCTGGCCAACTTGTTGATATTGGGCACCGTTTCGAGCGTGTTGGCATTCGCAAAGGTTTGCCCCGGCACGATGAACCAGTTCTGCATGTCGATGACCAACAGCGCGGTCTTCTCGGGCTCGATGGAATCGAAGCGGTTCATCGAACGGCCCCTTTCGATGGCCCACTGTGGAATTTCGATCTTATGCATGATGTTATCCCCTTGAGTTACACAACAGTTGGAAATTGAGGTTACAGCCCTGCGGGAGGCGAAGCGAGCTATAAGCAGGAGTTCTGGAAGAACCGAGCTCCTCCTCCAATTCTGCTTGCGGCTTATCACAGGCTCACCGGTCACGTTTTCGACTTGTCAATATCGAGGGCGATGTCGAACAGCGAAGCAGCCAGACTCAGATTGCGGCAGCGTTGGCACAGTATCGGAAGGCAGAGTATCAGTGAGAAGCACTGTCTCTATCAAGGTAAGCTGTTACAAAGATATTTAGACTACGTTCTGGATGAGGCAAAGCGAGCTGCAAGCGGAGGCTCTACAGGAACCGAACTCAACTCTTCCAGAACTCCTGCTTATAGCTTATAGCTCCTTACAGCCAGCACGCACGAGCAGCTGACAATAAGATAAAAAGGGAGCCGGCCATAAGCCGGGTTCTGTCGAGGGCAATCATTCATCTAGGCCGAGGATCACTCCGCGGCTCAAGCGACCTACCCGAATCCAGCGCGGGCCACGCCAACGGATTCCTATTTGGTCTTGCTCCGGGTGGGGTTTACCGTGCCACGAACTGTTGCCAGTCGCGCGGTGCGCTCTTACCGCACCCTTTCACCCTTACCTGATCCCTGCCCCTTGCGGGGAAAGGCCATCGGCGGTTTGCTCTCTGTTGCACTAGCCGTAGGCTTGCGCCTCCCAGGCGTTACCTGGCACCCTGCCCTGTGGAGCCCGGACTTTCCTCTCCCCGCTTGCGCGGGCAGCGATTGCCTGGCCAGCTCCCGGCGCGCAAGGTACCTTCATCGCCGGGGCTTGGCAAGCGTTTGTTCATCACTTCGCCCCCTTCAATGCCACCGCCTGCTGATACAGCACCTTCTTGTTGCCGCCGGTGATGCGCGCAGCCAGCGCAGATGCCTGCTTCACCGACAGGTCTTCCAGCAGGATGGCAAGCACCCGCAGCTGCTCTTCCCCGCCCGAAGCCAGTTCCTGTTCGGCGGCGCCGCGCACCAGCAGCACGATTTCACCGCGCTGCTGATTGGCATCCGCCGCGACCTGCTCGACCAGTTCCTGCAGGGTGCCGGTCAGGAAGGTTTCGTGGGTCTTGGTGAGTTCGCGGGCCACCACGGCCTCGCGCGCAGGGCCGAAACAGCTGGCCATGGCTTGCAGGGTTTGCAGCACCCGGTGGGGCGCTTCGTAGAAGATCAGGGTGCGGGTTTCCCGCGCCAGTGCCTGAAGCGCCTTCGCACGCTGGCTTTCCCTGGCCGGCAGAAAACCCTCGAAGGTGAAGCGGTCACTGGGCAGTCCGGCGGCGGACAGCGCCGCGATGGCGGCACAGCAGCCGGGTACGGGAACGACTCTGGCGCCCAGGGCACGGGCTTCGCGCACCAGGCGAAAGCCCGGATCCGATACCAGGGGCGTGCCCGCGTCGCTGATCAGCGCCACGCTTTCGCCCCGCGCCAGGCTGTCGAGAATGCGCCTGAGCCCGCGCTCGTCGCTGTGGTCGTGATAGGCCACCAGCGGCGTGCGGATATTGAAGTGAGTCAGCAGATTGCCGCTGTGGCGCGTATCTTCTGCCGCAACCCAATCGACGCGCTGGAGAACTTGCAAACCTCGCGGTACCATGTCCCCGAGATTGCCGATCGGCGTCGCCACGATATAGAGGTCTCCGGGATTGTCGACCATGTTTCTCCGTTCGAAAAAGATTGATGCACTGTTGATTGGCACACTGATCGCCCTGGGCATCTCCGGCTGCGGCGGGACGTCCCAGGTCAAACCCCAGACGGAAGCATACACGACGGAGAAAAGCGGAATCCAGAGCGCCGCGGCCCGCGCCCAGCAGGCGCTGACCCTGGAATCGCCAGCGCGCGACCAGGCATTGCTGGAGGCCGCCGAACTCTACCACCGCGGCGACCGGCTTGCCGAGGCGGAGAATCTCCTCAAACAGGTCGACAGCGAAGTGCTGGACGGGCCTCACCTCGCCCGCTACAGTTTGTTGCGGGGCGAGATCGCCCTGCGGGGCGAGCAGTATTTCCTCGCCCGCGACCTGCTCGACAATCCGCGCCTCGCAAATGCGGCGGCTGCCCTGCCGCCCGACCAGCGCCTGCGCTGGCACCGCCTCAAGGGCGAACTGTACGGCCTGATCGGCAACCGCGCGGGCAGCATCGAGGAATACAACGCGGCGGTGGCGCTGCTCGGCGACACAGGCGAAATCCGCGCGCTGCACGACCGCATCTGGCTGATCCTCAATCAATTTTCCGACACCGAAATCACCGATAACGCGCTGCGCACCCAGAACGCCGCCGTCAGGGGCTGGTACCGCCTGGCTGCGGAGGTGCGCGGCAGCCAGGGCGACATCGCGCGCCAGGTGGAGAGAATCCGCCAGTGGCAGCAGCGCAACGGCAATCACGCCGCCGCCCGCATTCTGCCCACCAGCCTGCAACAGGCCATCAGTATCGAGAAGGCCACGCCCCGTCGGATCGCCCTCGTGCTGCCGGCCAGCGGCAACTTCAAGCTGGCGGGAGACACCGTGCGCGATGGCATTCTCTCCGCCTATTACGAGGTGCTCGGCAATGGCGGCTCGGTGCCCGCCATTCGCATCTACGATGATGGTGACGGTGAGATCGACACTCTTTACCAGCGCGCCGTCAGTGAGGGCGCCGACATGGTGATCGGTCCTCTACGCAAGGACAGGCTGGCCGCACTGACGAGCGCGCCGGAACTGCCGGTGCCGGTGCTCGGCCTCAACTATCTGGACGGCACTGCCAACACCCACGGCAATTTCTATCAGTTCGGCCTGTCGATTCGCGACGAAGCCGCACAGATTGCCGAGCGCGCTTGGATTGCGGGGCACCGCTCGGTGCTGGCCATCACTCCCCAGACCGGCTGGGGCGAGTCCGCGCTTGCCGCGTTCCAGGAACAGTGGCAGGCACGCGGCGGCCATATCGCCTCGGCGGTCACCTACAGCGGCAAGGAAGTCGACTACACGCCGCTGCTCGAACCCATGTTTCTGGTCAGGCACAGCCGCGAGCGCGCCCAGCGCCTTCAGCAGGTGCTCGGCAAGAATGTCGCCTATACTCCGACGCGGCGCCGCGATCTGGACATGATCTTCCTCATCGCCTACCCGCAGGACGGGCGCCAGATCAAACCCACGCTGGATTTCCTCTACGCCGCGGATCTGCCGGTGTACGCCACCTCCCACATCTACGACGGCAAGCAGAGTGCCGCTCTCAACAAGGATCTCGACGGCATTCAGTTCACCGCCATGCCCTGGAGCATCAAGGCGCTGTCCTCCGGAACCATTCAGCCGCGCGCCAGCCTGCCGGGTAGCTACCGCAACCTGTTCGCCATGGGGATCGACGCCTATCGCCTGCACCAGTGGCTCGAGCTGCTCAAAGCCCTGCCCGAGGCCGAGATCCACGGCTATACCGGCAGCCTGTCACTGGGCGACGGCAACGCCATCGTGCGCAAGCAACCCTGGGCCTATTTCGACAACGGCGTGGCGAAGCCCGCACCGGCCCTCGGCGAAGGCGTCGCCACCGCGCAATGATCAAATCACTGTGGCCGGCGAAAGGACGCGCCGCCAGCGCCGGGCAGGCCGCTGAGGACTGGGCCGCGCGCTTTCTCGACAAGCAGGGCTTGAACATCCTGACCCGCAACTACCGCTGCCGCCAGGGCGAGGTGGACATCATCGCGAAGCGCGCTGAACTCCTGGTGTTCGTGGAAGTCAGACTACGCAATCACCGCGGCTTCGCGAGCGGTCTGGAAAGCGTGGACCAGCGCAAGCAACAGCGCCTGATCAAAGCTGCGTCACTGTATCTGCACCAGCATTTCGGCGCCGCACCGCCGCCGTGCCGCTTTGATGTGGTATCCCTCGCCACAAAACCCGATAATGGCCGCTCGTACGATGTTCACTGGATTCAGGACGCTTTCCGTCCCGAATAGAGCCCGACCCAGGGCGGAGCGCGCGTAACCCGACAACAGGGCTGGGAGTGTCGACCGGAAATCATGGAACAACGGGTAGTCAATTTCTTCAATGGCACCATCGAAACCACCATGGCCGTGGGCGAATCCCTGGTGCTGCCCATCGTGGAAGGCGCCGCGATCATCACCGAGGCGCTGCTGCAGGGGGTGCGTGTATTCACCTGCGGCAACGGCATTTCCGCGGCCCAGGCCGCCACGTTCGGCTACATGTTGATGAACCAGTACAAACTGGAGCGCCCCGGTTTTGCCGCCTACTGCCTGTCCAGCGATCCGGTGACGAGCACAGGCCTCACCCAACAGGCCAATTTTGCCGAGCTCTACCGCCGGCAACTGCGCGCCCTGGCACAGGGTGGCGACATACTGGTGCTGTTCAGCGCCAATACCAATGCCGGCAATCTGGTGCAGGCGGTGCAGACCGCCCACGAAAAAGACATGACCGTCATTGCCTTGACCGGCGCCGGTGACGGTAATATAACCGCATTGCTGACCGGTACCGACGTGGAGATCCGGGTCGATCATCTCGACGCCTTCCAGGTTCACCACATCCACCTACTGGCTCAGTTCTGTATCTGTGAGCTCATTGAATTCCAGCTATTCGGAGGCTAGGCCCTTGACCCGACTCGCCATTTCCCTGATCACCATTCTGTTTCTCAGCGGCTGTACGAAGGTCGTCCACACCCTGCGCGACGATCCCATCGAGCCCGATCCCCACAGGACGTCCATCGGCACCAGCATCGATGACTTCCAGATCGAAACCGCCATTGGCGTCAACATCAAGAAATCCCACCCCCTGCTGGAAAAGGCCCACGTCAACGTCCACAGCTACAACGGCGTGATCTTGCTCACCGGCGAAGTACCGTCCGAAGAGATGCGCGGCCTCGCCGGCGACACCGCGCGCGCCTTCCGGGGCGTGCGCCAGGTGCACAACGAATTGCAGATCCAGGGCTCATCCACGTTCTTTTCGAGAACCAACGACGGCTGGCTATCCACCAAGGTGAAAAGCAAGATGATTGGCAACGAAGCCGTGGATTCCAGCAAGATCAAGGTGATCACGGAAAATGGCGTGGTTTACCTGATGGGCGTGGTCAGCCCCGAACTCGGCGACCAAGCCGCCCATGTCGCCAGCACCACCAAGGGAGTGAAGAAGGTGGTGAAGGTATTCGAATATCCAGAGTGAGGGCTGGCCGTAGGGGCAATTCATGAAACCGACAGGTTCGTGCAATTGCCCCTACAAGCCTGTACGAAATTTCACCCCTGATCCTCCAGCGCGCGCATCGTGCGCGCCACCTTGCCGGGCGTGTTGCTGCGCTTGGCAAGAGCCAGATAGAGCGATGGCAGGATGAACAGCGTCAGCAGCGTCGAGCTGAACACACCGAAGAAGATCACCACGCCGAGCACGAAGCGCACTTCCGCGCCTGCGCCCGATGCCGTGAGCAAGGGCACCGCACCGAGAATGGTGGTGAGCGATGTCATCAGGATCGGGCGCAGCCTGCGGCGTGACGCCTGATACACCGCCTCGGAAAATTCCACGCCGCGGTCGCGCAGCTGATTGGCGAACTCGACGATCAGAATGCCGTTCTTTGCCGCCAGGCCTATCAGCATCACAAGCCCTATCTGACTGAAGATATTGAGTGTCTGGCCGGTAAAGAACAGCCCCGCCAGCGCGCCGATCACCGCCAGTGGCACCGTGAACATGATCAACAGGGGGTGGAGGAAGCTTTCGAACTGCGCCGCCATCACCAGATAGGCCACCAGCAGTGCGACGAAGAAAACGAAGATGATGGAGCCACTGGCGCGGATGTATTCCAGCGATTCGCCCTTGTAGTCGATGGTGGTGGTGGAGGGAAGTTCGTTCTGCACGAGATCCTGCACCACCTGCAACGCCGCATCCATGGTGTGACCCGGCGCAATGTCGGCGCTCAGCGTCAGTGCGCGGCGGCGGTTGAAGCGCGGCAGCGACGGCGCCACGGCGCGCTCCTCCACGGTCACCAGGCTGGCGAGGGGTATCAGCTCGCCGCTGCGATCGGAGCGCACGTAGATATTGGCCAGGCTGTCGGGCGAGCCGTAGTCCGCCTCCTGGCCCTCCAGCATCACGTTGTATTCCTCGCCCTCGCGAATATAGGTGGTGACCTGGCGGGAGCCGAGAATGGTCTCCAGGGTGCGCCCCACATTGGCAACGCTCACGCCCAGATCCGCCGCGCGCTGCTGATCGACGTTGATCATGAGCTGCTGCGTGTTCACCACGTAGTCGATGTCGATGTTGCGCAACACCGGGTTGCCCTGCAGTTTTTCGAGGATCACCTCGCGCAACTCGCCCAGCTCTTCGTAGGTATCGGCGCCGATCACCG
>CAYXXZ010000055.1:14983-19917 GCA_964469165.1 uncultured Porticoccaceae bacterium
AGGATCACCTCGCGCAACTCGCCCAGCTCTTCGTAGGTATCGGCGCCGATCACCGCCTGCACCGGCTGGCCCATGCCGGACCCGGCCAGGACGGAGGCGGTAAACACGAAAATGCGGCCATCGGGCACCTGGTTCAACGCCTCATAGATGGCGGGGCGCACGTCCATGGTGCTCTCGCTGCGCTGTTCCCAGGGATAGAAGCCCATGATGCCGGTGCCGGTGTTCACCCCCTGGCCGCCGCCGAAGGACGGCACCCGCAGCAGCATGCGGTCCATACCGAATTCCGCGTAGTGCTTCTGCATGACCGCCTCGATCTCCAGCATGGTGTCGCGGGTGCGATCGAAGCTGCTGCCCTCGGGACCGCGGAACATGAGTATCATGGAGCCATTGTCTTCTTCCGGCGCGAACTCCCCCGGCACGGCCCAGAACAGCACGGCGATGGCGCCCGCCGAGATGACGAGCGCCGCCACACTGTAGACAAACCCTCGCTTGCTGCCGCGCAGCACGCGTTCGTAGGCGTCCTCGAGGCGATCGAGAGCGCCCTCCATCAGGCTGGACGTGCCCTTTTCCGCCGAGCGTTTCAACAGTTTCGAACACATCACGGGCGACAGGGTCAGCGCCACGAAGCTGGAAAACACCACCGCTGCCACCAGGGTGAGGGCAAACTCGGTGAACAGCCGCCCCACGTTGCCTTCCAGAAACACCAGCGGCACGAACACCGCCACCAGCACCGCCGTGGTGGCGACCACGGCAAACCCCACTTCGCGGGTACCGTTGTAGGCGGCGAGCAGCGCCGGTTCGCCCTTCTCGATACGGCGGTAGATATTTTCCAGCACCACGATGGCGTCATCCACCACCAGCCCGATACCCAGAACCAGCGCCAGCAGGGTGAGAATATTGATGGAAAAGCCCATCGCGTAGATGAAAATCGCCGATGCCACCAGACAGATCGGCACCGTGACGCCCGGAATCAGGGTGGCGCGCGCCGAGCCGAGAAACGCGTAGATCACCAGCACCACCAGGATCACCGCGATGCCGAGCGTCTTGTAAACCTCGTTGATGGAGCTCTTGATGAAGACCGAGGAATCGTAGTTTTCGCGAATTTCCAGCTCTGGCGGCAAGCTATGGCGCAGCAGCTCGATGGCCTCGCGGGTGCGGTCGGCGACATCCACGGTATTGGCCTGTGACTGCTTGACGATTCCCAGGCCCACCATGGGAACACCGTCGCGCCGGAACATGGTCTCGTCGTTCTCGGCGCCGAGCCCGACATCGGCAACCTCGCCGAGCCGCACCAGGTGGCCGTTGGCGCCGCGCGCCACCACCAGATTGGCGAAATCCTCCGGCGTCTTGTAAACGGGGTTGATGCGCGCGGTGAAGTCGCGGGTCTCGGAGCGCACGATGCCCGCCGGCAACTCGACGTTCTCGGCGCGCAGCGCATCCTCCACATCGTTGGCGGTGATGTTGCGCGCCGCCATGGCGCGGCGATCCAGATAGATGCGCATGGCGTAGTTGCGTTCGCCGCCCACCACCACCCGCGCCACGCCGTCCACCACCGACAGGCGGTCGACGATAACGCGGCGCGCGTAATCCGACATCTCCAGTTGATTCCAGCTGTCGCTCACCAGATTGAACCACATGATGGGGCTGGCGTTGGAGTCCGCCTTGGACACGCGCGGCAAATCCACCTCGTCGGGCAGGCGGTTGAGGCTGCGCCCGATGGATTGCTGGACGTCGTTGACCGCGGCTTCCACGTCGCGGCTCACCTCGAACTCGATGGTGATGGTCGACGAGCCGTCGCGGCTCACCGAGTCGATGAACTTGATGCCGTCGATACCACTCAACTGCTCTTCGAGAATGCGGGTGATCTTGGTATCGACGATATCCGCCGACGAGCCCGGATAGGTGGTGACGATACTGACCACGGGCGGGTCGATGTCGGGATACTGGCGCAGCGGCACCAGATCGAAGGCCACGATGCCGAACACCACCAACAGCAGGTTGGCGACGATGGCGATGGTGGGCCGCTTGACGGCGATGTCGGAGAGAATCACGGTGCTGCGGGCTCCTCGCCGGCAATCACCACCTGAATGCCCTGGCGGACTTTCTGCGTGCCTTCCGACACCACCCGATCACCGGCGGAAATCCCCGCCACGATCTCCACTTTGCCGCGCAGGCGCGTGCCTGACTGCACCGGCACCCGCTGCACCGTGCGATCGTCGTTCACCACGAACACAAAGCGGTTGGAGCCTTCCAGCTGCAGGGCCTGCTCGGTGATCATCAACGCCTCGCGCTCGACGCTGTCGAGACGCACGCTGAGCAACATGCCGGGGCGCAAGTGCCGCTCACCATTCGCCAGGCTGGCGTGCACGGTCACCGCGCGCGTGGCGGGATCGACCCGGGTGCCGATACTGGTGATCCGTGCCTCGAACTGCTCGCCGGGATATGCCACCGACGTGGCGTGCACCATCTGCCCCACACGGACCTGGCCGATCCAGCGCTCGGGCACGGTGAAATCGAGGCGCAAGGGATCGATGTCGTCGAGGGTGGTGATCAGTGTGCCGGGGGACACCAGCGAACCGACGCTGACGTGGCGCACGCCCAGATAGCCATCGAAGGGAGCGGCGATATCGAATTCCGCCAGCGTGGCGCGCTCTGCCTTGACGCGCTGTTCGCTCGCGGCCACTTTCGCCAGCTGCTCTTCGAGCAGGGTTTTCGATACCGCGTTGGTTTTGATGAGGGTTTGATAATGGTTGAGTATGCGCCGCTCCTCGGTGAGGATGACTTCCTCTTCGCGCAGCACCGCGCGCTCGTTGCCCGCCTCGAGCTCGACGATCACTTCACCGCCCTTCACCGGCGTGTTTTCCTCGAAATGAATCGCACTCACCTTGCCGGCACTCTTGGCGGTGATCTGTACCGCCTCCCAGGCACGCGCCGTGCCCACCGCTTCGATGGTTTCGACGATGGGGTGGAATTTCACTTCGGCGACCCGCACCACCGGCGCCGGCGTCGCGGCGCTTTGCGGGCCCTGCTGTGAGCTGCTGATCCAGAAGTAGACGGCAACGGCGCAGAGGACGGCAATGATTGTGATAAGGCGTTTCAACGTGCACTGATTCCAGGTCAGGTAGTTGCGGGAAAAACGAGCGCTGATTGCGAAGACGGGGTTTGCACGGCGATTGTACCCTCGGGCGTGCGCCAGGTAATGGCGCCACCCTGTCCCTTACCTGAATTTACAAAGCCGCGGCGCCCCTGTTTACAAGGCTGGCGCCGGGGCTCAGATGCCGAGAGCCGTGAAAAATTCCCTCAGTTTCTCTTCGCCGCCCTCTTCCCAGGCTCTGAGCGCTGCTGTGCCGATGATCGCCATATCGGCGCGCCCGCGTAAAAAATCGATATCGGCGCGCGAGCTGACCCCAAAGCCCACACCGATGGGCAGTCTGGTGTGCGCGCGGCAGCGCGCCAGGTATTGGTCGAGTTCGCCACCCATATCCGTCTTGCTGCCCGTCACACCCTTGCGCGCCACCGCGTAGATCATGCCCCGCGACGCAGCACCGATCTTCGTCAGATTGCTGTCGGTGCTGGTGGGCGTCATCAACAACACCGGCGCCAGACCATAGTTCTCCGACAGGGCATGCAGCTCACGCGCTTCATTCACCGGCAGATCCGGAAGAATATAGCCGCAGCCGCCCGCGGCCCTGAGGCGCTGCAGAAAGCTTTCGTTGCCCATTTTGAAGACGGTGTTGTAGTAACCCATCATCAACACTTTGAAGGGAAAGTGATCGCTGACCTTCTTCATGAAGGCGAAACAGTCGTCCGGCGACACCCCGGCGCGCAGCGCGAGCTCGTTGGCCCTGACGAACAGCGGGCCATCGGCGCTCGGCTCGGAGAAAGGAAATTGCAGCTCGACGATATCGACGCCGAATTCCGCCATGATTTCCAGTTCCTTCCAGTTATCCTCGAAAGACGGGTAGCCGCATACCACATGGGTCATGACCAGCAGGTCTTTGTTCTGCTGGCGTTCGCGCAGATAATTTTCCAGGCCCACAGTCATGCTCCGTATTGTGCGGCTTTGGTGCCGATGAATTCTTTCCACTTGCGGTCGTCGAGGGCGTCGGCGATGGTGAAGATATCCTTGTCGCCGCGTCCCGACTGATTGATGAGAATGATCTCGTCGCGACCCATGCCGGGCGCCTCCGCCACCGCCCTGGCGAAGGCGTGGGTGCTTTCCAGCGCGGGAATCAGGCCCTCCGTCCGCATCACCAGCTTGAGCGTCTCGCGCACTTCCTCGTCGGTGGCGGCGGTGAAGCGCACCCTGTCGTGCTCCCACAAATCCACCAGGATCGGGTTCACGCCGATGTAGTCGAGGCCGGCGGCAATGGAGTGAGTCTCCACCATGTTGCCGTTTTCGTCCTGCAGAAAATAGGTCTTGAAGCCCTGTGCGACACCCACCGAGGCGTCCTTGTAGGCGAGGCGCGCCGCATGCTGGCCGGAACCCGGCCCATGGCCGCCCGCCTCGCAGGCCACCAGCTCGACGCGCTCATCGTCGAGGAAGCCCTGAAAGATACCGATGGCATTGGAGCCGCCGCCGACGCAGGCGTAAACCCGATCCGGCTGGCGCCCGGCGATGTCGACGATCTGCTCCTTCGCTTCCAGGCCGATGATGGACTGAAAATAGCTGACCATTTCCGGAAACGGGTGCGGACCGCAGGCGGTGCCGAGCACGTAGTGGGTGTTGGCCATGTTGGTCACCCAGTCGCGCAGCGCTTCGTTGATCGCGTCCTTGAGGGTCTTCTGGCCGTCCTCGACAGCCACCACCTCGGCGCCCATGCGCTCCATCCAGAACACATTGGGGCGTTGCCGCGCCACATCCACCGCGCCCATGTAGATGGTGCAGTCGAAGCCGAAGCGCGCCGCCATGGTGGCGGTGGCGTAGCCGTGCT
>CAYXXZ010000056.1:0-19910 GCA_964469165.1 uncultured Porticoccaceae bacterium
CTCATCGAAGCCGTGTGGCGACGCGGGGGGAGTCCATTCGATCATTCAAGCCGAAATTGCATCGCTACGCCGTCAACATGGCAGAAAAATCTTGCCGTGTTGCCAGCTACGCGCTGCAATTCGGCTTAACTTAGGCGTCAAATCGTTGCAAAAATTAACACTTTGACGACGGGCACTTGCGAGTGCCCGCCATCGTATGGAGCAGTAATAGGAGCAGTTGATGCTGTCTGGATGGCGCACACTGCTCCTCCCGGAAGCGGCCACTGCTCCACGCTGTTCAAAGGAGAGTGATCAAAATTGGCGCAATGTGGCTGCTGTGGCGCGGGGCGATGGATTGGCGCAAAGGCACGCGGCGCTTGACGGACGGCGGGGAACGGGGGTACGGTTTGAGTCGTACCCTCTGACGCAGTCAACTGTGATGAGGGGTGACGCAACTGTTGATAGCGTCGGAATGCTTCACCCGCGCCTAGGCGTGGCACCTGCCCACCCGCCGTCATGAGGGCAGCATCCGCAAGGATGGACGGCACTCTCCAGCACTCGTTGCTATCTGCCTGCGCACTCCTGTGCACAACGGCAAATCTCTGCATCGGCACCCGTGGGGAAGCCATGTATGCGCCAGCTGTATTGGCCTTCGCCTGACATGTATGCAGGACGGTCAGCAGCACTCATGCCGCATGCTTTGCGTTCAGCCTATTGGGTTCTTGTTGCCTCGACGGCTACCAGTCGTCTGTCAGTCACCGCTGGTCCAGCGGTACACAATGGCATTTCTGCACGTCATCATTTGCCCAACGTGGTGGCCATTTCCCGTGCGCCAACTATTGGCCGTCGCCTGACATACGTTCCGGGCGGCCATCGGTATTCATGCCGCATGCCGCGCTCAGACCGCTGAATCTGGCCGAACTCTCCTGACGGATATCCCGTCGTCCCCCAGCCGTTGCTGATCTAGCAGCGCGCGTCTTCCTGCGTCTGGCAAACGCACCTCCGCTGTCCCCGAACTGGGGCGTTCTCCTTGCCTTGCCAACGGTCTCCAACACCGGCGCCTGCCTCCGCGCGAACGAGTGGTTAAATCACATCCTATAAATAAGTACAGCAAATCGAAGAAACCAATAAGCAGACAAGAAGGAAAATTCATGAATCAGAATGCAATCCAAAACAAAGATAGCAATACAACAAGTGAAGACTCAACAGAGGAATTCGTCCCGCTCAAGGGCCGTCTTTACCAGTGGGTAGGTGATCACTGGGAGCTGGTGCCCCCTTCAGAATTTTCAAAAGTGGTCATCAGCGATGCGGCCATGGACGCGGTGAAGCGTGTTCGCGGCGACGTGACACGCCTTTTGGGAGAACGACCGGATCTGTCGATGGTGGCAAGCGCCATGCTGCTGGCTGCCGTCGAACTGTCCGATGTGACCGAGCGTGTTCGCAAACACGGGGCCAGAGTGTTTCAGCCTCGTTGAGCGTCACGCCTACGTGGCCTAGCCGCAAGGCCTGGTCGGTACGGTGCGGCCTGCCCGCATCGTCCGGCCTCCGGGGCTGCGACGTACTCCCCGCCGTTGGCAGGTGGGAGCGCGAGTGCGCAAAGAATGAAGGATGCCGCCCGGAGCATCCGCCTCGCATTGCGAGCCTTCGACACCGAAGGCGGATATTTGCGCCTTAATCGGCAGGGTATCTGGCACGGAAGCATTTATGTGACGCCGGGCCGATATGGCCGAAAGCGCAACTTCCAGGTTGATGGGTTTTACTGAACGTTTATTTGCTCAGGAGAGTTGTCATGGGTCGTGCGAAAGACATAAAGAAAGGCCGTAGGTCGAACAATTCCAACGCAGCGGGCAAAAACAAGTGCGTTGCTCCACGTCGAAGTCAGGCACGCGGAGATCTGATGCAGCAGCTGGCAGATCTGCTAAAACGGCATAACGGCACCCGCGTCGGTTCCACGGCGTCGGTCAGCAAAGCCACTGCCGACAAGCGCTGGAAGGATTTGTTCGCCGGATTCCGCCTGCTTCGCAAGTTGGGTATGAAGTTGGAGAAGCCGGAGTCTTTTGATGGTCGTCACATGCAGGCACTGGTGACGGCGTGGGTGGAGGCCGGGTTGTCGGCCTCGACGATCACAAACCGAATTTCCAGCTTCCGCATTTTCTCGCAGTGGATCGGGAAGACGGGCATGGTTGAACTGGCAGCCCGCTATGTCAACGATCCTTCACTGGTTCGGCGGACTTCGGTCGCGACCGAGGACAAGAGCTGGAGTGCGAAAGGCATCGACGCGGCAGCACTCATAGAGCAAGTACGCTTGCATAGTGTTCGTGTGGCAACCGCCCTGGAATTGCAGTTGGGCCTGGGCTTGCGCATGCGCGAGTCGTTGTTGACCAAGCCGCACCTCGCCGACATGGGCAATGTGATGGATGTGTACCGGGGCGTGAAAAACGGCCGCCGTCGTATGGTGCGGATCGATACTGAGGCGGCGCGACTTGCCTTGGATCGGGCCAAGGCCGTGGTGTCGGCAATGGACGAATCGGTGGCCGGTCCGGTAACGGATGGCACCTGGGCCCAAGTGCGGAACCGCTACTACGCCGTGATGCGGCAGGTGGGCATCACCCGCAAGGATCTGGGCGTGGTCTCGCATATGCTGCGGCACGAAAATGCGAATGACTTGTTTGCTCGGCTGGCGGGCTATGCCTCCCCGGTCCGGGGTGGTCCGGTTCCCGCCGATCCCGTGGTGGAGAGCTATGCCCGTGCCGAGCTGGCCGAGCACCTTGGGCACAGTCGACCTCGCATCACGACGCATTATGTGGGACGGGCAAAGAGGCCGGCGGAAGCCAAGGCAAAAGGTAAGGAGAAGAAGGTGGGCAACGACGAAGCTGTGGAAAAATGAAGCAGCCGGACCATTGCGAAGTGCAACTGAAACAACACGGGCAGCAGATTTCAGCCTGCGTCAACTAAATCGCAGCCATCCATGCGTCAACATAAAATGGCCATGGATGGCCCCGCCGACCTTCAAGCGCCGCGTGCCTTTGCGCCAAGGCATCGCCCCGCGCCACAGCAGCCACATTGCGCCAATTTTGATCACTCTCCTTTGAACAGCGTGGAGCAGTGGCCGCTTCCGGGAGGAGCAGTGTGCGCCATCCAGACAGCATCAACTGCTCCTATTACTGCTCCATACGATGGCGGGCACTCGCAAGTGCCCGTCGTCAAAGTGTTAATTTTTGCAACGATTTGACGCTGAGTAAAACAGACTCTCTGCCCCAATACCCCATAAGGCGATGATCTTTCGACCTGCTTTAATACAGTCACCCATGCGCCATGGAAATAATCAGGTAATCAGAAGCTCCCATGCGCCAGACGCCTTGACTGGATTTTCGCGAATTACACGCGTCATCAGTATGGACGACAAGGGCAGCTGGCGCGTCAACGGGCTCATTGAACGACTGCGGAGATCGGTGACATATGAAGGAGGGCGACCTACATGTCTAGCCACGCCCGGACGCGGTTGGTGCGCTACCTGGGCTTCTACAGCCAGCAAAGACCACATACCATCCCCCATGTCTGTGCGATAGCTGCTGAACTCGCTTGTTTTGCCACAGTTGAAGCGTACCCTCCGCAGAAGGAGGGGGATGGCTTGTGCAAGTCGCGGTGAGGATGCAGGATGACCCCACTCAAGTGCGCCGTGACTTTCTTCCGTGTAGTCGGAAGTCAGCGAATCGACCCGCCCACCTGGCCGCTAATTGTCATAAGATTTCTTAGGCAAAACGATATGGAACACTCGCTCATCGTTGTCCCTGACACCAATGTTTTTCTTCACTGCAAGTCTCTCGACAAGCTGCCGTGGGGGAGGCTTGCCAAGAACGATGTCGAAGTCATTTTGGTCGATGCCGTTCTCGCTGAGCTCGACCATTGGAAGGATCAGGGCAATGATCGGCGGGCTAAGCGGGTGAGAAGTCTGCTACCAACTCTACGGAAGTTGGCGATCGCAGAACAAGACGTGATTGATTTAGATCTTGGCCCGCCCCGTATTCGCCTTCGGCTTGACGAAAAAACTACCCAGGTGTCGAATGAAGACAACGATGCCGCGATTATCGATGCTGCCGCAGCAATTCAATCTCAATCTGGGATCCAGGTTCTGGTACTAACTCGTGATGTTCTTCTGGCAGCGCGCTGCAAACGGCGAGGAACAAGCTGCTTGCTGATCTCGCCGGAAGACAAAGAATGGAATGATAGACCCGAACGTCCTGACCCAGAGGTCACCGAACTGAAGCGTGAGTTGGAAGAACTCAAGCAGCAATTTCCCGTAATTGAGCTGAAGCTGGAGACGCTCGGAGGGTCAATCAGCGGAGACGTTCTCACTATCTTCATTCCAAAGGTCACTCGATTCGAGCATATCCACTTTGTCAGCCAATGGGCACTCAGGTATTTCGAGGAGAATAAGCCGAAAACCCTATCACGCGAATGGGACTTTAACGACTACGCTTGGAAGCGCAACCTGCGAGACCTTGACATTGGTCTGCGTAAGTTGCTGGCCAAGCGACTCGCCGGCGCCACGAATTGGTTGACCGTCAAGAACACCGGGTCAGTCAACGCTGAGGACGTTCGGATCGAGCTCTTGGTCGAAGGGTCTTGGTTCCTGGCACGCGACACGCCGGACCACTTGATCGAAGTTCCTCGTCCACCCCTGAGACTCGACTATGACCCCAACGCCCTCATTATTCCTCCACCGGTTCTTTCCAGCTTCCACACTCCGATGATTGAGCCCGTTAATTCTTCCGCTCCAATCTGGGAAACCGTTGAAAGGGACGATCAACCGAAAGGCGTGTCACGTCTCGCCATTCGTATTCCGGTATTACGGCATCGGGATGCAGTGGATGTTCCTTTCCGACTGGGAGGTGATACCTATGCAGGAACAGCAGGAAAGCTAGTCATCCGGATCACGGCTGATAAAACAGTCAAGCCCGTAGTCAAAACCCTTCGATTAGAGCGCGTGAGCAACGATGTCTCCGTGGGCGAATTGATCGAACTGCTCATTGAGCGAAAGGAACTGGAGATTTCACTGGAGCCGCTAGATTGATGATGGACTAATGCTCAATCTCCCTCACCCGAGTCCACTGATAGCAGGAAGCTCCCGGGACTGCCATCGTCGTTTGATCGCCATTGGTGATAGATGATCGATGGCGATATAGGTGCGTGGTTCATCGCGAACCGCTTGTCGAACACGGCTTGGCTGTTCAAGAAAATGCGAAGCAGCTCACTTGGCAGTGAGTGGTTACACTAAATCCATCACGACAGCCTTGGGTCACATCCTAGTTAAGCGTTGGTGGACACGGAGGGAGGTGCCTTTACACAAGCCAACCCAAGGGAAATTTCTAATGACCTGAAGCCAACTACTCGGCTACTTAAGTTAAGAACCATCAAAAAAACCGATCTGCTGACAAGCATCGAGAAACGGATTTTTGAGGAAGTTGCAACCGCCGTACGGGTTATTCTTCACCTGTCGCGCTAGCGTGGCCATGAAATCGGAGGGGTCTCGACCGTCCTCTTTCCATTCATCCAGTACCTGCGTCAGCCAGTATTTACCGTCATTCTCCGCACAGAACTTGGCTTTATAGCGCTCTTCAATCCCGTATGCGTCCTTCCATGTGTCGAGTTCTTCAGCCAATGCCGCAGGGCCAAGTTGAATTGTGATGTCGGCAGGCCCCAATTTATCGAGATCTGCATGCAGCAAAGCAACCTGCAATTCAACGATATGGCTGACAGCGGCATACGGATAGAAAGCCTTGCGTCGTCCAGCTGCATTGTGTGCAGGGTCTTTGCTCAGCTTGTAGGTGCTGTTGCACTCGTGGCAGGCGGGCGCAAGATTACGAAAATTCATGGAATTGAATGGATATAGCGCTTTCGGTAGATAATGGTCGTAGGCCTCGCGTTTACTGTGATGCTCGCCCTTGATATCTCCGATGCCACAGAAAGGGCATTTACCCACAGTGTTCGCAGCAACAAATGCCTGATAGTGATCGTCGATGTCACCAATCTTGGTGCGAAGCGCAGCGAGACCCAGAAGCGATTGCGAATACAGTCCCTTGAAGAAGATACCGAGTTGAGCAGCAAGATTTTTGTGATTGACGGCGATGTCGGCGTAACGGGCGAGGTGCGTAGCGGGATCATTGGCGCAGACCTTTTCCAGATCGTTATTTCCCTGATACCACTGCTGAAACTGATTGATCTGTACGACAGTCATTGCCGAGAACAGGCCGTAGATTCGCTCCACATGTCCGTAGAAGAAATCGGCACCTTGCGCGTCGGAGTAATAGAACGCCTCCATCACTTCGCGTAACTCTGCGTTGGCGTCGAACAGCTGTAGCCCGAAGGGGCCGCTTACCGGGGCCTTGCACCACACCTCATGAAAAATGAAGTCAATGAATTCCTGCATCTTCTCCATCTGGTGCGGCACATAGGTATACGAGAACAGCATCAGCCCTGCTCCTCCCCATTGCCTGACTGATCGCCATCGAGAATGGCCTTGATCAGCAGCAGCTTCTCCACCGAGTCACCGAGCTGGTGGTGAATCTCCGTGATCAACGACTCCCTGTCTTCGCCGCCCTGTTCAAAGCGTGCGCGCAACGCCTCCAACAAGGCCTGAGCGTGACCGCCGATGGTTTCGCGCTTGCCGAAGGTGTTCATGGTGATCTTGTTGATCGAGGCACCCAGCGTGTTGTAGTTCGGCTTGCTGATGCTGACCTCGCCGCTGGCTTTATCCTTGGCGAACACCAACACCTTCTCCGGCTTGCTGTCGGAAATCAGGAAGGGCGTGTGGGTGGTAACCAGCATTTCTTGTCCCGCATCCTCCACATCGGGCAAGCATTGACGCAGACGGGTAATGAAGCTGGCGCGCCAGTGCGGGTTGAAGTGGGTTTCTGGCTCGTCGAGTAGGAACAGGCTGTTGGTCTTGCGAAACAGCAGGCATAGCCCGAGGCTGTGCAGCATCTGGTACTCGCCGTCCGACAGATCTTTGAGCAGCATCGGCTTTTTTACGCCCTGCTTTGTGAAGTAAAAATTCTTGAAGCGCATGATGCGTTGATCGGAGGCTAGCGTCGGCACCGTCTCACTGACGTAGTGGCTGGTTGAGCGGTACAAGTCGGTCTTGATAGTATCGCTGACGCTATACAGGTTGAGCGTCAGCAGAACCTGCAAGGCCTGGAACAAAGCGAGTGCAGGGCCTGCCGGATCATCGAAATTGGCGCGGAAGGCTTGCTTTGTCGTTTCATTGATCCGGTAATCCAGGATCAGCGTGTCGGAAGCCTCATCGTAGAAATGCAACGTGGCACAGCGCTTTAGCTTTTCGACAATAGCCGTGCGTTCAGTACGCTCATCGCCATTGGCCTCTAGTCCTTGAAGCAGATTGAGTCGGTAATCTCCGGTCTCCGGATCAAGATAGACCACATTGCTATCTGTAAAACGACCATCCTGCGTTTCGGTGGGCAAGGCGTACTCACCCGAAGTAAAGGCAGCAATTTGCTGGCTTGTGGCCGGGATGCTGCGGCGCAGGACAATGCGGAACTCGCGCAGTGCCTCTATTCCCACATCCTCGCGGAAGGGCTGGAGAGTGGCTTCATCCTGGAGCAGAAGATTGCACAACAGAATAGCTTGGCTGAAGCCACTGTCCAGATAGGCCAGCCGCGTTTCGGGACGGCCGGGATAAGGGAGCTGTCGGGCCAGAGCATTCCAGTACTCATCGAACTGGATGAAGCGCATCTTGAAAAACGGCAGGCTGAGAATCTCGTTCTCGCCGGAGGAGTAGCCCAGCACGTACTGCGGCAACAACAGGTCACGCTCTTCATCAGTCAATGTGCTGAAAGCAAAACCCTCGACAGGGAATGCTTCGTTGTCCTCCCAGCGCAGCCACGGCGACTTGTCCCTCTCCTTGATCACTACCACGTGAGCGAACTCCGGACTACCGGGAGAACGGCGCTCCTTCGGTAACTTGATCAGGTATTCCAGTTCATAGGCGTTGGGATAGCCTTCGTGCTCTTGTATGCCGTCCGGATTGTCATCAGGGTCATACTGAAAGATGTCGGGCAAGAAATTGCGGCGTACGCGCTGCACCTCCAGCTGAAAGAAGATCGCCGCCAACGCTTCGAGCAGGTTGGACTTACCGCTGCCGTTGGGGCCGGCGCACACGAAGGGTGCAAAACCTTCGGGCCGGGCCAATTCTTCCTGCCGGCCCCATTCAGTGCGGAAGTGATGCTCAAAACCACAGGGCAGGCTGCGAAAGCCGGCCGGGTCCGTGATTTTAAGGCGGAGCAGTTTCATGCTGGGTTGTTCTCAGTTGGGGCCTTGAGTTCGATGCGGTTGCCCGCATCGTCAAACGCCTGCGCAAGCCGGCCAGCGGACAACGCGTTGAACACCCAGGTCTTGATGTGCTCGTAGTCGTTCGCTCCCAGTTCGAAATCACTGTCTGGGTGCAGTTCCGCCAGCCGGGTTTGCGCCGCCGCCATAAACTGCTGCACTGAAAACGGCGTTCTGTCCAGTTGACTGAGATAGACCTCCAGCCATTGCACTAGCAGATTATTGCGTGCCTCAGCACTCTCAAGTGCGGCCAACAAGTTGTCGGTATCGGGCAGGTCGATAGCAGGCAAGGCCTGCGCAACAGCTTCTGGCACGGCGGCTTGGTCTCCAATGGTAACGTCGGCGATATGCTGGGCAGGTGCGGGAAGAGGCACCCGCGACAAATCCAGCTCGCCCTTGAAGGCCTGCTGGCTTAGGGCACCGTAGAGGACTTCGAGGTCGGCGAGGCTTTGTTGGTATCGGGATTTAATGCCTTCGACTTTTTCGACGATGGTGGCAAATTCTCTTTGAAGTTCAATGGGAGGTTTGGGAACTGATAGCGCACGAAGAATTTCGAGGTTGATGTTCTTCTGTGCCGCAGCCGGTGCGTTTTTCTCCAAGATGGCTTGGAAGAACCAAAACAGGCCGAGCACATACAAGGTGTTGGACTCACCCTCGTGAGCAAGGAAGCCGACCACGCTGTCGGGGAAGCATGCATCGAACGTCAGAATGCCGGTTTGTGCGATATTGGCCGCGATAGTGATGCAGAGCGTTCCAGCAGGCCATAGCTTGCTCTGCGCAAATCCCAGGTCGGAGTACGTCTGCGTGTACGTCGTGATGTAGGTTCCGGCGTTTGATACTTCGCCGGTCTGGATGAGCGGATGCAGGCCACCAAGTAGTTTGGGATCGTTTCGCGGGCGGTGTTTGGACACGCCACGATTAATTGAGCCCAGTTGCTCAAGCGGAGCTGGTGTCCACCCCTTCTCATTCCGCACCGGGTCGCCGAACATCTCCAGAAATACGCTCTTGAGCAGGTCGTCGAGTTGTTGCAGGTGTTGTTTTCGCTGGGCGATTAGTCCTTCCACTTTACCGAGCAGATGGGCAATACGGATTTGGTCGCCGTGGGGAGGCAAGGGAATTTTTATGCTCTCCAACCCCTTGAATTTCAGCGAGTCACGTACAGCACCTTCCGTGCTGTCTCTGATCTGGGCATTTCCACAGTCACTCTTTAAATAGCGCAACAAATAGTCGGCGTGAATATTTTTTTTGCACTCAAAAACAACATACAGCGGACTTACCAGCACCGAACTGCCATGTCGAAGGTAATCAATAGACCCAACATTGATACGTGAAGGATTGTAGGCAAACTGCCCAGGGTTAACGACCTTATAGCTTGAGACGTCTTTACTGAAAACCTCTTTTCTAAAGTAATCGGTTGATCTAGTGAAGCCTTCCGAATTAGTGACAGAAAACACTTCAAAATCAGCTTTAGACCGATTCCGTCGACTCACATGCTCAACATGTTTTCCGATTTCAACTATAGGGAAACGGCTTTTCATCCCACCATCCCCTTCAGCTCCAACAATTCGCGCAAGATGCCACTTTGCACCTTGGCGAGGCCCGCCTCATCCACATCTCCCACCTCGGCCTGAATCAGACGATCCAGAATCACGCCCGGCGCGTCGTAGAGCACTTCCTCGAAGACATCCTGCTTGTAGCGGGAGAGCGAGAGGTCATAGTTATTCTTTTCGTCGGCAATCTCGCTGCGCGGCACCATGAAATATTTCGCCGTGCGGTCAGTGTCAGCGGCGTGATTACGGGCGTGATACTTGACAATAATGTCTTGCAGGTCGCCGTAGCCTTCCTGCTTGCTGCGCTTGTCGTCCAGCGAATAGCCGTCGGCGGCCATTTCGTAAAACCAGACGTGTTCGGTTGCGGGCTGGGTAACATTGTCCTTAGGCCCCCAGACCTTGGTGAACAGCAGGATGGCGGTGCTGACCCCCGCATAGGGTTTGAACACGCCGCTGGGCATCGTGATCACGGCCTTGAGGTCGCAACGCTCCACCAGCAACTGGCGCAGCGCTCTGAACGCGCCGCCGGAGCCGAACAGCACGCCCTGTGGCACGATCACGCAAGCAGTGCCGCCCTTCTTGAGCAGGCGGTAGATGTTCTCGACAAACAGCAGCTCGGTTTTGGTGGTGGCCAGTTGCAGGTTCTCGTTGATGTCGCCCTTGTCGATGCTGCCGGTGAAGGGCGGGTTGGCCATCACGATGTCGTATTCGGATTCCTCTGTGTAGCTCTTACTCAGGGTGTCCTTGTAGTCGATGTGCGGCTCGTCAATGCCGTGCATCATCAGGTTCATCAGCCCCAAGCGCACCATGGTGGCGTCGATGTCGTAGCCCCACAGCGAGCTGGCCAGAATGGACTGCGCTTTTTCGGTAAGGGCGGCGGCGACCGAGGTGCGCACGAAGCCATCTTCATCGGGCGTCAGGGCTTTGCTGCCTGCCTTGATGGCAAGCTGCGTGACGATGTATTGGTAAGCCCCGAGCAAAAAGCCACCGGAACCGCAGGCTGGATCGGCGATCTTGTGGCCCAGTTGTGGCTGTACCAGATCGGCCATCAGTTTGATGATGTGGCGCGGAGTGCGGAACTGGCCGTTCTTACCTGCGGTGGCGATCTCGGACAGCAGCATTTCATAGACATCGCCCTGGATGTCCTGAAAAGCCTGGCCGTTCTCACGCGAATCGCGCTCCATCACTTTGAAGATTTCGTCGATGGTCTTCACCGCCTCCACCAGCAGGGCCGGTTTGGGGATGATGAACACCGCATTCTTCATGTGGTGGGTGAAGTTGGACTCGGCACCGTTCAGGTCCTTGAGGAAAGGGAATACCTTGCCTTGCACGTGCTGCAGCATTTCTTCCGCCTGCATGCGCTTAAATTCGCTCCAGCGCAACGTCCGCTTGTCGATGGCGAATTTTTCAGGTTCCTGCTGGTTGCGGTACTCGGGCGGAATCCAGCTGCCTTCAAACTTGGAGGCGTAGTTCTCGCCGATCCATTCGGCATCGGCCTGACGTTTCTGGTCCAGCTCGTCGAGCCGTTTCATGAAGAGCAGGTAGGTGATCTGCTCGATGGCTGTGAGTGGGTTGCTGATGCCGCCACTCCAGAATTTGTTCCAGAGCTGGTCGATCTTGCTTTTGAGTTCGGGGTTGTTCTGTAGCATGGGATGCCCTGTTCTTTAAGCCGCCAACCGCTCGGTCAGCAGCAGGATTTCGTTGATTTCTGCCGGGCCGAACACGCCACGGATGCCTTGCGGGTGGATAACCGTGAAGGGGGCATTGATCAGGTCTCTTCTCTCCACCTTTTCGCGCTCGATGATGAAGTTCTTCAACAGATTAAGGAACTCCATCTGGCGGCTGGACAAGGTGGTGTGGGCACGAATGAACTGGTCGAACGCAGCGCTGACTTCGTCGGGGAAGCTCTGCAGGACTTCGATGCCGAGGATGTGCCGGATGAACTGGATAAAGCGCGCCTTGCGGTTCTTGTAGACCTGGCGCAGCAAGTCTTCAGTGATGTGTGGATGTTCTTCATGCAGCAGTTCAGCCAGCTGGCTGGCCTCGTCTGCACTCACCGTTTCGCCACTCTTGATTTTCTGCAGCACAGGATTGTGGTCAGTGAGCTCGGTAATCAATGCTTCAACCATTTCGCGGTAGCGGCTGATGCTCACTGCTTCGTGTTGAGGGCCAAACTCGACCCGCTCCTTGTTGTGCAGTATGTCGGTGAGATCCAGATGTACCGGCCCCGGGCTCGCCATCTGCTCGCGGAATTTCATCAGCGGGCCGAGCTTGGCCACCAACTCATCAAAGACCTCTTCGTCGGCCGTGACCCAGTAATGGTTGGCTTGGGCGGCGCGGATCAAGGCTTCTTCTTGCTTGACGAAGCTGACCGAGAGCGGCAGTTCGCCGATCTGCTCGACGATGCCCTCTTTGAGCGTGTCGGCCTGCTCTTTGTCGTCATTGAGTACGGCCAGTGAGTATTCGAGTACGTCGCGCTCGAAACGCATGGCCTTGAAGTCGGCTTCCGACACGGTACGAAACAATGGCTTGATTTCGCCGCGCAGAAATTCCAGCTTCTGGGGAGTGAGGTTGATCCAGAAATTTTCTTCGTCCAACCGGGCCAGTGCAACGGCGGCATCTTTGATTACTACGGAGTCTTTGGGCAGTGCGGCGATCTGCTGGCGCAGTTTGGCCACCTCGCGTTCAGTGATATCGATTTGGTTGATGGCAATGGCCTTGTCGATCTTGTCGAGGCGCAGGCCGACCAAGCGCACGGGTAGTGGTAGCTGGGGTTTGAGTTCCTTGCCCTTGGGTTGCAGCTTGAAGTATTCGAAGTTGTCCCAGCAATCGAGAATCAGGAATACGTCTTTCTCGGTACACCAAGGCTTGGGCTTGCTTGCTTCCAGCAGGCGGGTGCCGCGACCGATCATCTGCCAGAACTTGGTGTAGGAATACACTGGTTTGGCAAAGACCAGATTGACGATTTCTCGCACATCGATGCCGGTATCGAGCATATCCACGCTGATGGCGATGCGTGGCATGTCATTGTTGGTGAACTGATCGAGCAGGCCACCCTTGCCGTAGACGCGGGGGTCATCCGAGACCAGCACCTTGGCCAGTTCACCATGGTATTGCGGATATAGCTTGTCGAAGATTTCCTCGATGCGACGAGCATGGGCCTTAGAGGAGCAGAAGAAGATCGTCTTGCCAGGCAGCACGCCGTTGCCGTCCTTGATGCACTCCTCCATGAACTCTCGGACTATCAGGGTGTTGGTGCCCTTGTTGATGACCTGCTTTTCAAGCTGAGTACCTTCGAAGTTGATTTCTTCAATGTCCTTGCCCTGCAGGATGAGCTTTTTCTGGTCTTCCAGTGAAATAGTGCGCTTGCTGATGCCTTCCATCTGGAACCGGGTCTGGATTTTCATGACCTGGAAGTTGCAGAGATAGGGAGGCACGCGATTGACGGCTTCTTCGAAGGTATAGGCGAAGGTAGGCAAACCGTCTTCGCAGTGGAAAAGCTGGAAGGTGTTATGGTCGATGATGTCGGTCGGCGTGGCCGTCAGGCCGAGGGTGATGGTTTTGAAGTAATCGAGGATTTCGCCGTAGGTGTTGTAGATGGACCGATGGCTTTCGTCCACGACGATAAAGTCGAAGAAGTGCGGTGACAGGTGCTGGACTTCATCACGGATGATGTTGAGCATCGTTGGGTAGGTCGCCACATAGATACGGCGATCCTTGGCAATGAGCTTTTCACCCACGTTGGGCCAGCGAGGCTCGTTGGGCAGGTGTTCCTTGAACGCGGCCAAGGCCTGCTCGCGCAGGGCAATGCGGTCAACCAGGAACAGCACCTTCTCGGCATGGCCTGCACGCATCAGCGCATCGACCATGGCAATGCAGGTGCGCGTTTTGCCGGTACCGGTGGCCATCACCAGCAGGAAGTCGCGTTTTTTCTGCTCGATACCTTCAAGCACTGAACGAATCGCGCGAATCTGGTAGTCCCGGCCGGCAATCGAGGTATTGATGAACTCTTGCGTCAGTGGCTTCCGGTTGCGGCGGATGTAGGAAAAGCGCTCCAGATCGTCGCGCGTGGGGAAACCGACGACCTTGCGGGGTGGTGCGTTTTCCAGATCCCAGAAAAAGGTTTCGAGGCCGTTGGTGTAGAAGCAGAATGGCAGTTCGCTGCCCAGTTGCTTCTGAATGTTGTAGCAGTACTGCTTGGCTTGCTCGCGGCCAAGCGCGGCATCTCGGAGGGTTTTTTTGGCCTCGATCACGGCCAGTGGCTTACCGTCTTTGCCCAGCAAGACGTAATCGCTGAACTGATGGCCCTGATATGGGGTGCGTGGTTCAGCCACACCCTCTGTTAGCGCAGTGAGGATGTCGAATTCTTCGATAATCTGAGTCGGGTCTTTGACATTCCATCCAGACAACATGAGTTGTTGGTCGATCAAATCGGCTCGTGTCTGTGCCTCGGATTTAGACATGCCTAACGCCTCTTTGATGGCATCTGTGTGGAAACAAATGCAGCCCTAGAAAGTACCTAATTAGCCCATCCCTCAGCCATGACGATTGTTCGCCAAGCACAGATCCCTTTCCAGGCAAGGCTTGTAGCGCATCAGCACCCAAAGCAGTCGAGGGCGGAACAGCAAGTGTGCTTCTTCGGCCGGCGAGCGCCTGTCTGCTTCGCTTTCAAGGAGTCGTTGGCTGAGGGATGGGACTAAACAGGATCAATTTTACCCAAACCTTATTCCAAACAGTCCACCGTCTTCTGTGGCGTCCGTCAAACGGGTGGGAAGCACGTAGTCATTAAGATCGAAGCCCTCGATGGTTTCCTTGAAAGCATCGTCTTCGTTCATCGTCACGATATACTGAAAACCGAGTTCCTGCGCAATTTCCGAACCAAGACGCAACGCACTGATGACCTGGCGCCCGTCAACGCCATCGAAAAGATGGCTGTCATGGATCAGGAATCCAGGCCCCATCTGCCGCTTTGTGCACAAGCGCATAAGCATCATGTCGAAGCAAAAAATCTGCATGTTCTTGATGCCCTTGCTCCGTTCGCCCTGCATAGGAAACTTGAAGATCGGTCCGTTGGAGGTTTCGTCGACCGTCATACTACCGGCCGATTCATACAAGCGTTGCGAGGTTTCCTCGAAGGCGACGATAGCCTCCGCCAGTCGATCCTTCTGCTCGGTGAAATCACGCCGTAGGCGGATCGTGAGGCGGTTGCGCTCGATCTCCAACTCGTTCTTGGTGCCTTCGAGCTGCTCGGCGGCTTCAAAGCGCTGCCGCAATGATTCCACTTCGGACTCAATTCGTCCCAGTTCGCCTTGCAGCTTGAGGAACTGTTCGAGCGCGCCATGGCTCTTGAGAATGCCCAGAATTTCAACGCGCCTATGGTCGAGCTGCGCTTTCTTGCCATCGCGCATCTCGATACGCAGCCTGGCAGCTTCGAGTTCGCTGGACAGATAGTCCTTGCGATTACGAACCACCGATTCGTGAAAGCTCTTTACGTCCTCGTAGCGGCGCTTGACCAAGTCAGGTAGCACGACGCCTGCTTCTTGATAGACCGCCTGAAGGTCTTCATGGTCTGGAGGAACCTCGGAGGCGAGTGCGCTTTCTAGATCACGAATGGCTGAGAAGTCGATAGTGTTGGCGTTAGCCAACTCGTTGAGTTGCCGGGTCAACGCGGCGCTTTCGATTTCCAGTTCCCGGTATTCCGGCAAAACCTGGAAAGTCTCAACTTCTGCATGGAGCTTCTTGAGACGGGCTTCTTGAATGGTGAGCTCAGTGCGCAAGTCGGCGGCCTTGCCGATGATTGAACCGAACGCGCCGTTCCCGGCAGCCTTCTTCAGCTTTTCCAAGGTCTTTTCGCGATCGCGGACAGCTTGCCAATCTCGGGCGATTTGCCAATCCAAACCGAGCAGGAACATCAGCGCCATTTGCATGTCGCCGGTGCCCTGCATCGTGGCCTGCTTCTCCGGTGTCATGAAGGCACCACTCGCCTGTCGGCGCACAAAGTAGGCAAACAGTGACCGGAACGAAGGCGGCTTGCTGCCTGCAGCGTCAAGGCTGCTCAGGCCGAACATTTGTTCGCCGAGGAACGTACACCATTCGGTGGCCGAGAACTTGACCTTCGCGGCAGGCGGGACGGTCACGAAGATTTTGGCCTTGGAACTACCGCTGCGCTCGACCACCGTCCGTTCTGACTTCAGATCGAAGTCCATGCCGAAGGTGTATTCAGCTAGTTCCTGGGTGCGGAAAATCGAGTCCGGCCCGGCGTCGGCACCAAGCAGAAAATGTACCAGCTCAACGAAACTGGTCTTGCCGGCGCGATTGCGTGTTTGCTTGGTGGTTGCCCCTTCTGTTTTTTGGGCGAGCAGCACATTCAGGCCGGGCTTCAGATCTCCAAGATTCTTGAAGCTAGGCAGCGTGCTGAGGATGTGATGAATCATGCTGCCCTCCGTGCGACAACGCCGCTTTCGAGTTCGATAGTTCCAAGGGCGTACAGGAGGTCGAGGGCGAGCAGGAACCAGTCATAGGTAATGCGCCGGGGCGTCGCCGCCAGACCGGCGTCATGTCTGTTCAATTCTTCCCAAAGCGCGGAGACAGTCTTGGGGTGCGCGAGGAACGTCAAAACATGCGCGCCGACTGTCAGTAGTGCTCGATCCTGCGGCAGATGCTTGGATGGCAGGATCATGTCGTCACCATCGCTTGAGCGTCTTCAAAGATCTCGCACTTGTCGAACAGATAGGCCATCACGGCCAATACGGCGGCCTTGTGCGCGGGCGTGGTGTTCGCCGTGCCTCCGGCCCATACTTCGAGGCGTCCGAATATCTCATCAGGATGGAGCTGAGGACTACCATCTCGCAGTCCCACATATTCGCTCTTGAATGCTTGTGCGATCTGCTCGCCGTAGGTAGGGTTCTTCCAGCTATTGAAGAACTGTGCAACGAGCGGCGACTTCTGCATGCCGATCTTCAGGAAGTCGGCAACAGCCTGAGACAGGAGGTTGGCCTCGATCTTTCCGCGCGACACATCCTTCACCTCGCTCGTCGTGGGTACGGGCGTGATGCTGATATGGGTGAGTACAGCGGCCAGGTCGCTGAAGCCCAGGTTGATGTTCGCTTCCATAGTCAGCGAGGGACCAAACCAGGATTCGAGATCCTGAAGGCTCAACTGACGGAACTTCGCCAGCATTTCCTCGTATCCACAATGTCCGATTCTGATCTTTGGATTGTCTTGCCTGAGTTTGGCCAGGGCTTCGATGATGTGGGGGCCTAGACGCCCATTGGGTGAGTTGTGGACAAAGGTCCACTCATCAAAATGTTTTTCCCAGTGTTCTTTGGCCCCCTCGAAGTCCTCGTTGATCTTCTTGGTGGCTTCGGCGGCGCTCATTTCATTCGGCGCGTAGCTCTGGAACAGGATTCGCGCGGAAGGTAGATACCCATCGTTCTTCCGGTCTCCTACATTGCCCCACGGCCGGCAAGCCATGAAGTCGTTGGGGTGTACCTTCGACATCAGCTTCTCAAACAGGCGTTGGAACTCGTCCCCTTTTGACTCCAAGAAGGCAATGCGGAAGCTCTTTTCGTAGTTGAGCTGCTGTATGCGATCCATGAGTTCAGACCCTTGCCTTAGTGTTCTTAGAGCTTTTCAGGCAGAAGCTCATGGCTTCTTGGTTTCGTGCACACGATTGATATCGAAAGGAAGTGCCTTATCAGCGGCAATGCGCGTGAGCAGCATCCGAATGGCGTCCGACACAGACAAACCCATTCCTGCCAACACGTTCGTGGCTTCCTCTTTGATATGTCCGTCAATCCGGGCGCGAACGACATCACTACTGCTTGCCATTAACATACCTTAAGCCTTGTTGTGGCCACATTGTGCTCCATTTGGGCTGCGATGTCAGCAAGTGATCGGGGGTCTCGGCGTGCCGCCGCCGGGCTCGTGGGCCGCGCTTCGTGCCGAGTCGCGGCCATTTGGCTTTGACCCCTGACGCCTTCGGCCCTACGCGCTCCGCACTTGTCACTTTCCGATTATGAGCTGCCGATCACGCGATGCATACGCAGCGCGTGGGCGGCGGCAGCGCACCGGACGCGCGCTGCGCACCGCAGACTGGCGTCACGGTGCGCAACGCGGGATGTCTGCTGTTCATGGCATGACGCAGGAGTGGTGCGGTGAGCCTCCATCAGATGGTGTTGATCGGATTTCTGGCATGCATGGTCACAGGCGTCCTGTTCATTGGTGCGCAGTTGCTGTGGTACCTGCTGCTCAGGCTTCACGTCTCACGCTACCGCGTCCGAGTGGTGCAAGTTCACGGCGATGTTGTCGTCAACACCACAGTGCAGCCTTTGCGTAGACCCGAGGATTGATCTCGCATCCACTCCCGGATCTGAGGAGGCACCCGGCTCACTCCCTCAGCGTGAGGTTGGCCGGTCGCAGGTTGGTGTAGCGCCGCAGCGTTCCCCAATCCAGATGCCCGGAGAACTGGGCCACTTCATGGATCTGGTAGCCGGCTTCAAACAGGCGGCTGATCCCTTCATGGCGCAGGTCATGAAAGTGAAGATCTTCGATTCCCAGATGCTGGCAGGCACGCATGAAGTTACCTTGTGCCGACACCGCCTTGTACGGAAAGATCCGCTCATCGGTGTTCGGCTGGCGCTGGATGATCGCCAGCGCTTGCCGGGTCAGTTTGACGGTGACGTGGTTGCCCTTGCTGCCCTTCGGGCTTTTCATGTCGCGCACCACGATGGTCATGGCCTGTTCGTCGATGTCATCCCAGCGCAGGCGGAAGATTTCTCCTTGTCTACGTGTGGACGCAATAGCGAAGTCCATCACGTCGCCCATTGGAATGCGGGTCCGGTGGCGGGATTCGGCGAACCGGGCGTGAAGGCGAGTCAGTTCGTTGTCGGAAGGGCGGCGCTCCCGGCGCGTGCTCTCGGCCACCAGTTCCAGATGCAGCGCCATGTGGATGCCGCTGTTGAGCGACTCCAGCTGCACCGGATGCCCCCACGCACCGCGTGCCACCTTCAACACCACGCGCAGCCACTTCAGGTCCATATAGGCCGTGCTGGGCTTGGCACCGGCCAGCAGGCGCTGACGCACATGGTTCACGACCATCTCCGGGGTCAGCGCCGTGGCATCCCAGTGCCCGAGGCGCTTTTGCAGGTCCATCAGAAAATAGGTCTTGGCCTTGGACCACTGTTTGATCGGATAGAACTCGGCCACGTAGCGATCCACCAGTGCGGACAGCAGAACTGCATGCTTGGCCGCGAGTGCTGCGACGGCCTTCTCCCCGACACCATCGCGCTTGAGCTCCGCCTCGCGGTGACGACTCCACTGCTGAGCAGTGGGTTTGTCGGGAAAGGTGCGCGTTTCCTGATGCAGGACCCGATTGCCGCGCATGATGCGAATGGTGGCGCGATAGCTTCGGCTGCCGTCCTTGCGACGTCGTGCGATGATGGTGGCCAATGGGTTGCTCCTTGAAACCTGCGCAATCGACGTGGCGCAGTACGGGAGCAGTATCGGCAATCACCCTGACCCAAGTCACTGATTTGTAAGACCTGTGGAGCAGTGGATTAAACCCGCCATGTTTGGCGCAAATCCAGAGAAAAGGTCGAAAGATCATCGCCTTATGGGGTATTGGGGCAGAGAGTCTGTTTTACTCAGCGTTAGGCCTCATGAGCGGCACTTTCGACCGTCCAATGTTGTTGCTCTCACTCCAGCGCGCACTTCTCGGTGAGGTGCGCGCTGAGTTGCGCCAGGCATCAATCGAGGCTGATACAACCTCAAAGACCGTTCGGCTCCGCTTTGAGTATGACGGACCTCCTTCGGAGCAGGCACTGGAAAGTTGTTCTTGTTCCGCTGCCGAAGTCATCGCTGACTTCCCGGCACAGTGGCAACTGGACGAGCAGCACCTTACTGTCCCGGCGCCGGCGCCTTTGGAGTCACTGGCCCATGTTGCATACCGTCGGCACGAGTCCCAGCATGAGGCCTAACAATCATGTATGGACTCCCCCGTCAACCCCTGACGGCATGGTTTTGTGAAGCACCAGC
>CAYXXZ010000057.1:0-19908 GCA_964469165.1 uncultured Porticoccaceae bacterium
GAATGGTGTAGCGGATCGCCGCGCGGCGATCCACTTCGAAGGCGACGACCGCCGGGACGGCAAAGCCCGCGGCGATGTCGGTAATGATGTGGGAGGGGTCTTCGCTGCGCGGATTGTCGCTGGTGACTACCACCTGATCGGCGTGCTGCTCCGCAACCTGTGCCATCAGTGGTCGCTTGCCCGCATCGCGGTCGCCGCCACAGCCAAAGACACACCACAGCTTGCCCTCGGCATGGCCGCGCAGGGCGCGCAGGGCCTTTTCCAGGGCGTCCGGTGTGTGGGCGTAATCGACGACCACCGCGGGCCGTGTGCCGGGCGCCACCACGTCCATGCGACCGGCGACCGGCTTGAGCTGCGGCAGCGCCGCCAGCACCGCCGTGAAATCCTCGCCCGCAGCGCACACCGCGGTGATGGCCGCCAGCAGGTTATAAAGGTTGAACTCGCCGAGCAGCGCACTTTCGAGGCGCCCGCTGCCCCAGGGCGAGTGTACATCGGCGCCGATGCCCTGCGCGCAGAAGCTGGGGTTTTCGGCGCGCACATCCCAGGCGCCGCCGATACCGTAGCTGTAGCCTTGCACGGTATCCGGCAACTGCGCGAGAAAGGAGCGCCCGACGGCGTCATCGCCGTTGATGACCGCATACTCGATACCCGGCAACGCGAACAGGCGCGCCTTGGCAGTGCGGTAATTGTGCTCGTCGCCGTGATAGTCCAGGTGATCGCGGCTCAGGTTGGTGAAGATCGCACAGCGGATGCCGGCGCCATCGGCGCGGTGTTGGTCGAGGCTGTGCGAGGACACTTCCATCGCCACGTGGCGCGCGCCCTGGTCGCGCAGCTCGGCGAGGTTGCGCTGCAATGCAACCGCATCCGGCGTGGTCATGCCCGTTTCCGCAAGCCCGGTGCTGCCGCGCCCCACCAGGCCGCATCCGAGGGTGCCGATCAGGCCCGCGCAGCCGTGCAGAATGCCCTGGAGCTGGGCAATGAGATTGCTGCAGGTGGTTTTGCCGTTGGTGCCGGTGACGCCGTAGACCGTCAGGGTGCGACCCGGCTGATCGTAAAAGCGCCCGGCCATGGCACTCACCTGGCTGGCGAGGTCGCGGCAGGCGACGAGAGGTACGCCGCGATCGTCGAGTGCCTGGCGCAGGGCGCCGGTGCCGGGCAGGATCTCGTCGATGCCCGCTTCCTCGGCCACCACGGCAGCGCAGCCACGCTCCAGGGCTTCGCCGATGAAGCGGCGCCCGTCGTGGCTGGCACCGGCGAGCGCGACGAAAAGATCTCCCGCCGCGACGTTGCGGCTGTCGAGCGCGACGCCAGTAACCGCGAGGTGGCGCAGCGCCGTCGGACACCGCTCTTCGAGCAGGACCGCGAGCGTCTTTTTCCGTGTTTGGGAGAAGGCCGTCATCACGAGCGTTCTCCTCTCAGCGGAACCTGGATGGTCTCCGCCATTTGGCTTTCGGGCTGAACATCCGGCGGTACCCGCAGCAGGCGCAGCGCATCGGCACTGACCTTGGAGAACACCGGCGCCGCCACCAGGCCGCCGTAGTAATCCTTGCCCTGGGGATCGTCGATCACCACCACCGTCACCAGTTTCGGGTTGTCTGCCGGCACCATGCCGGCAAACAGGCCCACGTAGCGGCGCGCTTCGTAGCCGCGCGCTCCCACCTTGTGCGAGGTGCCGGTCTTGCCGGCCACGGTGTACCCGGCAATGGCAGCGCGCGTGCCGGTACCGCCGGGCTCGGTGACGGATACCATCATTTCCCGGATGTCCCGTGCGATCTGCGGATCGAGTATCTGCTCGCCCTCGGGGGCCTTGTCCAGCTTGAGAAGCGATACCGGTTTCTTGACCCCGTCATTGGCCAGCACGCTGTAGGCGCGCGCCACCTGCAGCGGGGTGCCGGACATGCCGTAGCCGAACGCCATGGTGATGCGCTCCATCGTGCGCCACTTGCGGTATTCCGGCAGCACCCCCGGGCTCTCGCCGGGGAAGCCGGTTCCCGGCGCCTCGCCCATGCCGAAGCGGGCGAACATGTCGCGCACATCGCTGGGCTCCAGATCCAGCGCCATTTTCGTGGTAGCCACCTGGCTGGACTTGCGGAGCACGCCGGTCATGTCCAGCACGCCGTAGTTGGTGTGATCGGAGAACGTCTTGCCGGACACCCAGATATAGCCGGGGCTGGTGTCGAAGATGGAATCCTTGGTGTATTTGCCGCTTTCCAGCGCCGCGGCGACGGTGAGCGGCTTCATGGTGGAGCCCGGCTCCACCAGATCGGTGATGACCCGGTTGCGCAGCCCGGCGATATCCATGCCGACCCTGTTGTTGGGGTTGTAGGAAGGCTGGTTGACCATCGCCAGCACTTCGCCGGTTTCCACATCCAGCATGACCAGCGCGCCGGCGGCGGCGCGGAATTTGCTCACCGCGGCCTTGAGCTCGCGATAGGCCAGATACTGCAGGCGCAGGTCGATGCTCAGGGCGATGTCGCGCCCCGGCCGGCCGCTGTCGATCAGGCCGATTTCCTTGATCACCTGGCCCCGGCGATCCTTGATCACGCGCTTGGCGCCGGGCTGGCCGACCAGGCTTCTTTCATAGGCGAGCTCGACGCCTTCCTGCCCCTGGTCGTCGATGTTGGTGAAGCCCACCACCTGTGCCGCCACTTCCCCGGCCGGATAGAAGCGCCGGTATTCCTGCTGGCCGTGAACGCCGGGTACCTTGTGGGCGAGAATCTTCTCCGCATCCAGAGGCATCAGGTGGCGGGCCAGATACATGAATTCCTTGTTGCGGTAACGGCTGATGCGCTCGCGAAGCTGGTTGGCGTCCACGTTGAGATCGCGGGTCAGGGCGAGAAACGCGTCGGTGTCGGTTTCGATTACCTGCGGATTCGCCCAGATGGATACCACCGGCGTGCTCACTGCCAGAGGCTCACCGCGACGGTCCGTGATCAGGCCGCGGTAGGCGGGAATGGTCTCGGTGCGCACCATGCGCGCGTCGCCCTGATCCTGGAGGAACTTGAAGCCGCGATCGGAGCCACTCACCACCTGGAGGCCGGCGATGTGCCCCAGCGCGAATATGGCGAGCAGGCCCAGCAGTGCGACGATCAGCAAATATCGCCACAGCGGGATGGAGAGCTCCTTGTTGCGCCGGCTGCTCAAGGTTGCACCATGACTACGTCTTTGATGGGAGGCACTTGCATGCCCAGTTCGGTAATCGCCTTCGTTTCGATGCGCGACAGGTTGGCGAGGGAACTTTGCTCGAGCAGATATTGCCCCCAGACGACCTGAAGATTGTTCTCGCGCTGCTGCAGTTGCGCGAGCTCTGTAAACAGCAGCCGACAGTTGTGGCTTACATAAATGACGGTGAGCGCAGACAGCATCACCATCACCCACAGCGCCAGAAGTACCTTGTTGCCAGTCATCTCAGGCCACCTTCTCGGCAATCCGCATCACTGCGCTGCGGGCGCGAATATTGGCCTCGCACTCCTGCGCGTCGGGCCGCACCGCCTTGCCGACGGCGCGCAGCGGGCGCCGGATGTCGACGTCGCGAACCGGCAGGCCGCGGGGAATCTTCGGCCCCTGTTGCTGCTCGCGGATGAAGCGCTTGACCATGCGGTCTTCGAGCGAATGGAAACTGATGACCACCAGCCGGCCCTGGATGGCCAGCACGTCGACCACGCCGGCGAGCAGGTCCTGGAGGTCGCCGAGTTCGCGGTTGACGTGGATGCGAATAGCCTGAAAGGCTCGCGTCGCCGGGTGCTTGCCTTTTTCCCAGGCGGGGTTGGCGGCAGCGACGATGGCGGCGAGCTGTGCCGTGCGCACAATGGGCTCGCGACTGCGCGCGGCGACGATGGCTGCGGCCATGCGCCGGGAAAATTTCTCTTCACCGAATTCCCAGAGCACGCTGGCGATGTCTTTCTGATCCGCCTGAGCCAGCCAGTCGGCGGCGCTGATGCCGGAGTCGGGATCCATGCGCATGTCCAGCGGACCGTCCTGCATGAAACTGAAGCCGCGCCGGGCATCGTCGAGCTGCGGCGAGGACACGCCCAGGTCGAGCAGCACTCCGGCCACCTGGCCGCTGCGACCGCGCTCGGCGCACAGGCGCGCAATATCGCGAAATGAGCCGCGCACGAATTCGAAGCGCGGGTCGCCAGCGAAGCCCTGCGCGGCTTCGCGCTCGGCTTCGGGGTCCTTGTCGATCGCCAGCAGGCGGCCATTGGGCGAGAGCCGCGCCAGGATCGCACCGCTGTGCCCACCCCGACCAAAGGTGCCATCAATGTAGAAACCATCCGGGTCCATTACCAACCCCTCCACGGCCTCATTCCGCAACACCGTTCTATGTGCGACTTGCTCTTTCATGTTATGCGCAGCCCTTACAATGAAAGGGATTGCATTGCATCGGGAACAGACAGCTCGCCCGCGGCTTCTTCAAGCCAGGTTTCGCAGTTGCTGTTCCAGTTCTCCAGACTCCAGAGTTCGAAGCGGTGACGCTGCCCCACCAGCATGGCTTTCTTATCGATATCCGCATGCTTGCGTAGTTCCGGCGGCACCAGAATGCGTCCCGAGCCGTCGAGCTCCACGTCCCGGGCATGGCCGATCAGCAGCCGCTGCAGGCGCCGGGTGGTATCATTGAACGTCGGCAACGCAGCAATCTGATCCTCAATTTTTTCCCATTCGGGCAGCGGGTAGATGAAAAGGCACTTGTCCTTGATATCGATGGTAATCACGAGATTTCCTTCGCACTGCGACATAAGGGCGTCGCGATACCTCGCCGGTATCGCCAGACGCCCTTTGGTGTCCAGATTGATCTCGTTATTGCCTCGAAACACGCCCGCCTCAGCTCGCTTTCAGGGAGAACTCTCCACTTTTGCCCACTTTCTCCCACATGGAGACACTATATGGCGGGAGGATTTCAAGTCAAGCGCTGCAGGAACGAAAAATCTCAGAAAATGCACTTAAATTTCGGCAAGTTACGCCCTTTCAACGAGAGACGCAGAAGCCCTTTTCGACTATCGCAAACAAAAACATCAGGCTGCCATTTCAAGTTAAAGTGAATTGTCACAAAGAAGATTTTTTTGGAATAGAAAATTCAGATTTCTAGATTCATCAGGCATATTGGTCAAAAATTGTACAGCAACCTATCAACGGTCCCTGCTCCGGAAGAGCCCCATTTTCTGCCTTACCTGTCATTTGTAACGGTGTACCTGTCATTTCGCGGCTCTAGAATGATGACAGCTGTCATCGCTCACGACACCGACCCCGCAAAGGGTGGTGCAGAGTGAGCCGTCAACAACATCTGAAACAAGGTCAGGTTATGTCAGGCATCACAGGAAAAGTCATCGCCATCACCGGCGCTTCCAGCGGCATCGGCGAGGCAACGGCCAGGGTTCTGGCCCGGCAGGGGAGCAAGGTGGTACTGGGGGCGCGCCGCGGCGAACGCCTGGCCGCCGTCGCGGACGCGATCCGCTCCGAGGGCGGCGAGGTTGCCGTCACCTCGCTGGATGTCACCAGCCAGGAAAGCGTCGCGACCTTCGTCAGTTACGCCATCAGCAGCTACGGCAGGCTCGACGTGCTGGTGAACAACGCTGGCATCATGCCGCTGTCGCGGCTCAGCGACCTCAGGGTCAAGGACTGGGAACAGATGATCGACGTCAACATCAAGGGCGTGCTGTACGGTATTGCCGCGGCCCTGCCGGTATTCGATCAACAACAGTCGGGCCAGTTCATCAACGTGACCTCCGGCGCCGACCGGGTCGTGGCGCCCAGCGCCGCGGTCTACTCCGGCACCAAATTCGCGGTGCGCGCCATCTCCGACGGCCTGCGCATGGAAGTGGGCCAGCACATTCGCGTCGCCGTGATCGCCCCCGGCGCCACCTCGACCGAATTGACCGGCACCATCAGCGACCCGGCCCTGAAAGCCGCGGTGGAGGCGCGAACCTTCGCCAACGCCATGCCCCCGGAAGCGGTCGCGGCGGCGATTGCCTACGCCATCGGCCAGCCCGCCAATGTGGACGTGCGGGAAATTCTGGTGGGACCGGCGACCGCGGCGATGTAAGCCGTCCTGCCCGGGCAGCGGCTTCTACGCTATACCTTCTGAACAGACATACATAATGATCGTGGAGGTGCAACATGAAAGCGATTCCCTGTGAGAAAATCCGCAACATCCTCAGCCAGGTGCGGCCGAAGTTCGGCTGGGAAGATTACGGCTACACCTTTTCCCAGAACAAATACTGGGCCGAGCAGAGCCGCGACTACGTGTGTGAGGCATCTCCGGGCAAACAGCAGTTTTTCGCTGAGTACGTCAAGCATAAACTACATGGCAACAACCCCATCAGCCAGCTGTCGCTGAAAAGCGATCTCCCCCAGATCTACATCTACGACCGCATCCCGCGCACTGACGCCGCCAAGGAAAGGAAACTCTACGAACTGATCACCGGCTTCGGCTGGAAAAGCGGCATGTCCATTCCCGTGCACGGCTACGGCGGCGCTCTTGGCCTGATCACCCTCAATCACCGCAAGCACGAAGTGGCACCCGAGATGATCAAGGGCACCATCGATTATCTGGCGCCCTGGCTGTTCCAGTTCAACGCCTGGTCGCGGGAGCTGCTGGAAAACTCCGCCACAGGGGAATTGCTCACGCAGCGTGAAATCGAATGCCTGCAACTGGTATCGAAGGGAAAAACATCGAAAGAGATCGCCCAGTTGCTGTGCATCACCAAGCGCACCGTGGATTTCCACGTCAACAACGCCACCCAGAAACTGGGCGGCCATTCCCGCAGCCAGGCCGCCTCCCTGCTGTCGAGGATGCTGCTGACACAAAACAGCCTTGTCAGGCCCGTCGTTTCCGCGTTCCAGTGAATGTCCAGGCAGCCACCGGCAGCGCTGTAATACACAAAAAGCTGTCACTAATCACAGTGAAGCGGCTGCCGACAGCAGGGTATACTTTTGCGCAACACGGGTCTGTAAGCAGGTTTTGACACGTCACTGCAGTGACCAAAAACAGCGCCCGTCCCCATTACGCCCGACGCTGTTGCCAGCATCCGCACACATTCATAAAAGCCTATGCAACCGGTCAAGTGCCGGAAAACGTCCACCGACAGGCGCACAACCCGGCGCGACACGATAAAACCAACGCATCAAACACAGAACAACGCTATCGGGGAAAGGAAAAATATGGAAAGAGGCTTCCGTTTCTGGAGCACCGTCATGGTGCTGATCTGCTTCGTTCTCGGCATCGTCGTCTACGGCGGCGGGCGCTACTCGTTCGGCGTCTTCATGAAGCCGCTGGCCGAAACCATGGAATGGTCCCGCACCCAGATATCCCTGGCCGTCACCATCAACCTCATCTGTTACGGTATTTCCTCGCCGGTGATCGGCTGGCTGCTCGATACCATCGGCGCCCGGCGCGTGATGATCTCGGGCGCCGCCATCATGACGGTGTCGCTGTGCGCCATGTACTTCGCCCACAGCCTGTGGATGTTCTACTTCCTGTACGGCGTGGCCTCCGCCTTCGGCGCCAACGCCATCGGGCGCATCGCCCAGGCCAGCATCGTCGCCAACTGGTTCGTCAAACGGCGCGGCCTGATGATGGGCATCACCGCGCTGTCCATCGGCCTCGGCACCGCGATCATGGCGCCGGTGGTGCGCCTGTTCCTCGACAACTACGGCTGGCAGCTGGCCTTCGTCGCCATGGGCGTGATGATGGGTGTGCTGGTGCTGCTGCCCATCGTCCTGCTGGTCAAGGGCCAGGGGCGCCCGGAAGACCGCGGCTTCGGCCCCGACGGCATTCCCCTCGAAGAGGCCCAGGCGCAGCAACCGGGGCCGGGGAGCCGCGCGGCTCCGGCACAGGACGACTGGAAAGTGTCGGAAGCCCTGCGCTCCAAGGCTTTCTGGGCCATCACCATCGCCATGGGCATCAGCTACATGGCGGACTACATCGTACTGCTCCACGGCCCCGCCGACTTCGAGGATCGCGGCCACTCCGGCGCCACAGCGGCGCTGGTGCTGTCCATTGCCACTCTCGCGAGTTGCATCGGCAGGCTGGGATTTGGCTGGTTTGCCGACCGCGCCAACCTGAAGCTGGGTTTCACGTTGCTGTTCGGCCTGCAGCTGATCTCCACACCACTGGTGATCATCGATGGCGGCGTCAATACACTCTACGCCTTCGCCTTCATCTGGGGCATCGGCTACGGTGGCGCCGCAGTCTACATGCCCTACGCCATCGCCGGCTATTTCGGGCGCGCCAACTTCAGTTCCATCATGGGATGGACCACCATGGTCACGGTCTTCTGCGGTTCCATCGGCGGCATCCTCGGCGGCCTCATCCATGACCGCTATCAAAGCTACCACCTGGCCTGGCTCTGCTGCATCGTATTCTGGGCGCTGGCCATCGTCATCATGCTGTTGCTTGGCGGCAAACCGGACAAGCAGCCCGCACACAGGGTAGCCATTGGCAAGATGACTCTCTCCAAAGCGTGATCCCCGCGTCACGCGCTCAAGGAAAGGATAACAACAACAATGAACAAGCAATTCAATTTCTGGGGCACGGTCATGGTTGCGATCTGTTTCGTAACCGGTGTGATGGTGTTCGGGGGCGGCCGCTACTCGTTTGCGGTGTTCATGAAACCGCTCTCGGAGAGCATGGAGTGGTCCAGGTCCCAACTGTCGCTGGCGGTGACCCTCAACCTGATCTTCTACGGCATGGCCTCTCCCGTCATCGGCTGGCTGTTCGATACCATCGGCGCCCGCAAGGTGATGATCACGGGTGCGGCGCTGATGACCTTTTCCCTGTGTGCCATGTATTTCGCCAACAACCTGTGGATGTTCTACGTCCTCTACGGCGTGCTGTCCGCCTTCGGGGCGAACGCCATCGGCCGCATGAGCCAGGTGAGCATCGTCACCAACTGGTTCGTGAAGCGGCGCGGCATGATGATGGGCGTCACCGCGCTGTCCATCGGACTCGGCACCGCCATCATGGCGCCGGCGGTGCGCCTGCTGCTGGACACCTACGGCTGGCGGCTGGCCTTTGCCGCCCTCGGCGTCATGATGGGCCTGCTGGTGCTGCTGCCCATCGTCCTCTTCGTCAAGGGACAGGGCCGACCGGAAGACCGTGGCTTCGGCCCGGATGGTGCCCCCCTCAGTGAAAAACACGACTCTGCGCCGGGGAATACCGGTGCAGCCAGAATGGCCACCAGCGACGACTGGAAAGTATCAGAAGCCCTGCGCACACCGGCTTTCTGGGCCGTGAGTCTGGCAATGGGTATTACCTATATGGGCAGCTACGTTTTTCTCCTGCACGGGCCGGCCGACTTTGAGGGCCGAGGCTTTTCCGGTACCACCGCCGCCATGGTGCTGTCCATAGGCACACTGGCCAGCTGCATCGGGCGACTGGGCTTCGGCTGGCTGGCAGATCACGCCCCCCTGAAAACGGGCTTCCTGATACAGATTGCCCTGCATCTGGTCGCTCTGCCGTGGGTACTTCTGGACGGTGGCGTCTACATGCTGTACACCTTTGCCGTTATCTGGGGGATTGGTTACGGAGGCACCGGTGTTTACCTGCCCTACTCCATCGCCTATTACTTCGGACGCACATCCTTTGGCAGTATCTATGGCTGGTCCTCCTTGGTCAGCACCTTCTGCGGCGCCACGGGCGGCTACCTGGGCGGCCTCATTTACGACCTTCAAGGCAGTTACCACATTGCGTGGATAGGATGCGCACTGTTGTGGAGCCTTGCCTTGATTCTGATTGCGCTGCTTGCCAACAAGCCCGCGCGGCGGGAGGCCGTGGTGCTCGCCGGCTGAGAAGGCTGTATGAACCTCATGATCAAAGAATGATTGCCAAGCTTCCTTGGGGTTTCAAAGAGTTATTATCAAGGCAAACGCGCTTGCAACGGATCTTGAAATCGCTTCCTTGCCGGACCAAATCGTAATAAACCACGCCAACGTAGATCGACAACTCTCCTCGCCGGAACCGATATACAACCAGATTATTGGTTACTCTCAATTCTTTGCCGTTATCAGACAAGACGATCACATTGGAAACCATGTGGCGGATATTGGAGCGTGGGCTTTCAGCATACGCATCCTTCCGCAACATACGCTCCGCTCTTGCATGGAGTGTTTCCCTGTTATCGACAGCGTAGAATAATTTCTCCGTGGGCTCCACGGTTTCGGCATCCGGCGTATTGAACGGCGGAATCATGTATTCGCCGTCCTCGGTAAACAATGTTTGCCATTCCTCCAGCTGCCAGGTGTCCAGCAACCTGGCCTCCAGGTGAAGAAATGCCTCTATCGCGTGTTGCAGCGCTGCATCAGCTTGGGTGATCTGGTTCATGTGTATTCTCTGAGTGATTCCGGCCAGTCTTATTCCAGTGTCTCGGCACCACCAAGGATGCGGTCCCACTGAGCCCACCAGGCACGGCCCTGCGCTTCATCAAGCCAGGCACCACGCGACATTCTCCTGTCTCCATCGGGGACTGTTTCCGAGGCCATACCCTTGGAATAATCCACCCATTTGTTGGGAGTGGTGTAGTAAGCCGCCTTGACACGGTCGAATAATTCAAAATCATCTGGATGCGCAAACCCGGCGGGGCCGACAAAACTGAGGTGGCTGCGCAAACGCACATCCCGGATTTCCTTGGGCTCACCCACCCCGCCAAGTGTCCAAATATTCATACGCAGGGCGTCGGGCGCTTCGGGGTATACCATACGAACTGAAAGTGAAACGTTATCGGTAATCACAAGATTGGGAAAGATCACCATATTTCTGTTCCAATCCGCGATACGCGCGCCGCGCTCCTCGCCAAAACGCTCCACAAGCTCTCTTCTCTTTGCCTCGATGATCGGCTTGGAAGCTTCGCCAAAAGCTGGAATCCAGCCAGCAACGGGGCGGCCCAATCCTATGTTGTTTTCCCAAAAAGTATGCCCGTTGCCCAAACCCGCGCCATACCCATCCTTCATACTGCCGGACACATCATTGCCTACCCGCCTCAGCGAGTACTCAAAGTAGCTGTTATGCAGGATAGGGGCATGGTAGGTATCGACAAAATTGTCAGTAACCAATTTCCAGTTACCGCCATTGAACATCAATTGTTCACCCTGGATGACTTCCAAGCCGCTTTCATACTGGTCGACCATCAAGTCCAGCACTTCCTTCGAACCCGAGAGGTAGGATTCCAGGTCAATGGCATTGGGGTTGTAATTGATGAAATAGAAGCCGCGGTAGTTATCCAGGCGAGGAACTTTTTTCAGGTTGTATCGGCCGTTCTCATTGAGGTTATCCGCATACCCGCCTGTGCCGCCGGTATCTTTCAACTCCCCATCACCACCGAAAACCCAGCCGTGATACGGACACATGAATACACCTTTATTGCCACGCTCCTCGACAGTTAGATTTGGGCCGCGATGAGTACAATAATTATAAAACGCATTGACGTTGCCATCCTTATCCCGATTAAAAATCAAGTCATACCCCCCGACATTGCGGGTAAGAAAATCCTTCTTGTTGGGTATTTCAGATTGATGGCCAACATAGAGCCAACACCTGCCAAAGATCAGCTCCCGCTCCTTCTCAAAGGTAGACGGATCATTGTAGGCCCTCTGGTTGATTTCGAACCGGTTCTCTTTGCCATTGATGTACAGGTAATCCGTCAGCGCTTCCGAAGATTCTCGCGGGCGCAGCACTGCCTCTATGTTTGACATGGGATCTCCTTGAAAGATTGGCTTGCCATGTTGCGTTCAGCATTGAGGCTCTTATAATAACCGGAAAGGGTTTCGGTTATTATTCGGTTTCTAGTCGGGTTACCATGAACAAAAGAGTTGGAAGAAGTAGCGGTTCGAAAATCACTACTTACAGCAAGCGAAAGACACCCCTTCAGGAACGATCGCGCATTACCATGGAAAGTATCCAGCAGGCTGCTCTCGGCATTGTCGAGAGATACGGATTCGAATATTTGACGACAACAAAGCTGGCTGAGCGTGTCGGCATCAGCATTGGCTCCTTTTACGAATATTTCCCCAACAAAGAAGCCGTGCTGCTTAGCCTTTTTGAGTCGGCATCAACTGATGCGGCCAACAAGGTTCGCGAACTCATGCCGGAGATGTTCGAGTTGCCAATAGAGCAATCCATACCCCTGGCGCTAAAAACCCTCTATGAAGTTCATGCCAACAACCGATTAGTTTTAATAGATCTCTTCGTCAAGGTTCCCGAACTTCAAAAAACGGTCCTGCCCATAACCTATGACAGTTTGATTCAAGGAGTTGCCCGGGCCTACATCGACTTTCTGGGCGTGAAGCTTAGCCCCAGAGAAATGCAGCATACAAAGTTCTTTATGAACCACATGGTAATGGGTAGCGTCCGACATTATATTACTTCCAACCCCACATTCATGAGCCCTGAAGAATTTATTGATAATTTATCAGAAATCATCATCAACTATATTCAAGGCGTGCTTATTCCGAAGACTCACTCTGGCTGATATCTCGCCGACGTTCTCTTAGAACCTGTTGGGCTTCCTTCGTCAGCCCAACCTACGGGCGAACCCGCAAAATCGACTCGAAGCATCACTAGATCGCCCCCGCCGACTCGAGCGCCGCCACTTCCGCCTCGTCTATGCCCCAGTCTTTCAGGGCGCTCCCAGTGTGCTGACCGATCTCCGGCGGCGGTGAGCGGACAGCGCCCGGCGTGGCGGAATAGCGCGGCGTCGGCGCCGGCTGGGTGACGCCCTCGATGTCGATGAATGTGTTGCGGGATTTGTTGTGGTGGTGGGCCGGCGCCTCGGACATGTCGAACACCGGCGCGAAGCAGACATCGGTGCCCTCCATCAGCGCGCACCACTCCCGTTGCGTTTTGGTCCTGAACTTCTCCGCCACCTTGGCCTTGAGGGAGGCCCAGTGGTTCTTGTCTTTCTGGTGATCGAATTCCGGGTCATCGAAGCCGGCGATTTCGCGCAATTGCCGGTAAAAGGGCGCGCCGGTGGACGCGATGGAGATCCACTTGCCATCGGCGCACTGATAAGTATCGTAATTGGGCGCCGCGCCATCGAGGCTGTTGGCATTGCGTTCGAGGCTCCACACCCCCGAGGCGTACAGCTCGTAGGACAGCGCGATGTAGTTGATGTCGTGCCCGGCGGAGTGGGCGATGCTGCCCTCCTGTCCCCAGCCGGTCATGCGCGTGTACACCAGGCGCGGGTTGTGTTCGAGTGCCACATCGGGACCGAGCCCGAGGCGCTCCATCACGCCAGGGCGGAATCCCTCGACGATGGCGTCGGCCTTTTCGATCAGCTTGAGACAGGTGGCGATCGCCTCCGGCTTTTTCAGGTCCATGGCGATGGAACGCTTGCCGCGGCTCGCCACGTCGAAGCGGTCTCGGTGAAATGGGCCTGGTGGCCGTGCTTGCGGTCGATGCGAACGACGTCCGCGCCCAGATCAGCCAGTAACATGCAGCAAAACGGGCCTGGGCCTATTCCAGCAAATTCCAAAACTCTGACACCGGACAAAGGTCCCTGGAACATGTTCAAAACCTCTGCTAGGGGCTGTTCACACCACTTGCTTAGTCAGCGTTGCGCCTGACTGCTCAGCCCGAAACCCGTGAAATAAAAAGTGGGAAATGGGAGACCGCCTGCGATCGGTTCACCGCGCCCATCTTCTTCACCGCGCTTTCGACATGAAAATCTACCCTACGCTTAGTGATGCTGAGAATATTGGCGATTTCCTTCGAAGTATTTCCCTTTGAAACCAGATTCATGCATTCCATTTCACGTTCCGTGAGCACGGTTTTTGCCAAGATGCTACTCATCAATTCCCGAGCCCATGCGTTGAATTGCATGAGCCATGGGACTATGAATCGGCTCGTCTCATATTTTTTTTCAGCACTGATGTCATCCTCCGTGGTGAGAAATTCAACGCCGCCGAGGGCGCCGCCATAACCGTATTGCACTAGGTGCAACCCGCTTCTCCAGCGGTACTTGGCCACCAGTTCGAAAAATTGCTTTTCCTTTTTCGTAGGGTTTTTGGCGTAATCCTCATACCTGTAGGCTTGAGGCATGTCGTTGCGCAAAACAAGTCTTCGCAGTGGGTTGACAGGATCCAGCCCAAGACGTATGTACTCGTACATAAACATCTTCTTTTCCCTGGACGCTTCGCAGATGAAAGTATATTTATCGGTCGGCTGTTTCCGATGGCGAAAGGTAAAACAATAATCGTCCCAACCGTATTCCTCACTGGCTTTTCTCAGGACGCTGCCAATCTGCTTGCAACCTATGAGATTTATATTCTGCTGTAAGTTCATGATGTTTGACCCATCAGGTTGTTCTATGACATTTGATGAATAAACTCCTGAAATTTTCTCGTTGCCTGTTTATCTTGGTTGCCCTCTCCCGGAAGGAGAGGACTTTTCTCAGTTTTTATCCCACCTTAGCCGATGGAGCCGCCTGGCCGTAATCGACCTCTGCCAACAAGGGCACTACCTCCGGATCGTTTGTCTCATCGCTGATCCACTTGCACATCCTGCGCACCGGCTCGATGCCGTCGTGGGGGCCGGCCATTGCAGCCTTGAGCATGTAGCCGAGTGACACCAGGCGCTGCGCACCGTGGAAAACCAGCTGATCGCGGATCTGCTCCTTGAGCGCATCCGGATAGATACCGATGCTCTGGGTATAGGAAGTGACCGCGCGAATCGGCGTATCCAAACTGTCGAACGGGACCAGGTTGGTGAAGCGGTCGTTGAGGAGCGCGGAAAAATCCACTGGCTCGTCGGTCTGCGACACGATCACCGCGCCTTCGACACCGCCGCCATACACCTTGTGCTCGTCGCTCATGATCTTCAGTGACTGCACCTCTTCCACGAGATCCGGCGACAGACGGGGCGCCGGGCCACTGGCGGAGGGCGGCAAGCCCTGAATGGCATCGAACAGGATTTTGCCGAAGTGGTTGGCCTTTTCGATCCCTTCATCATCGGTGCCAGTCTGGATGTACACCACGCGGGCGGAGGCACAGGCCTGCTGGTTCAGGTAGCCCACGTCCAGAGCGAGGCGCGCCGCAATGTCGTGCATGGTCTTGTCATCGCTGAAGCCTTCGGGGCCGATGATGGCGGACGACAGTTTCGGGTCCATGCCCACCAGATCGATGCCGGGCTGAAGGTATTTCTTGATGCTCGTCATCGAGCCGGCGCCGCCCCAGGCGACGATTTTCTCGATGCGGTCGGGACGGTACAGGGCTTCTTCCACTTCGACGTCGCCGCCTTTCCAGTAGGCGATGGAAAGATGCCTGGTGATGGGGTGGTCGGGCGCCATGTCGATCATGGTGCGGGCAATGGCCGCCGCCGTCAGCGGGTCGTTGGACGGCGTCTTGAAGATCGCATCGCTGCGGGTAATAGCGTTGCGGATCACCCCCATGGAGGAAGGCACCGGCACGTTGCCCGCCAGCACATGCACCGAGCGCACGCCAAAGGCGCGGATGTTGCAGATGCCGCCGTTGGACATTTTGCGCGGTACCCAGCCTTCCAGATATCTAACACCGATGCAGTTTTCCGCGTGCTCGCGGATGAATTCGCGGTTGTAGGACTGGCCAATGGTCGAGAAAAAATGCTCGACCACGGATTTGCTGAGCCCTGACGTCAGGTACGAGAGCTGGATCGCCTCCTGTAGGTATTCGTTGGTTTTCAGGTTGAGCTTGGAACCCAGCTCCTCCAGATAATCGAGCACCTCCTCGAACGGCAGCGCATGAAGATCGGTCAGTTCCGAGGGTCGCGCCAACGGCAGGCTCGCAAGATGTTTCTTGACATCAGGGGTGGTGAAGGCAACGGCGTTGCCGCGCCCGCCAAACTCCAAATCCGCGTCTTCGATGATTTTACCGCGAATGATTAAGGGAACATTGAATGACATCAGTCACCTCCAATTTCAGCCATGTACTGGAGCGCATTTTCATGCACAGCGGGTGCGCCAGCACACGTGATTTTGTCGTCGCCGCCTTCCAATTCCGAGATGCGGCGGATTTCACCCACGATATGGGGGCCACTACGACCACAGCTGCAGGAACCGTCCCAGTCCAATGTCAGCAGATCGCCAGTGAGAATACCGGCCCAGCGATGCTGAGCTGCCACATCCACGATACCGTAGCGACCGGTCTGAATACCTTCACGCGGCAAGATATCACCTGATTTCGGATCCAGCAGGTACGGCACCAGGTTGGGTGGCAGGTGATAGTGCCCAGCGGGACACAAGCGAGTCAGCGCCGAGGAAGCTTCGGTCATGCCATACCCCGTGGGTGGATAGGGGATACCCGTAAAGCGCGCGACAATATCGGGGTAGTTGGGTGGTAGCGCTTGCCCTTTGGTACCGCCGGCAAGTTGTTGCAGGCTCTGAGGAGCGAACACACTTTCGAGTCCGCGATTGACCGCCTCTATGGCACCCTTGGCGACGATGGGCACCACACCCTGAATGATCACCGGTTTGTCGCGGAACTCGTTGGCGATGCGATCGAAGAATTCGGTCAGGCGCCTTGGCTCTTCGCGCTGTTCCTTCAAGAACTCCTCGCGACGGGACAATAAACTCGGGGAAAGCTGCAGAGAACCCAACTCACCGGATGCCTGTGCCTTCTGCAGACGACTGCCCAAGGAAAGCATGTCGGCACTAAAACGACCCGAATTGCTGAAGATGAATTTCGAGTGATCGCCGTCGTAGAGGAACATGCGCACCGAGTCCATGTTGCGCGCGGTTGACATGCCGCCTCTTGCATGGCCAAACACAATCACGGGATATTCACCGACGCCGCGCACTCTCGCATCTGGCTCGTCGCCGAAGCCTTCGAAAAAGCGCTTGAAGCCCCACGCCTGGGTGCGCTGCTCATGGACGTTGCCCGTCACGAACGACAGTTTGCCGGTAGTGCCCGAGGAATGGCGCAAGCGTACGTCGGTCTCCGCGTCGAGCACGTCAAACCACTCGTCGATGTTCTGGCAGCGCTTGGCGTCCACGTGGGACATATCAATGGAAGTAAACGTCTGCAGCCACTTGGTCATTTTATCGAAGCGGTTCGACTCGATCGCCGACAGCGGATAGGATTTGAACATGGTGTGGGGCAACATAAGCAGCGCCCCGTCCTCGATTTTTTCGATACTCTTGAGGCCCTGGCTCTCGGCAAAGCGCGCGAGCACCGGCACCTTATTGACCAATGACTCGAAACGGTTTTTCAGGGCGGCGAGCTGGATATCTTCCCGGTCCTTGCGGGAAAAAGAAAATTTTTGCGTGGTGGTGAGTTCCACCAGTAGTTCGGGGTGCTCCTTGAGCAGGCTGTGTTCGACGTGAACACCTTCGCCCTGTGCTTCTCCTATCGCCTTGCGAAGGGATGTATCTATGGTCATAGCAAGAGTTCTCGTGTTGTAGCGGTACGCCTGTGCCTGAAGAATGATGCCGTGTTTTGCACCGTGGCAATTCATGGGTTTTGTTCAAACGATGAAAAGTTATGTTAATTGATCCGACAAGAAATACACCCGTTACAAGTTACAGGTTTGAACTCATCTCTATCTCTGCCAGATGATGTAGCCATCTTGACCAAGGCAGTCATACACAGCTCCGCGCCCATTTTCTAGCTTTCTCCTTGATGCATTTAACCTGTTATAAATAACGGTGACGCACAGGAACAGGATCGTTAGCATGAAAAGGACTCAAGAGGCATCCTCTTGCCATATCTACCGCCAAAGTTCTGACGATCAAAGTTCTGACGATAATTTTAAAGGGGATAATCCATGACAAGAAACAACATACTGATCAACTCTTTTTTAGCATCTGCTGCCTTCGCCACCTGTGCAACCTGGGCACAGCCCAGCAGCCAAAGAGGGCTCGAAGAAATTGTGGTGACGGCACAAAGAAGGGCTGAAAATCTTCAGGACGTGCCTGTCGCAGTCAGCGCGGTGACAGGGTCAGCCATCGAAAAACTCGGCGTGGTCGACACATCCACATTGACGCAACTGGTGCCGGGATTCACATTCGACCGGCAGGCTGCGGCAGCACTACCCTTTATTCGCGGTATCGGCACCCAGTCCGGCACGATGGGCAACGAGCCTTCCATTGCTCAATTCGTCGACGATGTCTACATTCCCAGCAGTAACTCCACGATTTTCGAGTACAACAGCATCGACACAATCGAGGTATTGAAAGGCCCTCAGGGAACCCTGTTCGGCCGCAATGCCACCGGCGGTGTCATACACATTCACACGCGCAACCCAACACATGAGCCCGCCCTGGATATCAGCGTCGGTTATGGGAATTACGATACATCAACCGTGCAGTTCTATGCCTCTGGAGGGTTGACGGAAAATATCGCTGCCAACGTCTCCGCCTTCAGAAGCAGGCAGGGCGAGGGCTGGGGAACGAATGTCACCACGGGTAGCGACATCTACAGCAATGAAGCCTGGGGCGTGCGCAGCAAGGTCTTGATCGAGCCCGATGACAGCTTGTCGATTCTGCTGTCCGGCAGTTTCAACAAACGTGAATCGGATCAGGGCATGGCGCTGGCCCCCGTGACCGGCATGATTGGCCGCCTGGGATTTGATCGCGACGCCGCCGGGCTCGGCCACTGGGACGGCGCCTCCACCCACGACAGCTATTACGATTCCGAGTATTACCACGGAGCCATCAAGGTCTCCAAGGATTTCACCCATTCGCGGCTGGTGAGCATTACTTCATATAGCGAGAACGATACACCTTTCTATATCTTCGACCTTGACGCAGCGCCCCAGGATTTTCTCAACGCAGATTCAGAGAACGTAGGAAAAACATTCACCCAGGAAATCCAGCTGCTTTCACCCGATGACTCAGATGTGAGCTGGATTCTGGGTGCCTTCCTACTGCATGACAAGTCCCATTACAGCGCACTCTATTCCGGGCAGGTATACGGCACGGGTACCGCCACGACAAGTGCAGACCAGGTAACCGATTCCGTGTCGGTTTTCGCGCAGATGACCAACGAAATTCTGCCCAACACCAACCTCACCATCGGCGCTCGCTATACATCGGATGACCGCAGCTTGGAAAATGCCCATGCCAGCGCCATTGATGCGAACGGCATCGTGACAACATTCAGAGGGCCGTTTGAGCACGACGAGACCTTTAAGAACATGACGGGCAGAATCGCACTGGACTACAAGTTCAGTGATGATTTCATGGGCTATATTGCCTATAACCGCGGCTTCAAAAGTGGCGTGTACAACCTGGCCGGCACATCCACTGGCACCACCACAGCGGCAACTCCAGTGGAGCCCGAAGAGGTCGATGCTTACACCCTGGGCTTCAAGAGCGAATTCATGGACAGCCGTGTCAGGCTCAACATGGAAGCCTTTTATTACGAGTACACCAACATCCAGGTGCAGAATGCGCTACCCACCGGCGGTGGCCAGCGCATCGTCAACGGTGGCGAGGCGACCATCTATGGCCTGGAAGGCGAGTTGACCGTCATGCCCATCGACAACCTGACGATCAGTGCCAACTTCGCCGCCATGGATACCGAATACGACGAATTCGATCTTGGCCCGACCTTCTTCCCGCAGCCGCCCAATGCAGCTATTCCCATTCCCAGCGGCTGCGGCTTCAGCAACTATCCGACCGCGACAGGCCCTATGGCCCAGGTGGGTTGCAACCTGGCCGGCAACGAACTGGTCCGTGCCGTTCCCTTCAGCAGCAGCCTGTCGTTCATCTACACCATCCCCACCGAGATCGGTATGTTCGACCTGTCCGCGTCCTGGGCCCACAAATCGTCCTACTACATGGAACCGGACAACAACAGGTTCTCGGAACAGGATGCGACCGATATCATCAACGCTTCGGTAAAATGGACGTCACCCGGAGAAACCTTCGACGTGCGCCTCTGGGGCAATAACCTGACCGAAGAGAAATACTGGTCCTACATTGGCCACAGCACCACCTCCGGCAC
>CAYXXZ010000058.1:0-19495 GCA_964469165.1 uncultured Porticoccaceae bacterium
GAAATATCCTCGTAATATCCGTGGGAGCGGCCTTGGCCGCGAATAAACAGCAGCCTACCCCCCGTTCGTCCTCTGTAGGAGCTTGCCTGCAAGCGACAAATCCCGGTGGTTGTCGCTTGCAGGCAAGCTCCTACAGGGTGAAGCTTCTCGGTGCCGACGGATTCCTTCGCCAGCACCGCTCTCAAATCCGCCCTGTAGGAGCCTGCCTGCAGGCGACAAATCTCGGTGGTTGTCGCTTGCAGGCAAGCTCCTACAGGAAGGCTTCCTGAATGCCGGCGGTGTCGTCCGCCAGCACTTCGGGGTTCACGCGCAGACCCTCGCTGAGGGCCTTGCGGCAGAACATGAATTCCTTGGCCCGATTCACCGCGTCCACCGCCAGCAAGCGCTCGCCCTGGAGGTAGAACGCCGCGAAGCTGCGCCCCTGCGTGGTAGAGCCGCGCACGATGACCCGGTCGTAGCCCTGCGACAGCCCGGCAATCTGCAATTTCACGTCGTACTGGTCCGACCAGAACCAGGGCAGGGCGTTGTAGGGTTCCAATTTGCCGCACACCGTGTTGGCCGCCACCTTGCCCTGGTCGCTGGCGTTCTGCACGGATTCCAGGCGCAGCCTGCGCGCGTACAGGGGGTTGTAGTGATTGGTGCAATCGCCGGCGGCGAGAATGTCCGGGTCGCTGGTGCGCGCGTATTCGTCCACCACCACGCCGTTGTCCACCGCCAGGCCCGCTTCTTCCGCCAGGTCCGTATCCGGTGTCACGCCGATGCCGACGATCACCAGATCGGTGGGAATTTCCTCGCCCGTATCCAGGGTCACCGATTGCACGCCGCGCCCGCCATTGATGGCGGTCAGGCACACGCCGGTTCTTACTCTGACCCCTTCCTCTTCGTGGACGCGGGTGTAGAAGGCGGAGAGCTCCTCGGTGGTGACGCGCTGCAAGACCCGCGGCAGGGCTTCGAGCACGGTGACCTCGAGCCCCAGCGTGCGCAGCGCGGCGGCGGTTTCGAGGCCGATATAGCCGCCGCCGACGATGACCGCGGAGCGCGCCTGGGGCAGGTGTTCGCGGATATGGTCCACGTCGGTGACATCGCGCAGATAGAACACGCCGGGCAGGTTGTGTCCGGGCGTGGCGATGCGCCGCACCTGGGCGCCGGTGGTGAGCACCAGCTTGCTGTAGGGCAGGTCGCTGTGGTTGTCGAGGTGGACGCGCCTGGCCGCACGCTCGATGCGGGTGACGCGGGTGTTGAGCAGCACCTCGACATTGGGTTTGTCGTAGAAGGCAGCGGGCCGGATCAGCAGCTGTTCGATGGTCTTGTCGCCCGCCAGATAGGTTTTCGACAGGGGTGGGCGATGGTAGGGCAGATAGCTGTCGGCGCTGACCAGGGTGATCTGCCCCGGCCATTGGTTGGCCAGCAGTGTCGCCACCACCTGCGCCGCCGCGTGACTGCCGCCGACGATGATGCAGTGTTGATCGCTCATGGGTGTTCCTCGACCTGTCGCCCGGCCCTCACGCCACTACCCGCTGCGCGAACAGGCCGTCGATGTCCGCGGCGCTGTAGCCCAACACCTCGAGAATCTCGCGGCTGTGCTCGCCCACTTCGGGCGCACCGCGCTGCGCCTTCACCCGCGAGCGGCCCAGTGACAGCAGCGGGCCAATGGCCGCGGTGGCGCCAAACTTGGCATACGGCGCGCTGAACAAGGTGCCGCGCTCGAACAGCGCCTGATTGTCGAAAATGTCCGCATCCATTCCCTGACGGCAGGCTTCCGCCCACACCCCGGCTTCTTCCAGCGTCGCCAGCAGTTCGTTACTGTTGCGCTGTGCGCAGGCAGCGCGCAGCGCGGCGGCTTCTTTTTCCGCCCAGGTGCGATAGGGCGCGGCCAGTTCGGCGCCAAGGTCAAGCACGCCGGCCAGCGCGTTCGCCGCGTCCTGGCTGCGCACGGCCACCGCGATCCAACCATCGCCGGTGCGGTACATGCTCTCGGCGGGGCGGAAGCCGGTTTGCTCCGCGTTTGCCAGCGCAGCGCCGGCAAAGCCCGCTTCGGCGCTGTGAATGAGTTCGGAAAGCAGGAAGATACCGGCGTTCAACAGGGGGCTGACGATCTCCGCGCCGTCGCCAGTGCGGGCGCGGTTGTAGAGCGCCGCCAGCGTGGCGATGGCGCCCAGGTACCCGCCGCTGTAATCCACCATCGCGGTGCGGCTCCACAAGGGCGCATTGCCCTCGCCGCCGGCGCGGTACTCGTGGCCGCACAGCGCCTGGAGAATGGGGTCGAACGCGCCTTTCTGGGCGGTTGGACCAGAAGCACCGTAGCCCGGCGCTTCCAGCACGATGAGGGACGGCTTGCGGGCATGTAGGGTCGCGGCATCGATGCCGAGCTTGGCCGACACCCCCGGGCGAAAGTTGTTGGTGACGATGTCCGCGGCGTCGCACAGGCGGCGCACGATCTCGGCGCCTTCGGCTGATTTCATGTCCACGGCAAGGGATTTCTTGCCGCGGCTCGCGGAGTTGAATGGCCGCACCACACTGCGCATGGGATCGCCGTTCAGGGGCTCGACCTTGATCACTTCCGCTCCCAGGTCGGAGAGCATGACGGAAGACACCGGGCCGGCGACGAAAGCGCCGAAATCGAGCACCGTGAGGCCGCTGAGGGGGCGCTGGTCCACGGGCGGCTGTGGTTTGTCGTCACTGCTCACGGCGCGGATGGTGAGCGGATTGCCCACGTGCCGCACGCCGGCGTCGTTGCTGCGGATGAGGCCGTTGTGCTGAACCTGCGGGTGATCCCAGCAGGCGCCCGGCGGCAGGGCGATTTCCCCCGGCAGGCCCGCCTTGGTGAAGGCGTCGAGCAGTTCGGCGCTATGCCAGTTGGCCGCGTAGGAGGCCAGCAGTTCGATATCGCCGAAGAACTTATGGGGCGGATCCGCCGGATTGGGCAGGCCCGCATCGTTGGGGTCCATGCCGGGGGCGTCGATGCCGAGAATCCGGTACAGGGTAGCCTTGGCGCCGGCGGAGCCGAGGCACACGTGGACATACAGGCCATCCTTGCATTGCAACAGGATGGGGCGCGGGTCGAGCGGCATGGAAAACTTGAACATCGGCGTGGCGTTTTCGGCCCGCGACCAGGTGGTCAGCCAGCACAGCGCGCCCTCGTAGAGAGACGTGGACACACCCTGACCCCGGTCGGAGAACTCGCGCTCGTAGAGGGCCGTGACAATACCGATCAGCCCCTGCATGGCGGCGCCGTACTGGGTGGGCTGGTAGGTGACGAAGTTGGGGCGGTCGCTGTAGTGCTCGTAGCAGATGCCGCTTCTCGCCTGCACGAGAATATCCACGGCGTGGCGACCCATGCCGCCGACACCCTCGGGGTAGCCCTGGATGTCCAGCACGATCAGGCGCGGATTGGCAGCCAGCAGGGTTTCCGCGGCGGTGCGCGGCGCGAGCTCGGGATGATCCTCGCCGCCGAGAATGCACACGTCGACCGCGGCGGCAGCGGACGCCAGGCTTTGCAGCTCGTTCTGCTCGTGGCCGCGCAGGGCCTCGTAGGCGGGATAGATGCTGATGAAGGGATCGCTCTGCAATGGCGCGAGCCGCACGACGCGCGCACCCAGTTCCCCCAGAAACTTGCTGATCAGCGCGGGCGCAAGGCCCGCACCCTGGTTTACCACATTCACACCCGCCAGCGGCGAACTAGCTACCGACATCTCTTACCTCATTTGTTTTCGTTAGGATTTTCTGAACGCGCATTTGCGATCCGGCGCGACGTTGTCTGAGTTGCAGACTACACGCTTAGCGCGTTGCAGGGTTCTAATGTGCCACACAACGTGTTGGCCACCACCTTGCCGCCGGCACCGATTCCAGGTGCAGGCGGCGGTTGTACAGGGGGGGATAGTGACTGGTGCTATCGCCAGTGGTGAGAATGTCCGGATCGCTGGTGTGGGAGTACTCGTTCCCACACGAACCGTAGACGACCGGCACATCAGAACCTGTACTCTCCGCTGATGCCGTAAGTTCTCGGCGGCGCGGCGGTATAGTTGTCACCCGCCGGCGGCGCGTTGGTGCTGTACACCGAGTACTTTTCGTCCGTCATGTTCTTGCCCCACAGGCTGAGCCTTACTTTCTCCGCAGGATCCGCCCAGTTCAGGGAGAAGTTCACCACTTCGTAGGACGGTTCCTTGATGCGGTTGTCCTCGTCCCAGTAGAAGCCGTCGTTGTAGTAATAGTTCACCACCACGTCGAAACCCGCCGGCAAGGCGTAGTTAAGCGCCGCATTGAAGGTGATTTCCGGCGCCCGCATCAGCTCGTTGCCGGCAAAATTGTCGGTAGTGGGTAAGTTGCCCATGCCGTTGGGGCTGGGTCTGTTGGTGATGCCGAAGTACTCGTCGTATTCGCTATCCAGATACGAGACGCCAGCGCTGAGGCGCAGCTTGTCGGTCACCTGGGCATCCACTTCCAGTTCCGCACCGCGAATGCTCGCCGCCGCCGCGTTGACCGTGGTGGTGGTACCGCTGCCGACGGTGACCAGCTGCAGGTTCTGGTAGTCGTAGTCGAAGATTGCACCGTTGATGGTGGCGCGGCCATCGAACCAGCCGCTCGACTTGAAGCCCACCTCGATCGCGTCCAATTCCTCCGGCTGTACTGCCGGCGCGGGTGGGCCACTGAGATTGACCATGTTGAAGATGCCGCCCTTGTAACCGCGGCTCGCGGTGGCGTATACCATCAGGTCGTCGGTGAACCTGTAGTTCAGCCCCACCCGGTAGGTGAGCTTCTCGAAATCCTCCTCCAGGGTGGTGAAGGGGAAGATCGGGTTGCCGTTGATAAGGGTGGGGCGCTGGTCGAGGGTCAACTCGTCCTCGTTGTAGCGCAGGCCCACCACCAGTGAGGCTTTCTCGGTGAAGGCCCAGTCGATTTCGCCGAACACGGCCTTGCCCTCGTTCTGCTGCTCGCCGCGGTTGAGGATGGTCACCCCCGGCAGTTCGATTCGCATAGGGTCAATATAGGTACTGAAATCCGAGTAGAACAGGCCGACGATCCAGTGCAGGCTACCGTCGCCGGTGGATGCCAGGCGCAGCTCCTCGGAGAAGAAGCGGGTGTTGGTCTGGGTCCAGGAGTTGGTATTGAAGACACTGGTGCCGTCGTTGTCGTAGGGCGAGAAGTATTCGTTTTCGCGGTAGGCGGTGATGCTCACCACATCGACGTTATTGAGCGAATGCCGCAGGTGGAGGCTGGCGTGGGTGTTGTCGTATTCGTTGTAGGAGACGATATCTTGTGCCGCCTTGTGCCAACCGTCCGGCGTGGCTTCGCCGGTGGCGGCATGCACGCCGGGCAGCGGGGTGCGGATCATGTTGTTACTTCCTTCGTAGTGCTCCTCGCTGAGCACCAGCTTGACCTCGGTGTTGTCGGTGGGGGTGTAGAGGAGCTTGGCACGGACGTTGTAGCGGTTCTCGGGCAGGAAGTTGACGCCCGGCACCTGGTTATCGACGTAGGATTTGTCGGCGTCCTTGTAGTTGGCGGAGATATTGACGGCGAGGTTGTCGGTGATGCCGGTGGTGGCGTAGAGGCCGGTTTCCCAGGTGCCGTAGTTGGCGACACCGCCGCGCAGCGTCAGCTCGGGGTCGTGGCTGGGGTCGCGGGTGATGATATGGAGAAGGCCACCGGTGGCATTGCGGCCGAACAGGGTGCCCTGGGGGCCCTTGAGAACCTCGACGCGCTCGACATCGGCGAAGGAGGTCATGTTGGCGGTGGCCGCGGGGTTGTAGACTTCGTCGATGTAGGTGGCGACGGAGGGCTCGTTGCCCGCGGTTACCGCGCTGGTGCCGACGCCGCGCAACATAATGATAGTGGTGCCGGAGCCGGTGTTGATGTTAAGGCTGGGCACCACCTCGGAGAGCTGGGTAACACTCTCGATGCCCTTGTCGGCCAGTGCTTCACCGGAGTGGGAAAGCATGGTGATGGGCACGTCCTGAATGCTCTGCTCGCGCTTGGTCGCCACCACGATGATTTCTTCGAGTGCCGCTGCGCCGGCCTCCGGGGCCAGCGCCGTAGCTATCGCCAACGCCAATGCAGAAGGCTGTGAAATATAACGCAAAGGTTTGTTAAAGGCTTTCATCCTTTTTCTCCGCTGGTTAGTGTTAGTATGATTTTTTAGATTTCAAATCAGCTCATTGGACGTACTCCTAGCCGTGTGCCTCGCGACTTGCGGCCAGAAGCTTGTCCAATGGGCTCCCTGAAATTTCGAATGTTTACTGTCACTCCGGTATAACCGGGAGATTTTTAGTGCTGATCAACGAAACAGGGAGCTAACTCACTGTCAGTGGCAAGGTGTCGAGAGTTCTCAAGCCATTTATTACCCGGTACTTGTATGGCCCGGCTATTTCCAGACGGTTTACTCTGCTCAGGAATTCCGTCAGGAAACATTCGATTTCCAGTTTTGCCATGTGGCGCCCGAGACACACATGAGGTCCGATTCCGAACCCAAGGTGCCTTCCTGTTCGCGTTCTCGGTCTAAACTCGTCTGGTGCCTCCCAAAAGCGGGGGTCTCTGTTCGCTGAGCCAATACCCACGGCTATCTTGGAGTTTGCCGGTATGGTCACACCGGCAAATTCAACATCTTTGGTTGTAGTACGAAAATGAATCTGCGAAGGGCTTTCCAGGCGAATAGCTTCCTCGAAGACATCCATGACAAAAGCTGGCTCAGCTTTTGCTTTTTGCCACGCATCCGGATTTTCCGCCAACAGTCTCAACGTTGTTGAAAGGCTGCTTATGGTGGTGTCCATTCCTCCTCTCAACAGAGTGCGCACCATGAGGGGTGCTGTTCCAGGGGGCAACTCATCTCTGTCCTCGGCCTCGTAGATCAGCTCTCCAAGTCCCCCGGGAATCATTGCTTCACGCTTCTGTCGAGAATCAAACCACTCCGATATTTCATCGATCTCCTGTTTGGAACGGTGATAGAGCTCGTTTTGAGGGCCGCCGGCGTTGAAAATAAAATCGCCAAGTGTAATGGTTTTTCTCAAATCGAGATCGACTCCCAGAGACTCTGAAAACACCTGGAAGATATACTTCTCAGCGATGTCCTTTGCAGCATCAATCGTGCCTTTTTCCAGAACCGACTCACAAATAGTGGTTGCCGTCTCGCGAAACCGATCACGCCATGACTGTATCCTGCTCGGAGCCATAATCTTGTTCATCACCAGTCTGATTTCGGTATGGGCGGGTGGATCGATCTCGACCAGGGGGCTCGGTGGCCGCCAGTTGCCGGGATTGTCGATATCAGACAAGCCCACTCCTCTCGACGACACGAAGTCCTTTGCGTTCGACTGAAGCTGGGCTACCTCATCGTAACGTCCGACAAACCCGCAATCATATTTGGGCAACCACACTACGGGTCCTAGATCTCGAAGGGCCTGGTATCCAGGATGAGGGTTAACCAGATTAGCAGGGTCGTAAATATCTATGTCCGATACAGGAATGCCTGGAGGGGTAGCGGTTTCTGAAATTTGATTTTGTACCATTATGTAATTCCTCAATATTTTGCCAAGACAATGGCTCTTCCGCCAATAAGTGCGGAACCAGTGATACGGCTGTTACAGCACATAATAATTCGATTGCATTAATTAATGCAATCGAATTATTATGTAAAAGTCAGCTCATCGCAATAGCTTTTATGCGCCTGACCGAAATCCCGTCAATATGCGAATAACGATTAGAGGAAAAACGATGCGACAGAACAGAGTGAACCAAGGAACTGGCAATCACCGCTGGCTCATAGCCTTTGCGGCGGCATTTCTCGCCGCTATCAATGCCAGCGCCCAGGACAGTGCCGCTAGTAGCCCGCGGGCGCAGGGGGGACTCGAGGAAATCATCGTTACCGCGCAGCGTCGCGAGGCGAGCCTGCAAGATGTTCCCATTGCCGTCACTGCGGTGTCCGGCGACATGGCCAATCTGCTCGGTTTCAGTGAGCCCCAGGCCATTGCCGAGGCGATTCCCTCTCTTACCTATAACCGCAACGCTGCATCTGGTACTCCCTTTTTACGGGGTGTAGGTACTCCGAGTGGAGTCATTGGCAATGAACCCTCTGTTGCCACCTTCATTGACGATATCTACGTCAACAATGGCAACCCGGCGGTGTTCGATTTCAACAATATCGACCAGATCGAGGTGCTGAAGGGGCCGCAGGGCACGCTGTTTGGTCGCAACGCCACTGGCGGCGTCATTCATATTCATACGAAAAACCCGAGTCATGAGCCTGAAGCAAAAGTGAGTGCTTCCTACGACGACTACGATACTGCAGGCTTTCAGTTCTATGGCTCCGCCGAACTCACGGACACCATCGCCGCCAACATCGCTGCCTACAGTAAGGATCAAAACGATGGCTGGGGTAAAAATATAATTATTGGCAAAGATGCCTACAAACGCTGGGCCCATGGCGTACGCGCCAAGGTGTTGTTCGAGCCTAGTGATGCCACGTCACTGTTGTTCAATGCCAGTTATGACAAAAGCCGTGGCTCACAAGGGCTGGCGGGGCGCGTTCTTGCTGGTACCCACAGCATCGCCGGGTACAGTCCCCAGGGTGTGGGCTTCTACGACACTACTGTGCAGGATGACGATGTATACACTGCCGATTTTACCCAGGTGAGTGTAAAACTGACCCACGACTGGTTCGCAGCCCGCTTCGTCAGTATCACCAGTTATTCCGATGTTCTATCCGATTCTCAGTTCGATACTGATGCTTCACCAGTCCCTTTTTTCTATGCTTTCGCTGCACAAAAAGCTAAAACCTATACTCAGGAATTTCAGTTGATATCCCCGGAGGATCAGGATATCTCCTGGCTGCTGGGCGCCTTCCTGCTGCATGATGAATCTCAGTTTATTACCACCTACCAAGGGTCGGCCCTGACTGCGATTGGCGGTACGGGTTTCGGGAACGCTGCGCAGGACACCGATTCCATCTCCGCATTCGCGGAGATGTCGGCGGAAATCATGCCGAAAACTCGCCTCACGCTGGGCCTGCGCTACACCCAGGACGAGCGTGAATTCAAGGGCTCAACGCGCAGCCCGACCTTGAACTTCCCCTCTGTTGCGGATGATGCCACCTTCAAGGAAATGACTGGCCGTGTCAGCCTGGATTACCGCTTCACGGAGGATGTCCTGGGCTATGTTTCCTACAACAGGGGCTTCAAAAGTGGTATTTTCAACCTTGGCGGCCTGTCTCCCGGCGCTTCGAGTCCACCGGCGGCAGCAGAACCCGAAGTGCTCGACGCCTATGCCGTGGGCTTCAAGAGTGAATTGTTCGACAGCAGGCTGCGCCTGAACGCAGAAGCCTACTACTATGATTACAAGGACATTCAGGTAGCCACCCTCGTAGTGGGATCACAGATCATTACCAATGCGGGTGCGGCCACCATCAAGGGTATCGATGTCGATATCACCGCAGTACCAGTGGATAACCTGACCATCACCGCCTCCATCAACCTCGCCGATGGCAAGTACACCTCGTTCCCTGGCGGCCCGCAAAACTATCCATTGGCACCCAATGCGCCAGTACCTATTCCCAGCCGCGGCTGTGCTGCCAGCCCGCCCTATCCGGCAGCCAATGGCGTTACTCCCATCGCCGTGGATTCTTGCGATCTGGCCGGTAACGACACCGTCAACACGCCGTCGCTGGCCACCAACCTGAGCTTGAGTTATCGCTTTTTTGCCGGCGACTTTCCCGTCGATATTTCCGGCTCCTGGACTCACAAGGATCACTACTACTTCGAGGCAGATAACAACCCCGGTGTCAAGCAGCCCAAAACTGACATTATCAACGCTTCGTTGAAACTCAATTCGCCGGATGAACGCTACGGCCTCGTGTTCTGGGCCAATAACCTTACCGACAAAAAGTACTACAACTATATTACGCAAAGCTCTATCTCCGGAATAAAATATTCTCCGGCAGCGCCGCGTACCTATGGTGTGACCTTCAGTGCACATTTTTACTAATGACCAGCACGAGCGTCACAGGACTTTACTTGGCAGCCACAGGCCAACTGGTAACACAAGGCGACAATATAGAAGTTTTTTCAGCGATACATTTCAATTTTGAACGATCTGCTGTTGCGGATATTTAACAGGAGAAACAACCTATGTCATACCAAACAACGCCGGGAATTTACGGCACGGAACATGAAATATTCCGAGAAACATTTCGCCGCTTTCTTGTTGAAGAGGTCGAGCCGCATATTGAGGAGTGGACAGAAAATCACGGAATTCCCAAAGAGTTCTGGAAAAAGGCCGGTGCTGCCGGCATTCTCGGCGTGGATGTTCCCGAGGAATACGGCGGCCCCGGCGGCGACTTTTTGTTCCGTCTGGTGATTGCCGAGGAATTGGGTTATAGCCCCGCCAGCGCCACGGTGGGGCCTGCCATCATCGGCGACGTCGTGGGTGATCTCCTCCATCGCTGCGGCAGCAAAGAGCAGTGCCAGCGCTGGCTGCCCGGTATGGTAAAAGGCGAATACCGCGGGGCTTTCGCCCTCACCGAGCCGGATAGCGGCAGCGATGTGTCGTCCATCCGCGCAACAGCGGTGCGGGATGGCGACGAGTACATCATCAATGGCTCCAAGACCTATATTTCCAACTCCGCAGACGCTGATTTCTTTATAGTGGGTTGCAAAACAGAGTCGGGCAACGGCGCCAAGAGTGTTTCGGTAATCATCGTAGAAAGCGATACTCCCGGCTGTCGCTGTGGTCGCAACCTCAAAAAGATGGGTTGCAATGCCTCCATGACCGGCGAGGTTTTCTTTGAAGATGTGCGTGTCCCGGTCTCCAACATTCTGGGCAAAGAGGGAGACGGTATGAGGATCATGCTGGGTGGCGTGAATATGGATCGCTTGATCTTTCCCGTTCTCGGCCACGCTGCGGGAACTCGCGTCTTTGAAGAAACCGTGGAGTTTGTAAAAAACCGCAAGGCTTTTGGCCAGACTATTTTCGATTTTCAGAACACCCAGTTCAAGCTGGCAGATATCAAGACAGAGCTTGCCGTAGGGCGCGCCTTCATCGACACCGTAATCCGCAACTACAAGGAAAATGGCAAGCTGGATTCGCAGCTCTGTGCCATGGCAAAACTCTGGGTTTGCGAGATGGAAGGTCGGGTGATAGACCAGTGCCTGCAGCTGCATGGCGGCGCCGGTTATATGGACGAATACAACGTATCCAGGTTCTATACTGCGGCACGTCTGCATCGTATCTTTGCGGGTACCTCAGAGATCATGCGCTTGCTGATCGCACGCACCATATGAAATTGCATGTCACATTCTGACTGCCATTTTGATACGCAACGGAGAATACAAAAAAACCTGGCTTGCCAAGCTGCCGCGAAAATGGGATCCCAACTATTTTCAGCGTATCGGCAAGCCCTGCTCTATCAGTTTTTTATCCTCCGGGAATACTTTTTATAGCAGCTTGTTATGGTAACCTGAATTGCTCATTTACCCTGATAATTAGGCTTGCGTTTTTCTGCGAAGGCTTTCATGCCTTCGAGAATATCCTTGGAAGCAAAAACGGGCTTGATCAACTCGGCTTCCAGTTTTTGTGCTTCCACAACACTGAGTGTTGCGGTACTGCGTACAACATTGAGCGCTGCCGCCAGTGCCACAGGCCCGTTTTCTGCGACACGTACCGCCAGTGCCTGAGCTTCTTCAAGAACACGCTCTGCGGGCACTACGCGGTTGACAAGCCCAATAGCCTGGGCTTTTTCAGCACTAATGGGGTCAGCCGTCAAAAGCAGTTCCATGGCATGTGCAAAGGAAACCTGCCGTGGTAGTTGCACCATTCCGCCGCCAGCAGACACCGTGGCCCAGCGCGCGGCGGGGAGGCCGATCTGACTGCCAGCAGCAGCCACCCGCAGATGGGTGGTCAGCATCAGCTCTGCACCTCCGCCCAGGGCGTCGCCATTGAGTGCGGCAATGACGGGTTTATCCATATCGACGCCATAGAGCACGGCCTTGTAGATCATGCGCGGATCGGCCAAGATCTGCTCATCCCAGCTATCTTGGGGTGGCCTGTGGCCTGTCACCAGGGGTTCGAGAGACTTGAGATCGGCGCCGGCACAAAACTGCTGGTTGCCGGCACCGGTCAGAACGGCGACTCTGAGCTCACGAGACTCGCGAAATATCTGCCATGCATCTGCCAGACGCACAATCATCTCGGCATTCAAAGCATTGCGCTTTTCAGGACGATTGATGGTGATCACCATCACGCCGTTTTCCTGTGTGGTTTTTATGAGAGTAGGTGTTGTCATGATGTTTTCCTGTAGGGCTTGGTGATTCTCAATAATTGAAAGTTAAATTATCTTCGTTGTGTGGAATGCGCAAGATGATTTTACATTAAAATAGATTTTGATCTGCAACGGATAGCCAATGCGGTCTGTTTTTATTCAGTCCCTCCGATATTGGCAGTTTTTGTATATCAAATGGCTTTTTTTGTGGTTCAAAAACAATCCTTTCCAATCATACAATTTTCCCGTTGAGATAATTTCTTGTCGAAGGTGTTGCTTTGAAATCAGATGCATGCCTCCGATGTTTTTGCGAGCTTCATTCCTGACATAAAGTGGAGCTACTCTTCACTTGTTCAAAGCCAGCTGATGCTAAAAATTTCTAATCATTGGGAGTATTGATGTATGAATTCACATTTTTGCAAGATGGTCGGTGTCGACTTTCCTCTGGTCGCCTTTAGCCACTGTCGCGATGTTGTCGTTGCCGTGAGCAAGGCTGGCGGCTTTGGTGTCCTGGGCGCAGGCCTGTTCACGCCGGAGCAGTTGAAAATCGAGCTCGACTGGATCGATGCTCATATCGATGGCAAACCTTATGGTGTCGATCTGGCGGTGCCGGAAAACATGGACATCAAGAGTGAAACCAATCATACGGTTCATTCTCTGATGTCCCGTATTCCAGACAAGCACTACGCCTTTACCAATGACCTGCTCGACAGACACGGTGTTGGCCCCATCTCGGCAGACATTTATCGCAATGACGACGAAGTCGGCTTCATGTATGACACGGCCGAGCGAGTAATGGACGTCGCCTTTGCGCATCCGATACGGCTGATTGTCAACGCACTCGGAAAACCGCCACCTTCCATGCTGGAGCGCGGTCGTGCCCACAGGGTGCCGGTAGGTGCATTGGTTGGTTCGAAAGGGCATGCCATTCGCCAGATCGAGGCAGGTGTTGATCTGTTGATTGCTCAGGGCACGGAAGCCGCGGCCCACTGCGGCGAGGTGACAACTCTGGTGCTGGTGCCCGAGGTGGTAGCGGCCGTCTCTGAATCTGGCCGCCATGTGCCGGTGCTGGCTGCGGGTGGCATTGTTACGGGTGCGCAAATGGCCGCGGCATTGGCCATGGGTGCCGAGGGCGCATGGACGGGCTCTGTCTGGTTGCCAACAATCGAGTCGGAGCTTTCCCAGCCCATGCGGGAAAAGTATATTGCGGCAAGCTCTCGCGACACCCTGAGATCCCGTTCATTTACGGGCAAAACGGCGCGCTTGCTCAAGACGGAGTGGACGGACGCCTGGGAAGGTTCGGAGTCCCCTGGAATCCTGTCACTACCCTACCAAAGCCTGCTTTCAGAAGCGGTTCAGGCGCAGGTGGAGAAATCCGTTGCTGGCGGAAACGATCAGGGACGACCGCTGTTGACCTATGCCTGTGGTCAAGGTGTAGGCATGCTCAATGAGATCAAGTCTGCGCGCACTGTCGTACAGGAGTTCATGGAGGATTTTGCACGTTCTTTTGAACGCCTGTGCACCCTTGTAGAACACTCTGAGTGATGGACTTTCATCGGCAGCCACCGGGTCTGTACCGGTGGCATTTCCCTCATCGAACATGGAGTTGTTGCAAACCCTGCATTCGGGTATGGGTCAACAGGCCCTGGCCAGCGACTACACAACACCGGGTCGCTCCATGCGGAGGGCTCCAGTCCGTTGCAGGCTCCTTCCATGCCGGAAAAGGCTGCTCATTGTCTCGAATTCCCTGTTAGGGCAGAATCCCGCCATGTTCAGAAGTGGATGTTATGATGTTGCAAGAGAGAGAGGAAAGCACCAAAAGCCTTATTATTGATGTGGCCGAGGAACTGTTTGGAAGGCAGGGTATAGCCGGAACATCATTGAGGCATATACTGCGCGAATCAGGACAGAAGAATATGTCCGCTATCACTTACCACTTTGGGACGAAGGATGACTTGGTGCGTTCCATCATTTTCGACCGTTGGCAGGCTGTCGATGAATTGGTCGGGCGTGACCTGGGTTTAGCCAGTGGCAACCCTGAATCGGTGCCGTTCGAGCAGTTGGTCCGCATCGCGGTCAGGCCGGGCTTCGATCTCAAAAATGCCAATGGTGGTAGATCATATTGTTTGTTTGTCAGCGCTTTGCTGTCAGATGCCGATTACAAAAAATACTGGTTCGACCTGAATACATTAGGCCCGAATATGAAGGCCGTGTCGAAACTGATGCGTCAGGCGCTTGGGCTGAGCAATAGGAAATTCATATTCCGAACCGGGATTCTGATGCATTGCTTTTATAGCGCGGCAAGCGAGCATGACATGCTGAAGGCCAGAAAGCTGAATATATTTTCAGATGAAGAATTTTTTGACGAGATCACCTCTATGCTGGCGAGCGCCTGGGCCGCTGCAGACATATAGGCATCAGGATCCATTTAATTGACGCTGAGCCCTATTGTGGTCTCATTTTCCGGGCCTGTGAGGCAGTGGGCCGAAATCATTCGAGATAACCGCAGCATCATCAACGCGGTTCCATGGATTCCATGAGCTGGAGTATCTTGACGGGACCTGCCAGGAGGCATCGGTGATTGGAAGCGCACCCATGGCCGAGGTGACGCCTCCCGGCAGGTTGTTGATCAGGCGCATCTGCATGATGTTCGATGCCTGGTTGCGCGCTGCGAATGAAGGACAGCGTTTTTCTCGCATCATTTGAGGGAGATTTCAGAACTCACAGATGGAGCACTGCTCAAGAGTCTGTAGGGGCAGTTCATGAACTGCCCCTACCGGCGCCGCTGCTTGATGGCTTCGGCCACGGCATCGGGCACGTTTTCCTGCCAGACGGGGTCGTCGACCTCGAGCAGACGCAGGGTTTCGGAGGGGGAGATATGCAAGTGCTCCTCCCGGTAGTAATGGGCGGGCACCATGGCCTGGTTCGCCACCAGATGTCTGAGCAGGTGGCTGAGGTTTTCCGGCACTTGCACGTTGTCGAGATCGACCAGTTGACCATCGATGATTGCCGGATAGACGTACACGTGGGTGTTGTCGGAAAACAGTTTGCCCATGGCTTCGAGAATGCCGCCTTCTAGGCCTTCGTAATAGCGCAGGTCGAACAATTGCCCGAAGTCGAGCACGCTCAACACGATACCGATGGTGTTGCTGGTGTAGCGGCGAATCCAGGAGCGCAGCCGGAAGAAGCGCAGGTAGTCGGATACCAGCACGTTGTAGCCGAGGGCGGTGAGCAGGTCCACCCGGTCGAGAAAGCCGCGGTCCGCCTCGTCCTTGTCCGACGCCAGTTCCGCCATGGTGATCTCGGCGAGAGTGGTGATGTCGTCGCGGCTGATCGGTTCGTTTTCCACGAACTGGCGCAGGGCGCCTTCCATCATGTCGGCATGGACCTTGGTAGGCACGCGGAAGGAGCCACGCAGCACCAGGGTGTTCTTCTTGCGCAATACTTCTCCGGGCACCACCGGCTGGTTGTCGGCGTCGAACATCACGGCGCGGCAACACCAGCTGCGCACCAGGTGGAGGTTCATCAGGCGCTGATCTACTTCTTCGAAATAAGGGCCTGTAAAATTGATCAGGTCTATTTCGATACGCCCTTGTTCAAGGTTGTCGAGCAGCCCCTCGATCAGCTGCTTGGGCTTCATGGGAAAATAAAAGGCGCCGTAAATGAGGTTGACGCCGAGAATGCCGAGCGCCTCTGACTGCAGACGGTTGGTTTCGTCCATCATGCGCACGTGGAGCACGATCTCGCTGGGCGGCGCGCCGGGGTACATCTGCAGCTTGATGCCGACCCAGCCATGGCATTCGCTGCTCTGTTTGTAGCTCTTTGCCGTCACCGTCGCGGCATAACAGAAATAGGTGGTGTTGCGCGAGCGACGGTGGGCGAGCCTTTCCAGGAGGAGCTGAAATTCGTGATCCATCATTTGACACACCCGCTCGCGGCTCACGTAGCGTTCGGCCTTGCCGTAGATGGCGTCACTGATCTGCATGTCGTAGGCGGACGAGGTTTTCGCGATGGTGCCCGCCGCCGCGCCCGCGCTGAAGAACTGGCGCGCCACTTCCTGGCCGGCACCGATTTCCACGATGGTGCCGTAGCGCTGCTCGTCCAGATTGATGGTGAGCGCCTTCTGCTCGGTGGACAGCGGTTTGTGGTGCGATGGTTCCTTCATGCGAACGTCACTCGACAATGGTTGGGATCTTTGCGAACGTGTTGTGCGTGCCATTTTACCTCTTGTGGCTGGCTTTCACGATTTCTATACGAACAGCTTGGGCTATAAGCTGTAAGCTCCAAGTCAAACTCGGGTAGAACTCATTTTTTCAGTGCTTCTGCTTAAAACTTATGGCTTGCAGCTGGGGCCGTTGTCCGCGATTGCCCTGAGTTCGTGGTAGGGGCAATTCATGAATTGCCCCTACGCAGAGTGGCAGTATGGTATTCCCGCTCCAGGGGCAGGTGACAGCAGGTTGCAACCCCGCGGCAAAGCCACCATAATTGCCGCCCTTGCAATGGTGGCCCCTGTCGGTCCCCCCGCAATGATCAGCTGTAAACCCCGCCAGGCCCGGAAGGGAGCAACGGTAGCAGTGATGTCATGTGCCGGGGTGTGGCTGGCAGGGGCCATCTCCATTTTTTTGGGTCTGATGTCTGACGCTGGACGTCTGACGCGTGTCGGTGCCACTTGCCGACGAGCCAGCTTCGATCCGACCTCCGAGGCGCAGGTCGTGAGAAGGGCTCTGGCATTTCTCCTTCTTAATGCGTCTGACGTCCAGCGTCAGACGTCAGACATCTTCTAAGGTACCGCCCTCCACCCCATCCACGTATAATGGCCGCTCGCTTTTCTACACAGGTCGATGATGAGCTACCAGGTACTGGCACGAAAATGGCGTCCCCGAATCTTCACCGAAATGGTGGGGCAGGAGCACGTGCTGCGGGCCCTGGTCAACGGCCTGGACAATGATCGCTTGCACCACGCCTATTTGTTCACCGGAACCCGTGGCGTGGGCAAAACCACCATCGCGCGCATTCTCGCCAAGTGCCTCAACTGCGAGAGCGGTGTCAGCTCCACGCCCTGTGGCGAGTGCTCCGCCTGCCGCGAGATTGCGGAAGGGCGTTTCGTCGATCTCATCGAAGTGGACGCGGCGTCGCGCACCAAGGTGGAGGATACCCGCGAACTGCTCGACAACGTCCAGTATCTGCCCACTCGGGGGCGCTACAAGGTGTATCTCATCGACGAGGTGCACATGCTCACCAACCACAGTTTCAACGCGCTGCTCAAGACCCTCGAGGAACCGCCGCCCCACGTCAAATTTCTGCTCGCCACCACCGATCCCCAGAAACTGCCGGTGACGGTGCTGTCTCGCTGTCTTCAGTTCAATCTGAAGAACCTGGGGCCGGAGCGCATCGTCGGGCATCTCAAACACGTGCTGGGCGAGGAAAAGATTCCCTGCGAAGAGGCCGCGCTCTGGGAACTCGGCCGCGCCGCCGACGGCAGCATGCGCGATGCGCTGAGCCTCACCGACCAGGCCATTGCCCACGGCGGTGGTGCGCTCACGGTAGCGGAAGTGAGCGCCATGCTCGGTACCATGGATCGGGGTGCCGTGGTTGATCTTTGCAGTGCCGTGGCGGGGGGCGACGCCAGCGACGTATTGGCGGGGGTCGAGCGCCTGGCGGATCATGCGCCCGACTACAGCGCCGCGCTGGCCGACATGCTTGCCATCTGGCACCAGGTTGCCATGGCTCAGGCGTTGCCCGACGCTCTCGACCCGGTTCATGAGCACCACGGCGCCATCATGGAGTTGGCCGAGAACATCAGTCGCGAGGACGTGCAGCTTTTCTATCAGATCACCTTGCTCGGCAGAAAGGATCTACCCCACGCGGCGGATCCGCGTTCCGGCTTTGAAATGGTGTTGTTGCGCTTGCTCGCGTTCCGCCCGCTGATGCCGGACCAGGCCGAAACTGCGCCACCACCCAGCTCCTCCGCGCAGCGAAGCGAGGCTGCACATCCGGCAAAAAAGCCTGAACCCACAATCTCCGCCGCGCTGCGCGGAGGCGCCGGCAGCGTGCCTCCTGCAACTCCAGTAGCTCCAGCAGTTCCAACCCAGGCTGCGGTTGCTCCAGCTGTACCTGCGGCTGCCGTGAAAACAGCCACGCCTGAGCCGCCCCGGATTGCACCCGTGGCAGCGCCGGCTCCCGCAGCCGTGCCGGATGAGTACGAAGCCTACGGCAACCTGGCTGCTGCGCCCTGGCCCGATGAAGAACCCGCGCCGGTGATGGCGGTCGAGAATCAGCCGCCGGTGCCGAAAGCGGTGGTCGAGGAAGAAGTTGCGGATGCCGATGTCGTCATCGAACCCGCAGCCATCGTTGAAAAAATACCTCTGGACAGATTGCGGCCCGGAGATTGGCCGCTGGTATGCCAGGGATTGGGGCGCGGCGGATTGCTGCAGAACCTGGCGTCCAACATGGCGCTCAAGGCCGTTTCCGGAGAGAGTCTCGATCTCGTTCTCGATGTGGACAGCAGCGCCCTGTATGGCGACACCCACCGCGAGCGCCTTCAGGAACTGCTCGGCGAATACTTTCAAACGGCGGTGGTGTTGCGGGTGGCCATCGGCGAGGCAGGGGACGATACCCCGCGCAAGATCAGTGATCGCAACAAGGCCGCGCGCCTCGCCGAGGCGGTGGAAAGCCTCAGGGCCGACCCCCATGTGCGGGAGTTGTGTCGGGTTTTTGGCGCCGAGCTGATAGAATCGAGCGTCAAACCCATCGATCCGGAATCCCCCGGTCAAACAGCAGTGGCAAGCAGGTAAGGCACGTATGAAAGGTATTCAGGACCTGATGAAGCAGGCGCAGAAAATGCAGGAGAACATGCAGCGCATGCAGGAAGAAGCGGCGAGCGCGGAGGTCACCGGCGAGTCCGGCGCTGGCCTGGTGCAGGTGATCATGAATGGCCGTCACGATGTTCGCAAGGTTACGCTCGACCCCTCATTGATGTCCGAGGACAAGGAGCTTCTCGAAGATCTCCTGGCGGCGGCGGTCAACGACGCGGTGCGTAAGGTCGAAAAACATACCCAGGAAAAAATGTCGAAGCTCACGGCCGGCATGAACTTGCCGCCCGGCTTCAAGATGCCGTTCTGATCGATTGCGGATATTGACCCGTGTTCGGCACCAGAATTGACGAATTGATCGACGCCCTGCGCTGTCTGCCGGGGGTCGGCCCCAAATCCGCCCAGCGCATGGCGCTGCATTTGCTGGAGAAGAACCGGCCGG
>CAYXXZ010000059.1:0-19152 GCA_964469165.1 uncultured Porticoccaceae bacterium
CAATGGAGGACACTATGATTATCGATCTCTCAAACAAAACTGCCATCGTCACGGGTTCCACCGGCGGCATCGGCCTGGCGATCGCCACCGGTCTTGCCAAGGCCGGTGCGCGGGTGACCATCACGGGCCGGGAACAGGGTCGTGTGGATACGGCGCTGGCGCAATTGCGCGAGGCGAGCGGGCGCGGCGACGCCAGCGGCGTGGTCTGCGACGTCGGCACCGCGCAGGGCTGCGAGACGTTGATTGCCGCGCAGCCCGACGTGGACATTCTGGTCAACAACATCGGCATTTATGGCGCCTGCGAGTTCTTTGATATCGACGATGAGCGCTGGACCACATTCTTCGACGTCAACGTGCTCAGCGGCGTGCGCCTGGCGCGCCACTACGCGAAGGGCATGCGCGAGCGCGGCTGGGGGCGGATTCAATTCATCTCCAGCGAATCGGCGCTCAACATTCCCACGGAAATGGTGCATTACGGGGTCAGCAAGGCGGCGGTGCAAGGGCTGTCGCGCGGCCTCGCGAAAGTGCTGGCGGGCAGCGGCGTGACGGTCAACACCATTCTGCCGGGGCCGACCCGCACCGCAGGCGCCGTTGCCATGATGGCGGATCTGGCCGCCGAACGGGGTGTATCGTCGAATGAAATGGAAGCCATCTTCCTCGCCGAGAACAGGCCCTCCACCTTGCTGCAGCGTTTCGCGAGCCCCGAGGAGGTCGCCAACCTCTGCGTTTACGCCGCATCGCCCCAGGCGAGCGCGACCACGGGTGCCGCCCTGCGGGTAGAGGGTGGCATTGTCGAGACCATTGCCTGACAGAGAGACACCAGGTACACAAGTACAGGAGCACTGATAGATGATGACATCCACAGCAGATATACAAACCCAACAGGCGCAGCGCCTGATCTCGCGGCTGTGCAAGCACTGGGGCCACAAATTTCCCGTCAGGCACAATGAACAGCAAGCCGAGATAGAATTGCCGCTGGGGGTTTGTCGGCTACAGGGCGGTTCCACGCTGAGAGCGGAACTGGAAGGGGACGCAGAGCAAATGCCGACCTTTCAGCAGGTGGTGGCCGACCATCTCCAGCGCATGGCTGGCAAGGAAGACCTTGTCGTCGAATGGCAATCATGAAGTCCGATCATGGCGGATACAAAAACAGGAGTGCGACATGAAGGGTGATTCGAGAGAGCGTTATGGCAGTGTGTCGAAAATTTTTCACTGGGGCATGGCCTTTCTGATTGGCTGGCAGCTGTTGAAGTTCTTCGACCGCATCGACGATGGCGAACACTGGGTCGGTCAGACCCTGGTGCCCTGGCACATTTCCATCGGCACGTTGCTGTTGCTGTTGGTGGTGCTGCGAATCCTGTGGGTGATGAAACAGCAAGGCAATCGTCCCCGGCAGGATCCCGCCACTGTCTTCCTGGTGAGGGCGGGGCACTTCCTGCTCTATGTCGGCATGGTGCTGATGCCGGTAACGGGTATCAGTACCATGGTGGGCAATGGCTACGGACTGACCGCCTTCGGTGTGCAGCTGGCTGCCAAGGGCGACGAAATTCCCTGGCTGGCGAGCTTCGGCAGTCTGCATTCACCCATCGCGTGGTTGCTGTTGATCCTGACGGCGGGCCACATCGCCATGGCATTGTTCCACCACTTCATCAAGAAGGACGACATACTGCGGCGGATGGTTTGAGGCCGTGATGCGCGCCCGGAAAAGAGAAAGCCGGGCGCGCGCGACGGCGCCTCGTGCAGCTGGATACGGCGGCCTCGCTGTCGACAGTGCATGGGCGGCGCACGTATAATCAGCGACCTGGGTTTGATGATTTGTTGCATCAGACGGTTCGCAGTGTAGAAAACGCAGAGTTCTGGTTGAAATGAACCTTTTCACATCTGATCTTCGTTGGCGGTGCTCTCTAATAAAATAGAAGCGGCACGTTGCCGCGGCTCTGCGCCGCGCCCTGCCGTCGCTCCGGCAGGCAAGATTCAGCAGATGGCTTCCCGGCACGGCGGCTTCGATACTCAAGGAGATTGTCCGATGCCTTTGAACTCTTCCCTCACAACAGTGAATCCTTCGAGCGCTCCGCCAGCGTCACCCGCGCGGCTGTTGGCAGAGTGCTTCCGTCCGTATTGTTCAAGTATGAAATATCAAGAAAAATCGGGGGGTTGTCGTGTCTAAAGTACTCATGATCGACAACTACGACTCCTTTACCTACAACGTGGTGCAATACCTGTCCGAGTTGGGCGCCGAGGTTGAGGTGTATCGCAACGACGAGTTGACCCTGGCGCAGATCGAAGCCATGGCGCCGGCGAAAATCGTGATTTCTCCCGGGCCATGCACCCCCAACGAGGCGGGCATTTCGGTTGCCTGTATTCGCCACTTCGCTGGCCGGATTCCCCTTCTCGGCGTGTGCCTCGGTCACCAGAGCATCGGTCAGGCATTCGGTGGCAAGGTGGTGCGCGCACGCGAGGTGATGCACGGCAAAACGTCGCCGATCCACCACACCGGGCAAGGGGTTTTTCGAGGCCTGAACAATCCGTTCGAGGCGACCCGCTACCATTCGTTGATTCTCGACAAGGACAGCCTGCCCGAGTGCCTGGAGATCACCGCCTGGACGGCGCACGACGATGGCTCGGTGGACGAGATCATGGGCGTGCGTCACCGGGAATTTGCGGTGGAAGGCGTGCAATTCCACCCCGAATCCATACTGACCGAGCACGGCCACGATCTGCTGCGCAACTTTCTTGAAAGCTGAGGGGATTTTCATGGATATCCAACAAGCGCTGGCGCGCGCCATCAACCGCCAGGATCTCTCCACGGAAGAAATGATCAGCGTCATGCGCGAGATCATGACCGGCAAGGCCACCTCGGCGCAAACCGCGGGGTTTCTGGTGGCGTTGCGCATGAAGGGAGAGTCCCTCGACGAAATCACCGGCGCGACCATGGTGATGCGCGAGCTCGCCGAACAGGTGACCATCGATGCTCCGCATCTGGTGGACACCTGCGGCACCGGTGGCGACGGCGCCAACCTGTTCAATGTGTCCACCGCTTCGGCTTTCGTTGCCGCCGCGGCAGGTGCGCGCGTCGCCAAGCATGGCAACCGCTCCGTGTCATCCTCCACCGGCAGTGCCGATGTTCTGGAGGCTGCGGGTGTCAAACTCGATCTCTCTTCCGCCCAGGTTGCCGCCTGTGTGCGCGACGTGGGGGTGGGGTTCATGTTTGCGCCCGTTCATCACAGCGCCATGAAATACGCCGTTGGCCCGCGCAAGGAGCTCGGGCAGCGCACCATCTTCAACATGCTGGGGCCCATCACCAATCCCGCCAATGTGCGGCGCCAGGTGATCGGCGTCTTCAATGGCGACCTGTGTCGGCCGCTTGCGGAAGTGCTTGGGCGTCTCGGCAGCGAGCATGTCATGGTTGTACATGCGCGCGACGGCCTCGATGAAATCAGCCTCGCCACCGAAACGCGGGTGGCGGAGCTGAAAAACGGCGCCGTCAGCGAGTACTACATCACGCCCGAAGACTTCGGCGTGACCAGCCAGAGTCTGGTGGGCCTCACCGTGGAGAGTGCGGCACAGTCCCTCACCCTGATCCGCGATGCCCTGACGCGGCGCAGTACACCTCAGTCGTTGAAGGCGGCGGACATCATCGCCCTCAATGCGGGCGCCGCCATTTACGTATCCGGGATAGCGGATTCGCTGGCTCAGGGGGTAGAGATGGCGCATGACGCCATCGATACCGGGCTGGCCGCGGAAAAGCTTGCCGAGCTTGCCGCCTATTCCGACTGTCTGGGAGATATGGCATGAATACCCCCACGATTCTCAAGAAGATCATCGAGCGCAAATACCAGGAGGTCGCCGAGCGCAGCGCGCGGGTGCCGCTGGCTTCGCTGCGCGAACAGCGGGCGGATGCGCCAGAGGTGCGCGGTTTTGCCGCCGCGTTGTTCAATACCGCTGCCGCAGGCAAACCCGCAGTAATTGCAGAAGTGAAAAAGGCATCGCCGAGCAAGGGCGTGATTCGCGAGGATTTCGATCCGGCGCAGATCGCCGCCAGTTATGAGCGCGGCGGGGCATCCTGTCTCTCGGTGCTGACGGATGTGGATTTCTTTCAGGGCGCCGACCGCTATTTGATGGAAGCGCGCAACGCCTGCTCGCTGCCGGTACTGCGCAAGGACTTCACCGTGGACCCTTACCAGATCCATGAGGCGCGGGTGCTGGGAGCCGATTGCATCTTGTTGATCGCCGCGGCGCTTGACGAAAAAACGCTGCGTGAACTTCACGACCTGGCGCTGGAGATCGGTCTGGACGTGCTACTCGAGGTACACGATGCCCGCGAACTGGAGCTGGCGCTTGCGCTGTCATCGCCGCTGATCGGCATCAACAACCGGGATCTGCACACGTTCAATACCACCCTCGATACCACGTACTCGCTGCTGGACAGGATTCCCGAGGATCGGCTGGTGGTAACGGAGAGCGGCATCCATACCCGGGCGGATGTGGAGGCGATGCTGGCGCATCAGGTCTCTGCGTTCCTTGTCGGTGAGGCATTCATGCGCGCGAGGGACCCAGGTGCGGAACTGGGGAGGCTTTTCTTCCCGGCTTGAGGTGCGTGGCAGCGGGGCCCTCAACGGGTCCCGAAAACCACCATGGTCTTGCCGTGTACTTCCACAAGACCTTGATCTTCCAGGGTTTTTAGAACCCGTCCCACCATTTCACGGGAACAGCCCACGATCCTGCCGATTTCCTGGCGGGTGACCTTGATCTGCATGCCATCCGGGTGGGTCATGGCGTCGGGTTCGTTGCACAGTTCGAGAAGGGTGCGTGCAACACGCCCGGTGACGTCGAGAAACGCAAGATCGCCGACCTTGCGGGTGGTGTCTCGCAGGCGGTTGGCCATTTGCCTGGCGAGCGCGAAGAGTACTTCCGGGTTGGTGGTGATGATCTCGAGAAACTTGGCGTAACTGAGTTCGCCAACCTCGCACTCGGTCTTGGCGCGAATCCAGGCGCTGCGATCCCGATGGCCGAAAAGGCCCATTTCGCCGAAAAAATCTCCGGGATTGAGATAGGCAACGATCATTTCGCGGCCGTCTTCATCCTCGATGAGAACACTGACCGAGCCCTTGATGAGGTAATACAGGGTGTCGCCACTGTCGCCGGCGTGAATGATGGTAGCTTTCGAAGAATAGCGGCGGCGATGACAATGGCTGAGAAAGTGCTCGACATTGGCAATGTGTGGTGTCAATGGTGCCAGCGCCAAGGGCATGTCTCCTCTTTGGCCCGCAACGGGGAAGCCTGTATCATAGGCGGTTTCTATGCATTCCAGATTGCTCGGCAAAGTTACCAGCAGGGAGCTATAAAAAGCAAGTGAAGTGCTCGCGGAGGCTTGATGTGGATGCTGTAACTCTTGGAAAAGTGAAGATTTTATGAAAGCGACAGTGAAGTGGGTCGATGGCGCCATGTTCGTGGCGGAGTCTGGCAGTGGTCACGCAGTGGTGATGGATGGGCCGCCCGATCACGGGGGCCGCAATCTCGGTCCGCGGCCGATGGAGATGCTGTTGCTGGGGGTGGGGGGCTGCTCCAGCTTTGATGTAGTGGATATCCTCAAGAAAAGCCGCCAGGCCGTGGAAAAATGCGAGGCGGTGCTCGACGCCGAGCGCGCGGACGCGGTACCGGCGGTTTTCACCAAAATCCACATTCACTTTGTGGTGAGCGGCAAAGGGCTCAAGGAAAATATCGTGAAGCGCGCCGTTTCCATGTCGGCAGAGAAGTATTGTTCAGCATCCATCATGCTCGGCAACGCCGGGGTGGAAATGAGTCACTCCTTTGAAATCAAAGAGATAGAGTGAGTCTGTGGCAGACAGAAAAAAGGGAGCCCGAAGGCTCCCAACAATTTTCCAGGGGGATAGAAAGCGTTTCAGTATCGACCAATCAATGGTGATGTGCGTCTCTCGTCTACCAGATACAGGCCGATCAAGCTTGTGATCGCCAAAGTTGCAAAGCAAAGAACCGTCAGGATCATGGTTGGCGCCAAAGCAGTAACTGATGGACGTAGCTTAGTCTCGCACCGTCAATAAATGAAATGCATTATTTTTATCAGGCAAATAAACAAAAGTTATCGATTTGGCGCCGGACCAAATCCAGGACATAAAAAAAGGAGCCACTAAGGGCTCCAACAAACTTTTCAGGGGGTAAGAAACTGATAGCCACAGAGGCTATGTCAATGTTGGGCATTATAGGTACAGCCAAAAAATAAAAAAAATGTATTATTATCATGGCTGGCATAATCTGTGGTTATGAAATGACCATCAATACCCTCTCCCGCATTGATCTCAACTTACTGGTGGCGTTGGAAGTTCTTCTCGAAGAGCGCAACGTCACCAAGTCGGCGGAGCGTCTGTTCATCACGCAACCGGCGATGAGCAAGACGTTGCAGCGCCTGCGCCTGTTGTTCGACGATGAGCTGTTCATTCGCAGCGGCCGCGAACTGGTGCCTACCACGCGCGCGCTGGAACTCAAGGCGCGCCTGCCAATGCTGTTGGCGGACATCGCGGATGTGGTTGCCGGCAAGGTCTTCGACCCGAAGGAAGACACCGGGGTTGCCCACTTTGCAACGCCGGAATTCGTTGCCGTACAGCTTGCGCCCATGCTCACCTGGGAACTGGCGGGCGAGGCGCCTCACTTCACGCTCGCGATTTCAAGCAAGCTGGAAAACTACCAGCAGCACCTGCGCGACGGCGATCTGGACTTCGTGCTGGCCACCGATGCCAAGCTGCCGGATGAATTTGTGGTGACCCCGGTAGGGGGATTCTCTCCCGCTGTATGGATGCGCAAGGGACATCCACTGGCCGGAGAGACGCTCACCCTGGAAAAAATGCTGCGCTACCCCTTCGTTCAGTACTACCTGCTGTTCGCGTCCGAGCGGATCACGCCGGTGTCCGACACCCGTTTCGACAAGACCATCGCCGAGATGGGGCTCAGGCGCACCAAGGTGCTGGTGACCGATCAACTGATGACGGCGCTCTATGCCTTGCAGACCAGTGACTGCCTGATGCTCGCCACCGCCGACGACCTCAAGATGGAAGCGAGCTTGTTCGAGATCGTGCGCAAGCCCTATCCGGAGGATCTCGCCCACGACGTGTATATTCCCGTGTCGCTGTTCCAGCATCGCCGTACCCTGCAATCGGCCATGCACCGCTGGCTGAAGGAGCGCATCATCACGGTGACGGAAAGGGTGCGCCGCATTCAGGATGAGGACAGAGGCGTATTCAACTAGTTGTTGGTGGGGAGGGGTGAGATGGTACTTCTCCCCGCAGTTCAGATTCGATAGCTGGTCTTGGTCATCGCCTTCGACATCAGGCGCATCAATCCTTTTACGGGCGCGGGAAACGCCATGCCGCCGCTGGCAAGGGCGCTGGCGGCGTGTTTGGCTTCATCTTCCAGCATCTGCTCGACGATCGCACGGCTCTTGTCGTCCTGGGGTGGCAGGCTTTCCAGGTGATCCGACAGGTGCTGGCACACCAGTTCTTCGGTGGCGGCGACGAAGCCCAGGCTGAGGCGATCGCTCACCAGTCCGGCGCCAGCGCCGATACCAAAGGACATGGCGTACCACAGGGGATTCAGAACGCTCGGCTGGCTGTCGAGCTCCTTGAGGCGGGTTTCGCACCAGGCCAGATGGTCCACTTCCTCTTCCGCGGCCTGCTCCATCTCCTCGCGAACCTGGGGCAGCTTGGCGGTCAGCGCCTGGCCCTGATAAAGCGCCTGGGCGCACACTTCGCCGCTGTGATTCACCCGCATCAGGCCGGCGGCGTGATTTCGTTCGGGCTCGCTCAGCGCGAAGGCGTTCGCCGTTCCCAGCCCTGGGCTCGGGCGTTGGGCCCGATTGCTGTCGGCGGTCAGGGTGCGCAGGGCGCGGTCGGCGCTGCTGATCAGGTGGTCGAAAGCGGTGAGGCGGCGTTCGGTCATGGCGTCACTCCAAGCCTGTTGCGCTATGTGCGGAGCCCGGATTGTAGCTAAACTTGGCAGCGCTGCGAAGTGACGTGCTGTCGACGCTTCGCACTCAAACACAACAACGCCCGGAGCCCCCATGCAGGACGCCCACGATCTGGCCGTGATCATCGCCGCACACTTGCCCATCATCGCCCTGGAGAGCAACGACGAAAAAAGTGCCCAGGACCTGCTGTTGAGAGTGGCGCGAGAGGCGGACAAAAAACTCTACCGCTGGAGTCTCACCGATGGCCTGCAAGCCGCCACGTTCGCACTACAGCTTGAACAGGAAAGCCTGTATTGCGATCCGCAGGAAATGCTCACTCATATCAAGCACCGCGGCCAGGCGGGAATCTACATGCTCTGTGATCTGCACCCGTGGCTCACCGATCAGCCAAAAGTGGTGCGCCTGCTCAAGGATATCGCCATCAGGAACGAAAACGGTGCCATCACGCTGGTGCTGGTCAGTCACGCCATTCGCCTGCCACCGGAGCTCAGCCGTTTCAGCGCTCGCTTTCGGTTGTCGCTGCCGAATGAGAACGAAGTGCTTGCCCTGGTGAAGGACGAGGCGCGCAAGTGGGCGGCGCGCAACGGCGGGCAGAAAGTGCGCGCCGACAGCAACACCCTGATCAGGATGGCGGCGGCGCTCAAGGGTTTGAGCCATGACGAGGTACGGCGCCTGGCGCGCACCGCCATTTACGACGACGGTGCGATCACCGAGCGCGATATTCCCAACCTCAATCAAGCCAAGTTCCGCCTCATGGACATGGAAAGCGTGCTGTCCTACAGCTTCGAAAGCGAGGATTTCACCGGCCTCGGTGGCATGGAAAATCTCAAGGCCTGGCTCGCGCTGCGCCGCAAGGCGTTCGACGAGCCGGTGTCGAACAAGGGCCTGGATGCCCCCAAGGGCCTGTTGTTGCTGGGGGTGCAAGGCGGCGGCAAGAGCCTGGCCGCCAAAGCCGTGGCGGGTATGTGGAATCTGCCCATGCTGCGTCTGGACATGGGCGCGCTATACAACAAATATCATGGCGAGACCGAGCGCAATCTCCGCGACGCCCTGCAGCTCGCCGATCAGATGGCGCCGTGCGTGCTCTGGGTGGACGAAATCGAAAAGGGGCTGAGCAGCGGCGATGGCGACGGCGGGCTGTCGCAGCGGGTATTGGCTTCGCTGCTCACCTGGATGCAGGAGCGCAAGAGTCGGGTCTTCATGGTGGCCACCGCCAACGACATCGCGCGGCTGCCGCCGGAACTGCTGCGCAAAGGGCGCTTCGATGAAATATTTTTCGTCGACCTGCCGGATCGGAACACCCGCAAAGCGATCTTTTCCATCCACCTGGCACGACGCGAGCTGGATCCCCAGCGCTTCGACCTCGACGAACTGGCGATCGCCAGCGAAGGTTTCAGCGGCGCGGAGATCGAGCAGGTCGTGGTGTCGGCGCTATACAGCGCCTCGGTGGGCGCGGAGCCGGTGGATGACGAGCGCATCCTCGCCGAGCTGGCAGCGACCGCGCCGCTGTCGGCGGTGATGGCGGAAAAGCTCGATGCCTTGCGCGCCTGGGCGGCGGAACGCGGTGTGCGCTCCGCCTGACAGATAGGCCGCGCTCAGGGTGCGCTCAGCTTGAGGCCGATGATTCCCGCCACCACCAGCAGCAGGCTGACCAGCTTCAGCGGGCTGACCAGTTCCTGAAACAGAATGATGCCGGCAATGGCGGTACCCAGCGCGCCGATGCCAACCCAGATGGCGTATGCGGTACCCAGGGGCAAGCTGCGCAACGCCAGGCTGAGAAGATAAAAACTGATGCCCATGGCGCTCAGGGTGAAGATGGAAGGTGCAAGGCGCGTGAAACCTTCGGTGTATTTCAGGCCAACGGCCCACACCACCTCGAAAAGACCCGCGATAACCAGCAAGAACCAGTTCATGGAACGACTCCTCGTGTTGCAGGGCCGTCCCCGCCAATGGGAAAAAACACCGGGGTCGTCCCCGCTGCTGGCAATGTGCCGTCTGACTGCCATGCGCCGCATGGTGAGCGGATTATAGCAACACAGCACCGTTCATGGCCGCCGGGTAGCAGTTGGCCTATAGGCGATATCAGTGCGTGGCTGTCCGCTCAACCCGAATGCCGCCGATGTAAACATCCTCGATGGCGCGCAGATTGCGAACGTCCTCCAGAGGATTCTTGCTCAACACCAGGAAGTCGGCCGCCTTGCCGGGCGCGAGAGTGCCCACCTTGCCATCCAGGCTCATGCAGGCAGCGGCGTTGCGGGTGGCGGAAACGAGCACTTCCAGCGGTGTCATACCAGCCTCCTGCATCATTTCCATTTCCAGGTGCTCGAAATACCCCTGAAACCGCGCGGGCGGACCGCTGTCGGTGCCCATGGCGATGCGCACTCCGCCGTTGTGCAACGCCATCATGTTGGCCTTGGCCAGCGGCAGCGCCTGGCGGTAAAAGTCGGCCTCGCGACCGGTGTAACCCTGCTGCACCTCTGGCTGTTGCAGCTCTTCCAGCACGGCTGTATCGGCGGTTTCGAGAAAGAACGGGTCGTCGAAGAAATCTGGCCGTTGCGCGTAAACGAATACGGATATCTCGCGGGTCAGGGTGGGGGTGATGCAAATGCCCTCGCTGCGCATCAGGTCGATCATTTCCTGGCTGACGGGCTTGTCGCGCACGCTGTGGGCCACCAGATCGGCGCCGCTTTTCAGAAGATCGAGGGTGTCGTCCAGCGCCACGATATGCACGGCCGCCGGCACGCCGCCGTCGTGGGCGGCATCGATGACGGCGCGGTAAACCTCGGGGCGCATCTTCTCGCCGCGACCGAGATAGTCGTTGACGCGAATCTTGATCCAGTCGGGGTTCGCGGCCAGATGCTGCGCGACGCTTTCACGCGCCGCCGCGGGGCTGTCGGCATCGATGACCGGGCCGCTCATCCACAGGCGCGCCTGGCCATCGGCGGCGGGCTGTTGCTCGTTCCTCACCGCGAAAGCCTGCTGCGGCTCGTCGCCCAGGCTGACCACGGTAGTGATGCCGTAATGGGCGTAAAGCCGCAACTGGTCTTCGACGTTCTCTGCCGAATGCGCGGCAGGCCCGGTTGCCAGGCCGCGCGCAACCCCCACATGGCCGTGGGCATTGATCAGGCCAGGCACCACGTAACGGCCGCCGAGATCCTGGGTGCGTGCGCCCTCGGGGATATCAAGCTCCGACATGGCAACGACCTTGGCGACCACGCCGTCGCGCACCACAAGCGCGGTATTTTCCAGCAAGCGGTCGTGTTCACCGCTCCACACAGAGGCGTTGACATAGACGGCCACATCTTCCTGATATTCAGCCTGGGCCGTTGCGAAGGTGAGGGAAAGCGCGGTAGCCGCAATCCAGCGGGTGATGGGTTTCATGGACTTCTCGTTGTTGTGATCTTGTCCATCAAGAGCGTAAACGCAAAAGGGCAGTTGCGCCACTTTTGCCGAGCCCATGTTGCCGAGTCCAGATATTCCCGTTGCGAAAGCTTATAGGGCGACGCTCGCCGCCAACATATCAGCCCTTGCCGCGACCGAAAACCCGCAGATCATCCTCCAGCATCTGGGGACGGCACGCCCGCCACGCGCCCAGCGCCATCAGCACCACGCACACTGAGAGGAAAGCAAAGGGCAGCCCCCAGCCGTGGCTGACCTCGTGCAGCACACCAAACAACAGGGGGCCGGCGCAGCTCAGGGTGTAGCCCAGCCCCTGCATGAAACCCGACAGGGCAGAAGAGCCATCAGCGGTGCGGGTGCGCAGATTGATCAATGTCAGCGACAGCGGAAAGGTCGTGGCTCCCAACCCGACGAGCCCCACCCACAGCAGGGGCGCCGCCATGGGCGCCAACAGCAAGCCCGGAAATGCCACGGCATAGGCCAGCACGCAGCAAGCCACCAGCGGGAAGGGGTTGCGCATGCGCACCGCGGCCACTGGCATGACCAATGCGCCGAGCAGGCCGGGCGCCGCGAACAGCGCCACCATGGCGCCACCGAATGCGGGGCTTGCGCCCGCTTCCACCATCAGGGCGGGCAGCCAGGTGAACATGGCGTAGGTGATCAGCGACGTCATGCCGAACATGAAGGTCATGCTCCACGCCAGTGGCGAGCGCCAGGTCAGCAAGTGCTTCCTGGGTTCGACCAGCTCCGGCGCTTCATCGCCGGGCCGCACCGCCTGGTCGTGCACCATCGCTAGCACCGAATCGCGGCGCCGCTCCTGCACCAACACCCCAACCCAGGTCAGCGCCGCCGCAACCGCCAACAGCGACCACGAACCCAGCGCCACCTGCCAGCCTGCGGCCTGTGCCATGGGCACGGCCACCAGCGCCGGCAACACGGTGCCGATCTGCAGAATGGTGATGTAACCGACGCTGACGAGACCGATGCGCAGCGGAAAATAGCGCTTTACCAGCGGCGGCAGAACCACATTGCCAATTCCCATACCGGCCAGCGCCACGGCGGAGGAGATCAGCAGATGTGCGGTGCTGCCGGCGAAGGCGCGCGCCAGAAGACCGGCTGCGGCCAACACCATCGACAGCAGTGCGGTATTTTCCAGCCCGATGCGGTGGGCGATGAAGGGGGTGACCACACCGAACAATGCGAACGCGGCAGTGGGCACCATGCCGAAGACGCCAGTAATGGTCGGCCCGAAGCCGAAGGTGGCGCCAAGGGCGTCGAGCAATGGGGTCAGCGAGGTGACGGCCGTGCGCAGGTTGAATGCAGACAACAGGATGCCCGCCAGAACCAGAACACGCCCGGCCCAGGGAGAAGAGTAGGGGGGATTCATGGCCGCTATTATCGGCGATTCAGGGAAAGAAAGAATAGAGGCCGAGCGCGAATCCGAGGCTCAATAGCGCTCCCAGGGCTCGATGTCACCAGGGCAGGGGCGAAAGATGGGGTGTGTTTCCGGCGCGCTCACCGCCAACCATTCCTGATGCAACGTCGGGTTGCGAGCCTGCAGTTTTGCCATCAGATGCTGCCACTCATAGGCCATCTGGCCGCAGGTGACGCTGAGGCTCACCGTCTTGCGCCAGGGTTTGATCTTGCTTCTATCAAAGGTGTAACCACGAACCGTTGCCTCGTCGTGAACAGCCTTCAGGTATAGCGAGATGGCGGAAAGGGTAGCGGGGTGACCCTTGAAGCGCTCCAGTTGCGGATGGTTGCGGTAGCCACGGGTTTCGCCGCGCAGTACCGCCTGGGCAAGCAGCGCCTCCCGCCAAAGCGCCACCAAACCCTGAGGGTCGAGATATTGCGGATGTAACGACCAAAGACGCATTGCTTATGGGTCTCAACGCTGGATGGATGGGGGATTGATTGCACCGCCTTTTTAAGTACGGCCACCGACTACGCGTTATTTCTGGCAATGAACTGAACCACGGATGCCATGCCGGTATGGCCGTCGCCCTCGATAACCTCACGATCGATCTCCCTGATCACAAGGGGCTCGAGGTTGGGAAACTCCCGCTGAAGCTTCTCGACACTCATGAGCATGTCGATATCCTTGGGGCCGCCGGTGCCCTTAGGCAACTGGTTCTCGGAATACGCCTCCAGAATGACGACGCCATTCGGCTTGAGAGACCTCTCGATAAGCGGATACAACCTTTTTCGAATCGAACTCGGCAAGTGCGCAAAAATGGAAACGACACAACCAAAATGGCGCTCCGGAGGCTGATAAAGTGCAAGATCCGCCACCTCGATCTCGATCGTCACACCGCGAGACTCGGCCAGCGCCCTGGCTTTTGCCAGGCCAGCCTCGGAATAGTCCACGCCCAGCACCTGAAAACCCAGCGAAGCCATGAAAACCGCATTGCGGCCCTCGCCCTCGGAAAGAGAAAGCACTGGCCCTTGCAGAAGATGTGCATTCTCGGCGAGAAAGGTGTTGGCCTCGGTACCATAAAAATAGCCACCGGCGGCATAGCGTTCATTCCAGGAGTTCTGATCGTTCATCGAGCTGTCCTCGCGGCCGGGCTATCCATTGTGCACTGGTCGGCAGTATAGTGGAGATCGTCATCCCGGCGTCTCCGTATCAGGGCTTGGGCACGCGCCATTAACCCAGAATCTGTGGATTGAGCTGCCATATCGAGTAGTTGAGCACAGAAGCAAAGCTGACCCACAGCAGGTAGGGCAAAAGCAACACCGCGGCCAGACGCTTGGCGCGCCAGAATGCAACAAGTGTTGCCGCGACAAACACCCAAAGCAAAACGATATCGACAAAAGACGCCGCTCCCACTCGTGGCAACAAGAAAGCTGACCGCGAGCCAGAAAGCAACACCTAGATCTAGCCTCTTCATTCTCTTCATTCTGTGTTTTTACTCTGACCCCAAACTCTTTGGGGTATTGGCGAGACTGTTGACGTACACCTCCACCTCTGGGATTAGCCCCAAGCTTGTAGACTGCCTCAGCTTGAAAAGCTCCTCTGCTTTGACTTGCGCTCGTTCGCACAGAACAGCGTAATCAGCTTGCACTTTTTCAAGCGCCTTCAATGCCTCTTTCTTCACACCAGTCTTAAACATTCGACGATTCCTTATGTGCTACTGCCGTGACGGCATTTTGAGATTACAGATAACGCCAAGTTAACCGGCAGAACGGAGCCGACTTGCCGGTGGAGTGGTGTGCAGTGGGGCGTAAAATTTGCGAAGCGAATGCCCCGCTGCAAACTGTCCGCGTTGAACGCCTAGTTATGTGCAGCATACTTTCAGACTACCCCATACCTTTGACCAGCGCGCTGCTTTTTCAGTTGGCGAAAGTCGCCACGGCTGAATTGAGACTGGCTCTGCAAATTGGCTGAGATCGCCAAACAGGAATGCGTTGACGGCGCCCAATGATACCCCACCCAATGTGGCGCCCACGGCCACCAATTGATTGCAGCCCAGACAGTGATAGAAGGTAGCTTGGCCGCTGCCATTTAAGGCTGTGTATATAGACGATTGGGATTCGACTGACAACACCATGTTTGGATTGCTTACCACTGCAGACGTGTGCCGCTGGCAATACTCGCAATCACAAAAGCGAGGCACAAGTTCACTGAGTTCAATTGGACCCTCGGCCACAACTTCGCAATTACCACACTTGCATACACCACGGATTTTCATAGGATAAGCGCCTAACGTCGCAAACACGCGCAGCTTTGTAGTGGAGGCGACGCCGCAACGAAAAAGCTGTCGCCGTGCTTGGCCTTGTTATGAGGTGTATTTTGCCGCATCATTTGACCATTACCACTTTATCGTTTTGGTATATGCGATGAATACAGACCAACTTGAAAGTATCACGAGCGCTGCGATGAGCCTGCCTGAGCGGGATCGAGCCAAACTTGCACGTGATCTGGTAGCAAGTTTGGATGGTCCCGCCGATATGAGTGTGGCAGAGGCCTGGGACGCCGAGATTTGCCGTAGAATCAATGACATTGAATCAGGCAAGACTGAACTTTTAGACGCAAATGAAGCCATTGTACGCGCCAGAGCCCGGATAAGGAGCTGATTTTGAAGGTAAAGGTTAGCACGGAAGCTACCGAAGAACTGATCGAAGCTGCTGCTTGGTACGAACAGGAAGTTCCAGGACTTGGAGAGCAGTTGATCGATACGTTTGAGCAAGCGACAACCAGGCTCGAAGAACCAAATCCACCGCTCGTGCCAGTGATCGGCGAAGCTGCCAGGCTCGGAGCCAAAAGACTGATTCTGCAACGATTCCCTTTCTCCCTTGTGACCATGGCAAATAGCCAAGTAATAACTGTTGTCGCTTTTGCCCATCACTCCAGAAAACCTGGCTACTGGCATGATCGGGTCACCCCATAACGCCCAAAGCAGCGGTTTATCCGCTGCCTTTACTTGTTAGAGGGATTCACAGGCATACTCTCCTGTACTTGACGATATGCTTAAAGTTGCAAGCTCAATTGATTTCAAGGAAGTAATAATTCTCCCATTACCAAATACTTCGTTACCGACCGAAGAGGAAAAATCAACCACGCCATTTTCATAGACAATTACTGCTGTCATGAGCTCTGCATTTTTAAAGGGGGCTGCTAGATAACGTACTTCCCAAGGTTTCTCATTATCACCAAATCCTTGGCGGTAAGAAAATACGTATCGGTTATCAGACGAGGTCACCTGAGTGGAAAATTGTACAAAAGGCTTAGATTCGTCTTGATGCCGTAATGTAAGGATAAGAGATGGCCCCCAATCCTCGTTAAAGCGGAGTTCATTAAAGGAGTACTTGCAGGAAATTTGGATTGGATATTGAATCGTCTGAATTTGAAATGATTTCCTTTCAAATTCACCTACAGGTACATCGAAATTCTTAGCATATAAAAGGGTTGGCAGGAAAAATAAGCTCAAGATTAGGTGTCGCACAAAAAGCCCTCTAACGTCCAAAGCAGCGGTTTATCCGCTGCCTTTGCTTGTTAGAATTCACCGGACATACCTGGCAAGCACTCCTTCGGCTGCAAGGGTGTATGCGGCTTCCTTCAGTGCTTGCACTTGAGTCTGGTCGGATTGTTCACGGACGATCCGTGCGCTGTAGGAGCGATCATCCAATGATCGGGGTGTAAACATCTCCCAATGACCTGTCTTGACATCAACAACGCCTACTTTTAGGCGGATACGCATCGTTTGGGCTTCGTCGGGGAGAACTGATCCGACAATCGGAACCCACGAGACAGTCTTGGTGCCAAGGTTCTCAATTCCAGACTCCAGAATACCCCAATATACAATGATGGTACCAATGCCTGCTTTTGCTGCGGCAAGCCGGAGCGATCGAGAGTAACTTGCATTTGATTCTTTGCTTCTCTCTGGAACACCTGTGAATACGGATACGGAAAAAGCCTTCTCTAAGTTCTCAATCATCCCCACGTCCGGGATCATTGCTCCAGATTGAATGAGCATGATCGAATCGCCCTTACGAAGCGAAATACGACTTGGAGAATTGGAAAGCGCGGCTTCGATTTCCTCCTCTGATGGTGTGGAGCCAGCGTCAACTCCGATAACGTCGAATTCACTCAATTCCCCCTGATACATCGGATTTGATGGGCGTGAGTCATAATAGCCACCTTGTGGGTATCCAGAGTCGGAAATCGACCTGGTAGTGCATCCAGCAAGGATTGCAAGCACTATGCAGATTGTTAAGGCCAAGGGTCGCATAGATGTGTCCTTTTGTGAGTTCTAACGCCAAGCTCACCGGCGATCTAAAGATGCAGAGCGAAGCGGCGCATCTTTAGATTGTCCGGTGCAGCTTTTTGTTAGCTCATTCTTGATCGATCTTGCTATAAGAATGGATGGTGAACTGATCACAATCATCCCATCTTGTTCTTCAAGCGCATCGAATAGATCATTTTCTTGGGTTTGAATAAGAATTACCTTCTTAGACTGCTTTGTCTTTTTTGCTTTTAATAAGTGCGAAGCAGCCTCAGCTAATGTTTCATTTTTCTTTTGAACTCTAACAAGAACAGGCGAGCCTTCAAATTGCTCCACGAGAATTGCATCAATACCTTTATTTCTTTGGACTGGATTAAAAGGAACTCCTAGCAGCAGACCTAGTGCTTCTTTGTCTGAATTAACGTATGAATCCCTGCCATTCTTTAATAGATTTGACTCAGTTTTTACGGGGTTCAAAATCCTACTATTCGACAGCGCAACAGCATCTTGAGATTTATCAATCCCTATGTACTTTCGATCAGCTAGTTTAGCTGCTACGCAGGTAGTACCACTGCCACAAAAGGGGTCTAAAATCAAATCATCTTTATCCGTTACTAGCTCAATTATTCTATCCAGCAACAGTAAAGGCTTTTGTGTCGGATACCCGACACGTTCTTTGGCTTTCGGGTTTAAATATGGAATCTCCCAAACATCACTCAGCGGAACGCCAACTTTCTCTTTGCCGTGCTTAAACTGACCATCTTCATGCATGTCATAGACAGACTTATTGTGCTCATCTCTAGTTCTACTCTGAAGTATCTGATCTATATTTGTTGTTTCAGAATACGCAGTAAACATCATGTTAAATTTGAAATTATCAGTTTTTGAATAAAAATATATGTTTTGGTGGCTTGGCAGAAGCCCCTTCTTGGAGTTAGACCATCTTTTGTAACTCCAGATAATTTCAGACTGAAAGTTCTCCGAGCCAAATACGTTATCTAAGATGGCGCGCACAATGTGTTCGCCACTTTTATCGCAGTGAACAAAGATAGACCCAGTGTCTTTCAATACTTCCCTCATGAGCGATATCCGCTCAAATAGGAATTCACCATATGCAAGATCGGAACCCCAAATATCATCAAAGCTAAACTCCTTGCTTCGATCTCTGGTTTTTAGTCTGTGTTTTTTTTCAGTAAAAAAAGGCGGGTCAAGGTAAATGAGGTCAATAGAGCGCTTCTCTATTGACCTCAAAATATCAAGGCAATCACCCAAATGTATTTTATTAACAAAGTCACTCATCTTCGTGCGCATTTTCTTCTGCAATTCTTTCAAGCAAGGCTTTTAAATCAAACCCTGTTCTGTTTTTCACATAGTCCCAAGCATTATCTCCCCAATGGTACTCTCCGCCAATGCCTTTATATAACGTTTCCAGTGTATCTTGTATTCGTTTTGCCTGGGTTCGATTTGGATAGTAGAACATTACTCTTATAGGCTTAAATCCTGCTGCCGAAATCACCTTTATGCGAGTATGCTCTTTGTTAATATGATCGCCATCGGTTGTTGCATCTCGCCATTTGATCTCGATCGCATCCGGATCAACAAGACAATCAATCTCGAATGTTTTTGGTCGCTGTCCTATGGTATTAGGAATTTTCACTGTTCCAGAATCAGGAAATTTATGTTTAAAACATAGCTTAGTGGCTTCCTCCAGAAAGGAACCTGCATACTTGTACAGAAATCGCCCCTTATTTTGATAAATATCGATCATTTTTCCTTCTTTGGTCGTGACACCTAGAACACGATAGATCAGGAAATGAGACTGATCATCTTCCTCCATTTCGGCTACGCGCGCATCGATCTGCTTACTCAGTTGATCTGAGTACGCTTTTGCCAGTGCTCTTAACTCATTTTCAATAGGCATTAAATTTCCTTTGGTTGATTGACTGCTTCGTAGAGCTAACAGTACGTTAATGAGGTCTTCGACCTCATAATAGATACTAGGGCCTGTTCACACTAAATAAAGTATCGACGATTAATGCAAAATGAATG
>CAYXXZ010000060.1:0-18452 GCA_964469165.1 uncultured Porticoccaceae bacterium
TAGCCGTGGCACCTGTCAGCAGTGCAAATCTGTTTCTGCCGCGCAGGCTCCTAGGGCTTGCCCCTTGCAGCGGCGGCTGACGGCACTGTGCCAGATGCCCCGCTGTCAGGTGGGGGCGAGCGACAAAATATTGTCGGCTGCGATACGTGAGGTAACGACGGCAACGTTTACCGAAGACAGTGACATGTAGTCCCCACAGAGCTGTACCCTGGACTGTGCATCGATATCGTCCATGAAACCCGTCAGGGCTTCGAAGGTGCCACATTCCGCCAGTGTGGCAGCCTTGTGCCAGCGTTCGATGTGGTAAGTCTCAAGATTTGTGGCAACTTCGGGAATGATGCGCGCAACCTTGGCGCGGGCGCTTTCAAGAATCACTTCGTCACTCTCTGAAAACATTCGCTCTCCCCAGCCGTGGATGAAATGCGCTGTCACCATGCCCTTGCCTGGAGGAGCCCTGCCTTCGCCCTTTTTGTTGTCGATGACCAGTGCCGCAAGCTCCGGATCGACATCTTCGGGTACCTGCACCAAAATTGCATCAATGGCGGGTTCTGCGTCGAGACAGAAGGTGATGACGATATCCCTGCTGTATCTGAGATTTTCCAGGTAGGCCCGCTGACGTTTTGTCAAACCGCTTGCGTAGAGACCGTAGAGTGATGGAGCGTCCGTGGCGATGATACAGTAGTCTGCGCTTTCAACCCGCTCCAAGCCGTCGTGGCAAATGACGACCTCGACATGGGTTCCACAGTTTCTTACTTCTTTTACGGCTGTGTTGAGCCTGATATCCATCCCTTCGGCAAGCTTCCTCGCAAGGGCGTCCATTCCCCCTGTCAGACTGAAAGGCTGGCCGGTCAGATTTTTCATGCACCAGAGAAGTTCCGCAAGAGGCGCTTCTTCGGGGGAGTGCAGATACATGGTGCGAACAAAAGGGCCCAGAAGATAATCATTGACTTCGGAGGGAAAGTTGCGCCGGCAATAATCGGCAACCGATTCGCTATCAAGCCCTGCCGCGAGGCCCCCGTTGTGAAATGTCAGTCTGCCGTAGTTGCAGCAGATACTCAGGCCCAGCTTTGCCAGGCTCAGCTTGCTGCGCCAGCTGATGAGGCCGGTTTTCAGCATGGATGTGGCCATTGCCGCCATATCGAGCGCATACTCCTTGCCGTCGCGGAGGAAGATGCAATTTCCCTTCACGGTTTCCATCATGTCGCCGAGACCGGCTTCGCGAATCAACTGAAGAGTTTCCGTGTAGGCTCCCGGTAGAATGCCGGCACCCACATCGATCTTGAATCCGTCAAGAGAGACGCTTTTCATTCTTCCCCCGACGAAGTCCGCTTTTTCGTAGAGGGTGATGTCGTGACCCTTCTTCTGCAGGCGATGGGCTGCAGAAACGCCGCCGATACCCGCTCCAACGATAATTACCTTGCTCATAATTCAGTCCCGGATTTATTGTGTCAGAAAGGCCTGTGACTATACGTCCAGGGCTCGGCCCACGCATACCAGACGCCATTCAGTGTGGAGGCTATAAAGAAACCCGTGATTATGGAAGCAAAACCAAGAACGAAGGCATAGTGCGTATATTGGCGAGGATCACCTTTCGGACGTCTGTCGAGGGCGACGAGGATAGTCTTCGACATGAGGAGGCCGAAATAGGGGAAAAGGAACATCGCTGCAGAAAACCAGAAATTCGACCAGGGCATGCCCCAGAATAAATATCTTTCCTCCTGATGGTATTGGTATATGTGAGTAATGCTCGTATTGATGCATTCGAACAATGGAGTTCCAAAGATGGCCAGCAGCAGAAAAATATAAACCGGCCCTTTGGCGCCGAATTTTCCTGTCAGCCTTTCATGATTCTTCAGAATGATGAGCGTTGGTATTCCAAAGAAAAAGGCGTAAAAAAAGATCATGGCAGCCGGTGCGCCGACGCCATCCATAGTCCATGCCGGGATGAACCTTTCATCTACGGTAAGCCTGAAAAAATAACGGCTGTCGAACACCCATTCGAAAACAGCACCGCCAATGGCTGTGCCAGAGTAAACGCCGTAATATAATGGGTTGCGTGATCTCCAAACATAATAAGCACCGTAGATGAAAAGTGCCAGCGAGAGGACTTCGTAGGATCGGACTATCAGTAAACTGCTGGTGTCTGTGAATTGCATGGTCTTTGCCCTGGGAGCTGTTCGGAGTCGATAGCCATGATAAGCCATGGCAGACATCACATGGAGGTTTGGATATTGCAACGAGTGCCATGGTTGATACAATATCGGCCACGGTAGGTAGCCGGCCCTGATCGTGAATGCTGTTTGAAAATTCCCCCTGAAGCCAGAGCCTGCTATTCGGAAAACATTGCTCACCGAAATACCGTCAGAGAAAATATAAACTTGTGATGCTCGGGTTGTTAATTGCGCCAATCTCTCTCGGGATGGAAAGAATAAATGATCAGATCGAAAAAAATTGCTTGCTTCGTAAAGGCCGCCGCAGATGATGGCGTCGATGTTGATGCGATATTGGCATCCGTCTCCATGAGTTTTGATGATCTGAACGAGCCGAATTCCTTGATCAGTTATGGGTGCGCGGTTGCCGTCCTGTCTGCGCTTCAAAAGTACTGTTCTCCCGAATTTCCTCTTCGCAATGGTGCAAGGTCGCGACAACTGGATCTGGGTATCGTAGGGCATGCATTGTTGAGCTCGCCTTCCATGAGTGAGCTGGTCGATTTCTGGGTGAAGTATTCAGAGATTGTTGGCCACCCGTTGAAATTTACCTCCAGGCTGGAAGGAAAATATTGGGTCCTGGAAATGACTCCGCGGTTCCCGATGCCAGAAAAGGTGTTGCGATTTGTTCTGGAGGATGCGATCAGTAGCCAGGTGCCTTTGGGGCGAGACTGTGTGGGCGCCGATTTCGCTACTATCCGCTATGAAATGACAGTATCAGCTCCTCCGGATCCGGGCATTTATTCCCGCTGGCTGGATGCCCCTGTTCGTTTCAATTGTTCGCGGAACCGGGTAGTCATGGACAGGCGTTTCTACACAAGGCGTGTTGCCAGTGCGGACCAGGAAGTCTTGTCGATATGTGAAAAGCATTGTGTGAGGATATTGCAGGATATAAGTGCGGGAGCGCCCTATGCCAGTAAGATCAAGGCGCTTTTCCTGGCTTCTCGCGGCGTGATCCCCAGCGAACGTGATGCGGCCGCAAAGCTTGGCATGAGTGTTCGCTCCCTGCACAGGAGGCTGGCCGAGGAGGGTTACAGTTATCAGCAGCTGCTGAATGATTATCGCAGGGATTATGCGTTCGAGCTCTTGAAAGAGCAGACATTGGAGGTAAAGGAGATCGCCTTTGTTCTCGGCTACAGTAACGCAAGCAGTTTCAGAAGAGCCTTCAAGGAATGGACGGGGATGACTGTAACGGGCTGGCTCGCTGGCCAGGGTGTCGCCAAGGCCAGTGCCTGACCAAAGGCCTTGAATACCGATTGCGCAGGGTGATATTCAAGGCCACAAGTTTTGGCCGTTGGATGATCGTCTTACCATACCTCTAGAACGCATACTCGATCTTTGCGTGATAGGTTCGGGGCTCCGCGGATGAAACGGCGCTTCCGAAGGTGGCCACATCGTCATAATAGGAATATTTTTCGTTCGAGAGATTAACCCCTTTAAGGGTAAAAGTTATGTTATCTCCTGGCAGAGTCAGGCTTATGCCGGCGTTGAGCAGGGTATAGGATTTCTGCTCTGTGTTGTTTTGAGGTTCCCAGTAGAACCCGTCGTTATAATAGATATTGCCAAACACCGTCACCAGGCCCAGCTCGGTAGCGGCCTCATAGGTGGCGGAAAGATTGCCGGTGAACTCTGGCGAGCGATTCAGTTTGTTGCCCTTTGCGTCGCCCGAATACACAAAGTTGCCGCCAAATCCCGTGGGAGTGAAGAAGGGGGCGTTGTCAAAGGATGTATATTCGGTATGCAGGTAGGAAACACCCAGGCGCAGTTCAAGATTGTCGATGGGCAAGGCGATGATGTCGAACTCGGCGCCATGGATTTCCGCTTCACCGGCATTCAGAGTGAGAGTGGAACCGACAGCGGCGGAGTTTAGTTGCAGATCCTTGTAGTCGTAGTAGAACGCGGCGCCATTGATCTGCAATCTATGCTCAAACCACATGGATTTGAAGCCGATCTCGTAAGCGTCAAGAAATTCGGGGTCAACCGGGCCCGGATTGGATGGGTTGGGTAAATTGTAGAGGCCGCTTTTGAATCCGCGGTTGTAGCTGGCGTAAAGCATCAGGTCGCGAGTGAACTGGTGATTGATGGAGGTGCGCCAGGTCGGTTCCGTCCAGGATTTTTGATCGCTCAAAACCATGGCGCCATCCGCTGTGATCGGGATCGGCACGTACTCGGCGCTATGGAAGTCGCTCAATGAGGTGAAAAATGGACCCGCAGGGCCGCCGAGAACGATCTGATGGGAAGCGCTGTATTCACGCTTGTCGTGACTCAGGCGGAAGCCGGCGGTAACATTGGTCTTGCTCGTCAGTTGATAATCCAGCTGCAGAAATGCAGCGTAGGATGTTGTTTCCTGTGCCGGATCCGCCTGGTAGGCAATGGCGTTTGGCACCAGGCCAGCAACACCGAAGCCACTCAGATTGAACGTGTCGTAGCTGGTTTGGCTATCCAGGTAGTAGAGCCCTGCAATCCAGCGCAGTCCTTCCTGGTTGCTGGATTCCAGGCGAAACTCCTGCTGCAAGCTGTCTGCACGGTTTTGAAGAGGCGCATAAATGACTGGCAGGATACTGCCCTCCTGGTCAAGAATCTGTGACGCCTTGTTCTCCCGATACGATGAAATGGAGATGACGTCCAGGGTGTCGAGGGAATGCCTTATTTCCAGCTGTATTCCATAATCTTCGGCTTCGTAATAGGGGTCGGTATCGGAATTGATGTCGTAGAAATCGCCGGTGTTTACGGTGGCATTCGCCGCAGCAACGGGCGCACAGATCCCGGCTTCGGAAGGAGATGGGCTGCCTGGGTTGCCGCCAAGCCCCGCGATACAGCCTGCGAAGACGACCTGGCCATCAACGCCGAGGGAACCGGGTGCTGGCTGACGTGCGATGCTGATGCTCGACTCCATATCGGTATAGTCAACTGCAAGCGTGACGTCGGTATTGTCGCTGGTGTCCCAGCGCCATTTGTTTCTGATGCCGAATTCTTCACTTTTATTGGCGTCGTTGCCGGTAAACCTGTTCTTGCCGTAGCCTTTTCCCTGGTCGCTGAACGTGATGGCGAGATCCGTGTAGAGGTTGTCGACCACTGCCGTGGTGCCATAGAACCCGGCGGCGAATGTGTCGTAACTTCCGTAGGAAATCGACAGATTTCCCGCCGTCTCGGCCTGTGGTGTTTTGGTGATGATGTGAACGAGCCCGCCCGTGGCATTGCGGCCGAAGAGTGTTCCTTGCGGCCCCTTGAGCACTTCGATGCGTTCGATGTTGTTGAATGACTGGATGACGGAATAAGGTGAGAGACGATAAACGCCGTCCACATAGGTGGCGATACTGCCTTCTTCGCCCCCAGCCGCCTGCTGGGTACCTACACCTCGCAAGTAAGGCACACTGGAACCTACCTGTCGACCAAACTGTAATCCCGGTACAACCTGTGACAGGGTGTCGGCGTTGTTGACACCCGCCTTTTCGAGACCATCTCCTGAAAATGCGCTGATGGCGATGGGAACATCCTGGACCCTTTCGGAGCGCTTTTGAGCGGTTACTATGATTTCCTCGATTTGTGCCAGCGCGGGGGCGGTACCCCAGATCGCGATGCTGACAACGGCTGTTGGCCATATTTTGTTGGTGAATGCAGTCATGTTTCCCCCTGTATTATTTCCGGCTTATGATATGAATAAGCCCGTTGTGATTCTGTATTGGCTGGCTGCACATCGTATAAGCTGAGGCGTGTACCGTTAACTGGCGTGTTGTGATAGATGTAGACAAGAAAGTTACATTTCTTGCCAAATGCCGAAATCATTCTCTGGTCCGGGACGATGGGGTCATGGTTGGCTGGGCTCTGACCAGGCCCCTGCGGCGTCCAGGTCCTCAATGGCGATGCAGGCGCGTTCCGAGCAGGGAATGCATACCTCCTCTGGCTGCCATTCCGGGGGACAGAGAATCCAGACGAAGTTGTAAAAGACATGGCGGCGATATTCGAGCCAGGCAGTGTCAAAACCCGGCGATGTCACGCCCTGTTCACCGAGAACGGCCAGGTAGTGATCGATCAGATCGCTTTCACCGTGGCGCCGGTCGGAAGGGCTCAGAGAGCTACAGATGAAATAGGCGATATCGTGAGCCCAATGCCCTCGCATGACCACTTGCCAGTCAATGTAGGCGGGACTTCCATCGCGGCTCAGGTAGAGATTGCCACAATGTGCGTCTCCATGTATCAGGCAGTGGGCGTGGGTGCGGTCGTAGTGCAATTGGTGCAACATCAATTCACGCATTTTTTTTCGGTCGCTGAATTTTTCTTTGATAAATTGCCCTCTTGGCAAGCCGAGAGCTCGCTGCCAGTTTTCCGCTTCGAACAGGTAGCTGGATGAAACGTCAAATAGCAATGAATCGCCTTTTTTCAACCAGTCCAGTGTTTGCAGATGTGGATGATTCCAGTATCTGGCGTGGAGCTTGGCCAGTCTTTCCACAACGCTTGCGGCCTGTTCGAGGCTGATGGCCGTTGCTGCACTCAGGAAAACGGCGTTGCGGGCAAGGAGATCCTCCAGAAGCAAAACGGATCGCCCCGTTCTGGCGTCGACATGAGCAAAGTAAGCGATGGGTAAACCGATATCGAGGTCCGCTGCCAGGTGTTTGTAGAACAGGGTTTCTCCTGTATATATCGCTGAATGCTCTTCGCTGTGGGCTTCGAGACCGGCTTTGAACCACATGGTGGGAGGCAGGCCATGTCGATGCCCATCTTCGTTATAGGTCAGCAACAGTCGCACTTTGGTTGCAGTGCCGTTGATTACAGTGCCTATATGTACAGAGCGGACTTCCGTGCCTGGAAATGATTGCGACAACACGACGGTTAGCCAGAGGTGATCGATTTCACTGATGTTGTTGGGAATGTTGATGTTGTTCACGTCAGGCTCCACAGTTGCTTGGAAGGGGTTTGATCTGGATTGCGCTTGAAAAGACCATTACCCAGGGCCAGTCGTGATTGACCGGGATAGTTGGTTTCAACAGGCTGGGACTTGAGATATATGCTAACCCGTGTATTCTTTGGGCAGGCATGGATTGATGTCGCAGAGCAGGACAGGCTTGATACAAATTTGGCCGGCTTGGATTTTTACCAGCGATTCAGCAACGAGGCGCACTGATTGCGGCGCTCTCATTTGGATTGCGGACTACCTGTTGCGGCATTTGCTGAGGAGAAAAATTAAAAAGAATATCTCTCGTTGCGCGCTGCATTCCGTAGGGGCAATTGCGCGAACCGATAAAGCCGGTTTCATGAATTGCCCCTGTCCACTTGAAGGTGGCGGCCGTAGATCCACAAATACGTGGCCTAGATTGCAAGTTTGTGTGCAACCTCCGGGGTTTTTTACCTTCAACCTGCAGACATAAAAAAAGCCCCCGGCAGCGTAGCTGGCGGGGGCACAGGATGGGCAATGCTTTTCAGAGGATGATGGTCAAACGGCCCTGGTCATTGAGGGTTTCCAGATCCATCACGCAGCGCTTGTGGCGAATTTTGAAATCGTCGCCCTGGCGCTCCAGAACGTAGTGCATTTCGCCCATGTATCTGGAGGTTTTGCCGCTCTTTGTGCGGTAGGTAACGAAGTTGGCGCGCGCCTTGGTGTGGCCGTCTTCCTCATAGGCACGCACGTTGCTTATGAGGTGGCGGGTTTTCGAGTGTGGAAATTCACAGTGGGCGCTTTTCTTCATCAGCCGGTTGGCGCGCAGACGCAGTTCCTCGGAATCATCGGAAATGAGGAAGATGGAGTCGTGTGGATCTGCATTCCATGGATCATCGGCACTCAGTGAGGCAACTTCGTAACGGGCATCGTCAGTGTACAGCTCGGTCCACTCGGGCAGCTGCCAGCTGTCGAGTAGCTCGGCTTCCCGGAACAAGAAGTTTTCGACTTCGATTTTACGAATGACATCTTGGGTGATCATGACTTGCTCCGTTATTCCTGCTCAAAGGTGTCGATATCGCGCATTACGCGATCCCATTGGGTCCAGTACGCCTGCATCTGGCATTCGTCGTCGGGCGCGCCTTCCTGCAGGCGCAGATCCGGTGCGTCGACGTTCATGCCCTTCGAATACTCCGACCATTCGGTGGGAGAGTTCTCGATACCGCGCTGACACAGTTCCAGCATTTCGATGTCGTCGGCAGAACCGAAACCGGCGGGGCCGAGGAAGTTGCTGAAGTTGTCCATGCGGATGGCCTTGAGTTCGGGCGGTTCGCCGGTATGGCCGAGGCCCCAGGCGCGGACATGGATTTCATTGTGGCTCACCGGATTGATGACGCGGATGGTGAGGCCGACGTTGTCGTTGAATACCAGGTTGGGGAAAATCACCAGGTTTTTCTGCAGTTCGGCCAGATAGCTTGCGTACTCTTCACCGTAACGTTCTTCCAGGCGCTTGCGGTTTTCGTTGACCTGCTGTTTCACTTTGTCAGGCCAGCGCTCCAGCGGATCCGCCACTGGGCGCCCGGTGGGCACGCGGGAGTCGAGCACGGCGTGGCCGTGACCAAGGCAGCGGGTTTTACCGGTGCTGCGGAAGTTGGCACCGGCCTTGGCGACGACATTGACGTCTTCTTCCGCGCCAGCATTCGCGGCGCGATCCTTGAGGTATTCGAGATAGCTGATGTGGGTGGGGATCACGTGGTAACCATCGTAGCTGTTTTCCACGAGGTATTTGTAATTGGCGCGAATGGAATAGGCATGCTCGCCTTTCACCACGTAGAGCCCGTCCTCACCTTCTGCAGCCTGATCGCAATAGGAGTCGATGACGTCCTTGGCACCGGCAAGGTAGTCGGACAGCGAGATCGCTTTGGGGTTGAAGTTGATGAAATAAAAGCCTCGGTAGTGCTCGAGCCTGGCCGGTTTCGGCAAATTGAGGCGACCGTCCTCGTTGAGGTCTTCGCGATACCCTTCATTGGAAAAGGTCGACAGCAGTTTTCCTGTATTGTCGAACGTCCAGCCGTGGTAGGGGCAGGTGAACGAGCGCGCGCTGCCTTTTTTCTCGCGACAAACGGTGGCGCCGCGGTGGGTACAGGCGTTGATCAGCGTGTTCACTTCGCCCTTGCGGTCGCGGGTGAAAATGATGTCACGACCGCCAACTTCGCGCACTACATAATCGCCGGGATTGGCAATTTCCGAGCGGTGGCCGACATAAAGCCAGCATTTGTCGAAAATTTTCTTTTTCTCCAATTCAAAAACGTCGGGATCCTTGTAGGCTGCGCGGTTGACCCGGAAGCGGCCTTTGTTGCGGTCGATGTCGACCAGTCCTTCGCCCTGGGATTCGGATCTGCTCCGAACGGGAGTGATTGTGGCTTGTGCTTTCATAGGTTGTCTCCTCCGTACAGCGCTATCAAATCACTGGACGAAGAAGCGCACTATGACGCAGATCAACGAAGTGGTGTGGGTGAGATGAGGGGGCCGTGCGAGGAAATGTTTTGCCGTGGCTATGCGCTATAAGCTGTAGCGCTGAAAAAACACTGCTTGAATAAAATTTGGAATAAGCCGGTTTTCATGGCGGAAGTGAATTCGGGCGGCGGTGCTGCGTGATGGCGGCAAAATAAAAGGGCGGCAAGCCATAAACTCAGGAGCGGACTCTGCAAAAGCCGAGACAGAGCCCAACGGGAAGTTTACGGCTTATCGCCCGTTCACGACCTGTGTTGTCGATTCGTTCGCAACGCAAGCGTGATGTTACAGCATGGCTATCCCGCCATCGGCGGCCAGCGTCTGGCCGGTCATGATGGCGCTGTGGTCGGAAATCAGGAACTTCACGGTGCCGACCACGTCCTCGGGTTCGAGAAAGGTTTTGAGGCGCGCGGGAGAGGCTTCCACCATATCCTTGAGCATATCGCCGGCAATTCTGTGGCTGCCGGCGGTATTCATCGCGCCCGGGCATACGGCATTGATGCGAATGTTGTCCGGCCCCAATTCCGTGGCCAGGGTGCGGGTCAGGCCGAACAGTGCAGCCTTGGATGTGACGTAGTGACAAATCATCGGCGGACCGATAAGTGCCGAGTTGCTGGAAATATTGACGATGCTGCCATTTTTGGCTGCGCGCATGTGAGGAGTGACGGCCTTGCACATGTGCCACACGCCCTTGACGTTGACCTTCATCACCAGATCCCATTCGTCGGGATCGATCTGCTCGAAGGGCGCGATATGCAGCGAGCCGTAAAGCGCACCGTTGTTGACCAGCGCGTCGATGCGTCCGAAAACGTCGATGGCCTGGCCCACGGCGGCCTCGCAGGCGCCATAGTCGGTGACATCGAAAGAGAGTGCGAGGGCCTTGCCACCTTCCGCTTCCACGGCTTTGACGGTTGCCTCGCAGCTATCCAGGTCGCAGGCGACGATAGTGGCGCCACTGCGGGCGCAGGATAGGGCGATGACCTGGCCAAACCCCTGGGCGGCACCGGTGATCAATACAACTTTTCCTTGCAGACTCATGTTTGACTCCCATGATTAAGTTTATCTGTAATGAGGCGACGCTTTGGTCGCCGTATCGCGTCTCGCGCAGGCATTGTTGCACATGCACCTGGTCGTGTCTCATTTTCGAGACGCGGTAAAGCGAATTATGCGTTTTGCACAGTGCCGGCATTACAGGGGGCACGCCTCGCACAAGTTCTTGACGGCCCGCATGCCCGAAACGCAGAGGCCTGACGACAGTCTTCAGTAACTTCGACCGCAACTATAATTGCAAAAATATCAGGAAACTTTGATGACAATGCGCGCACCGGGCGCCGGCGTTGCTTGCCAGGCCGCCGCCACCTCGGTGAGTGGATATGCTTCGTAGTCGGCGCTCAATTTACCTTGCGCTGCCTGTGCAAACAGTTGCGGCAAATGGGTGTGGTTGTAATGCTTCATCTGCGCGGCGCTGATGCTGCCGAATCCCGATCCCAGCAGGTTGACAGGCTTGCTGCGCAAAATGGCTGATGGCAATTCGAGGGTGGCGCTCGCCATCTGTCCGATGGTAATGACATTCACCGGCTGCGGGCAGCAGGTGGCGAAAGCCTGCAACAGCAGCGCCGTTGGCTGGCCCCAAAGGTAGTCCAGAACCTGATCGATCGGTGTTTCCTGCTGGATTTGCGCCAATTGCGCGAGGATGGATTGCTCGTCGTCGCGCAGCGAAATACAGACATCCGCGCCAATCGTTTTCAGATAATCCAGCGCCTGGGGATTGCGCCCAGTGGCAATGATGCGCTTGGCGCCACGCAATCTGGCGGATTGCACCGCCATGCGTCCCGACACGCCCGTCGCGCCGTTGATCAGCACCACCTCGCCGGCCTGCATGTGGCCACGGCATATGAGAGCGGCGTCGGAGCCGAGCAGGGCATTGGGCAAAACAGCGGCCACTTCCGGGCTCAGGTCATCGGGCACGGGAATGCAGTTTTCCCTGGTCGCCAGCGCATACTCGGCAATCATGCCGGTGATACCTGTAGCGTAGACGCGCTGGCCGTTGTCGAGGCGACCGACGCCATCGACGCCCACGGTGGTGGGAAAGCTGGCGAAGCCGGTGTAGTGCTTGCCGCTGACCTTGAGCTTGTCCAGCTGCTTGATGCTTGCCGTTTCCACGGCGATGAGCACTTGCTCTGAGGTACCAGGGGTGGGTTTGGCGATCTCGCCGTAGAAAGGAATGTCGCCAAGTTGGTTGAGTACTGCCGCTTTCATACAGATTCCCTGTGGAACCGAGATGACATCAGAGAGAGGAACAAAGAGGCCGGCACCGTGGCCGGCCTCGGGGATTGCTTACACCACTGCGCTGTTGCGCAGCTCGCTGATTTCCGCAGCGCCGTAACCCAGTTCGGCGAGAATCTCGTCGGTATGCTGCCCCGGCAGGGGCGGGCCGCTTACGATGGTGGCGGGCGACTCGCTCAGGCGGTAGGCCGGCGTGATGTAGGGTACCGGCTTCTTGAGGCCGGGAACGTCGATATTCTTCAGGAAGCCCGCGCTGCGCACATGGGGGTCGTCGAGAACCTGGCGCGGTGTCAGCATGGGCCCTGCGGGCAGGCGGAATTCGGCGAGAACTTTCAGCGCCTCGTCCGTGGTCTTGTCCGCTGCCCAGGCGGTTGCCATTTCGCTCAGCACCACACCGTTGTCGGCGCGCAATTCGTCGCTGGCGAAGCGCGGGTCGCTGGTCAGCTCGGGCTTGCCGATCATCTCGCAGAAGCGCTTGAACATGGGATTGCCGAGGATGGCGACATAGAAGGCGCCGTCCCTGGTGTGGATGAGGTCGCAGGGCGCGCCGGACGGGGCGCGGTTGCCGATGCCGACACGGCCCATGTCGGTGAGCTCCTCTTCCATCAGGAAGTAATTGGTGACCGACATGGCGGATTGCAGCAGGTTGATTTCGACCTTCTGGCCCTTGCCTGTCGTATTGCGGTAAAGCAGTGCGGCGAGAATGCCGATGGTGGCGTGGTTGCCGGTGGTCATGTCGACCCAGGCGGCAGCGCTTTTCATGGGTTCCGCGGCCCAGCCGGACAGGTGGGTGGCGCCGCACATGACCTGGGCGATGGCGTCGAAGCCGGTGCGGTTGGCGTACGGGCCCTCGTTGCCGAAGGTAGTGATGTGGGCAAAGATGATGTCCGGCTTCACCTTGCGCACGATGTCGTAATCGATACGCAGGCTGGTGAGAGCCTTCTGCGGCATGTTGGCTACCAGGATGTCAGTTTTTTCCAGGAGCTTGTGGAGGATTTCCTGGCCCTTGTCGCTGGTCAGGTCGAGGCTCAGACCCTTCTTGTTGCGGTTGCACTGGACGAAGCCGACACCGGCGGGGTATTCCGGGTCGATGGGCAGCGGGGTGCGGTCTTCACCGCCGCCCACGTTTTCGACGTGGATCACGTCGGCGCCCAGGTCGGCGAGTTGCGCGGCGCAGATGGGGCCGGCGACATAGCGGGTGATGTCGAGGACACGAATGTTTTCGAGGACTTTGTTCATCTTGGTGCGATCCGAAGCTGGAGCCCCCTGTTCCTGCGGCATTTTGCGGGTATGCCCGGGGGCGGGGTTATAGGACAGCGATCAATCATAGACTATAACAAATGCTATAAAAAGCTGTGACTGCGGCCTCGGCGAGGTATGACGAGAAAGGGGCGCGAATGTCTTGCGTTGCGTTGGCCACTCATATAGAATCCGCGCCCTCATAACACGGCCCACCTGCACCGGCAGCGTGGAGCGAGTAGAAAAGCTGTCTGAATACTGGAGCAGATTATGTACGCAGTTATTGTAAGCGGTGGCAAACAGCACCGCGTGGTGGAGGGTGAGACCCTGCGCCTCGAAAAGCTGGATGTCGCTACCGGCGAAACCATCGATTTCGACAAGGTTCTTCTGGTCGGCGAAGGCGACAACGTCAAGGTTGGCGCGCCCTATGTCGAAGGTGGCAAGGTCAGTGCCGAGGTTGTCAGTCACGGTCGTGGCGACAAGATCCGCATCATCAAATTCCGCCGCCGCAAGCATTCCCGCAAGCAGCAGGGTCACCGTCAGTGGTTCACTGAGGTGAAGATCACCGGCATCAGCGGCTGATACGGCATACATAATCCGAGGAGAATGAATCATGGCACACAAGAAAGCTGGCGGTAGTACACGCAACGGCCGCGACTCAGAAAGCAAACGCCTTGGCGTCAAAGCCTTCGGCGGCGAGCAGGTTTCCGCGGGCAGCATCATCGTTCGTCAGCGCGGCACACGTTTCCGCGCCGGTGTGAACGTTGGCATGGGTCGCGACCACACGCTGTTTGCAACCACCGATGGTCAGGTCAAGTTCACGACCCGCGGTGCTGGCAATCGCAAGTATGTGGATATCGTTACCGCGTAATACTCCGCATCATCGAAAAAAAGCCCCGCACGCGGGGCTTTTTTTATGGCATCACTCATCTCGCGTTACAATTGCCGCAGGTGAGAGCAGAAGAGGTTTCCCGTGAAATTCGTTGATGAAGCATCCATCAAGGTGTTTGCAGGCAAGGGCGGCAACGGCTGTCTGAGTTTTCGGCGGGAAAAATACATTCCCATGGGCGGTCCCGACGGCGGCGACGGCGGCGACGGTGGCAGTGTCTTCATCGAGGGCGATGACAGCATCAATACCCTGGTGGACTACCGCTATCAGCGCGTCTACCGCGCCGAGAACGGCGAAGGTGGGCGCGGCGCGAACTGCCGGGGCAAAAGCGGTGCGGATCTGATCCTCAAGGTGCCGGTGGGAACCACGCTGATCGACGATGACAGTCAGGAGATCATCGGCGATCTGACGGAACACGGCCAGCTTCTCAAGGTGGCGCAGGGCGGCTTTCACGGCCTTGGCAACACCCGCTTCAAATCCAGCGTCAACCGCGCCCCGCGCCAGACCACCAACGGCAGCGAGGGCGAGGCGCGCAACCTGCGCCTGGAAATGAAGGTGCTCGCTGATGTCGGCTTGCTCGGCATGCCGAATGCGGGAAAATCGACGCTGATTCGCGCGGTTTCCGCAGCCCGTCCCAAAGTGGCCGACTACCCCTTCACAACGCTGGTGCCGAACCTGGGGGTGGTCAGTTTCGACCGCTACCGCAGTTTCGTGATTGCCGATATCCCGGGCCTCATCGAGGGCGCCTCCGAAGGCGCGGGTCTCGGCGTGCGCTTCCTCAAACACCTGACGCGCACCCGCCTGCTGTTGCACCTGGTGGACATGCTGCCGCCGGATGGCAGCGATCCGGCGGATAACGCCACCATCATCGAGCGGGAACTGGAGCGCTTCAGCCCGACCCTGGCACAGCGCGACCGCTGGCTGGTGCTCAACAAGATCGATCTGCTGCCGCCGGACGAGGCCGAGGAACGCTGCCGTGCCCTGATCGCGGCACTCGCCTGGCAGGGGCCGGTGTTCAGGATAGCTGCCATCAGCCAGACGGGAACGGATAAACTGTGCGCCGCCGCGATGGAATACATCGAAGCGGTGCGCGAACGCGAACACGATGATCCCGAGGCGGCACGCGCCGAGCGCGATACCCAGAGCCGCATGCAACAGGAGGCGCGGCAGAGGATCGAGGCGCTGCGCCAGCAGCGGCGCAGCGCGCTTCAGGATGAGGCCGATGACTGGGATGACGATGATGACGACGATGACGTGGACGTCGTTTACCAGCCTTAGTCGAGTATGTCGGTTGGGCTGAGGAACGAAGCCCAATGCTCGAGGTACATCTACACGGAAACTGCTGGGCTTCGCTCCTCAGCCCAACCTACTAACGAGAAGTTGATTACAGGTTCCATATGTCACGCGTCAGTGTCACCAGCGCGCAGCGCTGGGTAATCAAGATCGGCAGTGCCCTGCTCACGGCGGACGGCAAGGGCTTGGACCGCGCCGCCATGTCGGCCTGGGTCGAGCAGATGGCCAGCCTTCTGGCGCAGGGTATCGAAATCGTGCTGGTGTCCTCCGGCGCTGTGGCGGAGGGTATGTCGCGGCTTGGCTGGAAAACCCGCCCGGACAGCGTGCACAGGCTCCAGGCCGCCGCCGCGATAGGGCAGATGGGGCTGGTGCAGGCCTATGAATCCTGTTTTCAGCAGTATGGCCGCCATACGGCGCAGATTCTACTCGACCACGACGACCTGTCGAACCGCAAGCGCTACCTCAATGCGCGTCTCACCCTTCAGACCTTGATCGACCTGGGTGTGGTGCCCGTGGTCAACGAGAACGACACGGTAGTCACCGACGAGATCCGGTTCGGCGACAACGATACCCTCGGCGCGCTGGTGGCCAACCTGATCGAGGCGGATCTGCTGGTGATTCTCACGGATCAGCGCGGCCTTTTCGACCAGGATCCCCGGGTGAATCCCAATGCCAATCTGATCAGCGAAGGGCGTGCCGGCGATCCTCTGCTGGACGGCCTGGCCGGTGGTAGCGCCGGCGGGCTGGGGCGCGGCGGCATGATCACCAAGCTGCGCGCCGCCAAGCTGGCGGCGCGCTCCGGAGCCAATACCGTCATCGCCAGCGGGCGCGAACAAGATGTGCTGTGCCGCGTCGCCAGCGGTGAAGCCGTAGGCACATTGTTGCGGGCGTCCAGCGAGCCGCTGGCGGCCCGCAAGCAGTGGCTGGCGGGCCAGTTGCAGTTGCGCGGCTCCCTCACGCTGGACGATGGCGCCGTCAAGGTGCTGGTGGAGCAGGGCAAAAGCCTGCTCGCGGTGGGCGTCAGCGCGGTTCATGGCCGTTTTCAGCGCGGTGATCTGGTGTCCTGCCTCGCGCCGGACGGACGGGAAATCGCGCGCGGCCTGGTCAATTATCATGCCGACGAAGCGCTGAAAATCCTCGGTCTGCCGAGCGCCCGGATCGTGGATGTGCTGGGATACTGCGACGACCCCGAGTTGATCCATCGGGATAATCTGGTGTTGGTCTGACGCTCGATCCGGTACATCCTGATTCCGGATGGGGTCGCTTGCGTGTAGGAGCTTGCCTGCAAGCGACCAATCGCTGGTAGAGGATCCACCATGGATGCTGAGATCGTGCTGTGCCTGCGAGCACCATCCACATCAGTCCCCCTTGCACATCCCGGCCAATCAAGGAGAATAGCCACATAGATAGTTCGAGAGGCAACGAATGCCATTGATCCTGGGGATTGATCCCGGCTCCCTGAAGACCGGCTTTGGCATCATCGACGCCAAGGGTTCCAAAGCATCCTATATCGCCAGCGGTATCATCCGCCTGCCGCCCGTTTCCCTTCCCGAAAAGCTGAAAATCATCTGCGATAATCTGAGCGAGATCATCCGCACCTACGGGCCCGCCGAGATGGCCGTGGAAGAGGTGTTTTTCGCGCGCGATCCGCGTGCCGCGCTCAAGCTGGGCCAGGCGCGGGGCGCCGCCATCGTTGCCGGAGTGCAGGCGGGGCTGACGGTGGCCGAATACAGCGCCAAGACCGTCAAGCAGTCGGTGGTCGGCACTGGCGCCGCCAGCAAGGAGCAGGTCAGCCATATGGTGGTGCGGCTTCTGAAGCTCGATGCCGCGCCCCGCGAGGACGCGGCGGATGCGCTGGCCGTGGCTCTCTGTCACGCCAACAGTCGCCTGGGCGCGGTGAACCTCGCCAGCAAAAGCACGGGTGCCGTGACACTCAAAACCCGCTATGCGCGGGGCAGGCTCAAGGAAATTCCACGATGATCGGTCGTCTCAAGGGTATTCTGCTGGAGAAACACGCGCCGGACCTGCTGGTGGACGTGCAGGGCGTGGGTTACGAAGTGCAGGTCTCGATGAACACGTTCTTCACATTGCCGAAGTTGGGTGAAGACGTCACCCTGCACACCCATTTCGTGGTGCGCGAGGATGCGCAGCAACTCTTCGGTTTTGCCACGCTGGAAGAGCGCACGCTGTTCCGCAGCCTGGTGAAGGTCAGCGGCGTGGGCCCGAAAATGGCGCTCGCCCTTCTGTCCGGGATGTCGGTGGCGGACTTCGTGCGCTGCGTGCGCAGCGGCGACCTGGCCGCGCTCACCAGGGTTCCCGGCGTGGGCACCAAGACCGGCGAGCGCCTGCTGGTGGAAATGAAGGACCGCGTCGCCAAATGGGGCAGCGCTCCCGATGCGCCGGCGCAGGGCGATCACCAGATACCCGAGGCGAGCATGCAGGACGAAGCGGAGAGCGCCCTGCTCGCCCTGGGCTACAAGCCCCAGGAAGCGACGCGCATGGTCGCGCGCGCCAGCAAGGAACTGGGCGCGGACGCGGACAGCGAAGCGCTGATCCGCGCCGCGCTCAAGAGCGTTCTCAAGAAATAGGGCGGCGGGGCCTTTGCGATAAACCATGATTGAATCCGATCGAGTCATCTCACCCGTAGCCGGCGACGGCGAGGAGCGCTTCGACCGCGCCATCCGGCCGCTGACACTGGCCGATTACGTGGGCCAGCGCGTGGTGCGCGAGCAGATGGACATCTTCATCCGCGCCGCCAAAAAACGCCGCGAGCCTCTCGATCATACGCTGGTGTTCGGCCCCCCCGGGTTGGGCAAGACCACCCTGGCCAACATCATCGCCAACGAGATGGGCGCGGATCTGAAGACGACGTCGGGGCCGGTGCTGGAGCGCGCCGGCGATCTGGCCGCGCTGATGACCAACCTGGAAGAGGGCGATGTCCTGTTCATCGACGAAATTCATCGCCTGAGCCCCATGGTGGAAGAGGTGCTGTACCCGGCGATGGAGGATTACCAGCTCGACATCATGATTGGCGAGGGCCCGGCGGCGCGCTCCATCAAGCTCGATCTGCCGCCCTTCACCCTGGTGGGCGCCACCACGCGCGCGGGCCTGCTGACCTCGCCGCTGCGCGATCGCTTCGGCATCGTCCAGC
>CAYXXZ010000061.1:0-11863 GCA_964469165.1 uncultured Porticoccaceae bacterium
TCATCCAGTCTGCCGAGGAAATGAATACGTCCGGCTCGCCATCGTTGCCAAAAATGATGAGCCGGGTGTGTTCGAGAAACCGATCGACGATGCTGATTACGCGGATATTGTCGCTGAGCCCTTTTACACCGGGGCGCAAACCACACATGCCGCGGATGATCATCTCGATCACCACGCCGGCCTGGCTCGCCTTGTAGAGATGGCTGATGAGTTCGTCGTCGACCAGGTTGTTGAGCTTGATTCTGATGAGCCCCTTGCGACCTTTTCTGGCGTGATCGATTTCCCTGTCGATCCGTTGCGTGATCTGGCTTCGAGTATTGAGTGGCGACACCCAGAGGTGCTCAAGGTGTGGGTGTTTGTAACTCGTCTCGATGAACTGAAAGACGCTGTACGCTTCCTCGCAGATCTCAGGGTGGGCGGTGAAGAGGGCGAAATCGGTATAGATGCGCGCCGTGCTTTCGTTGAAGTTGCCGGTGCTCACCACCGCATAGCGCTTGAGGGTGCTGCCCGTCTGGCGGCTGACGACGCAGAGTTTGGAGTGCGCCTTGAGGTTGGGGATGCCCAGCGTGACCTTGATGTTGGCGTCGCTGAGTTTTTCCGTGAGTTCGAGGTTCTGCTCTTCATCGAAACGGGCGCGCAGTTCGATGTTGACGGTAACCCGCTTGCCGTTGCGGGAGGCGTCGATCAACGAATCGATGATGCGCGAGTCGTAGGCGACGCGATAAATATTGATCTTGATTTCCACGACCGCCGGGTCGAAGGCGGCCTGGCGCACGAATTCGGTGAAATATGAAAAGCGATGGTAGGGGTAGTGGAGCAGGATGTCGCCCTTGTCCATGGCTTCGAAAACATTGCGGTGACTGTCGAACGCAGCGCAGCGCAGCGGTGGCAGCGGCTTGTTTTCGAGCCATTTGCGCCCGGGATTCTTGAGGTCGATGAAATCCCGGAAATTGCGATAGCGACCGCCGGGAATGACGCTGTCGACGTTTTCGATGCGCAGGCGTTCGCACAGCAGGCCCACCATCTCGCTGGGCATGGTTTTGTCGTAGCTCAAACGCACCGGCTCCGCGGTAAGGCGCTGCTTCATGCCGAGGCTGAGCTTTTCCGTAAAGCTCAGATCCAGATCGTCGTAAAGCTCGTACTCCGAGTCGCGGGAAAATTTCATGGACCAGGCTTTCACCGAATCGTATTCCACGAAAGGTGCAAAAATCTGGTCCAGGCAGTGACGTATCACTTCGTCCACCATCATGAAATAGTTGCGCGCGTGGCCGCGGTCGGGCGGCACGTTGATGAGGCGGGGTACGCTGTCGGGAATATCGAGAATCGCGTACTGGCGTTTCTTGCCCTTCTTGATCTGCACGGCGAGGTAAGAGGCTTCGTCGTCCAGCTGCTTGTCCAGAGAGGTGGTTTCATTCAGCCAGATGGGCACCAGGTGCGGCAGGATGTGCTCGCGAAAATGCTCGTCGAGCCATTTTCCTTGCTTCTCTGACAGGGTTTCCTCGGTGACGAAAAAAATCTTGTTGTTCTGCAGTTCGCGCAGGACGTCCTCATAAATGGCGTCGAATTTGTTGGAGAGCTGGACGATCTTGTCCTGTATCTGGGCCAGCAGTTTGCCGGCCTCGCCAACCTGGCCGGTCTTTTCCTCCAGCTTTACGGCGCGGCGCACGTCGGCGACCCGCACCTTGAAAAACTCGTCCTGGTTGTTGGAAAAAATACCGAGAAACTTCACGCGCTCGATGATGGGGTTGCGCGTGTCGGCAGCTTCCTGCAGCACCCGTTCGTTGAACGCCAGCCAGCTAAGCTCCTTGGGAAAATAGAGTTCTTTTTTGTTCATGGGGGTGACTGCAAGTCCTGGGTAAAATCGCCTGGTGCATAATGTCGTGGGAGTGTGACAGTTTTGTGTCAGTTCACAGTTCACAGTTCACAGTGAGCGTGGCACCCCCCTGTTAACTGACAACTGTGAACTGTCAACTGAAGACTGACAACTAAAAAATCAATGCTCGATCTTGTACAGCAAATCGATGCTCTGGTATTCGCCGGATTCCGCCTTGAGGCCGAGGCGCTTGCCCAGCGTGTATTGCAGGACGAAGCTGCCCTGCGGGGTAAACAGGTTCTGGACATAACTGACGAAGAGTTTCGATGACAGGTATTTGCCCACGACCAATGAGCTGTCCACGTAGGTGTCGCCACCTTGCAGGGATACCACGTCGAGGCCGGTGGCACTTTGCAGGCGGTTGGTGATGCCCTGGCTCTGGGCGATGCCGAGGGATGTGGCGATATTGGCGACGGCGTTGGTGTCGGATTCGTTGAGATCGGCCAGCGGTTTGCCGGTGACCAGAATCGTCAGCGCATCGGTGGAGGGCATGGCCGGATTGGAAAAGACCTCGCTCTTGATGTCCTGGGCGCTGCCGCCGATTTCCAGGCCCACGGTGGCGGAGGGCGTTTCGCGAGTCGCCACGATGTTGAGGCCGGGATTGTCCACCGCACCCTGGAACAACAACAGGCCGCGGGTGACTTCGAGCTTCTGGCCGTAGGCTTCGTAGGTGCCATCCTCGAGGGCGATGGTGCCGTCGGCGCGCGGCGGGTTGGGCGACTGCTGGCGCAGGCGCAGGTTGCCGGTGAGGCGGGTATTCAAGCCGAAGGCTTCGAGGCGTACGTCGTCGCCAAGCTGAATGCGAACATCGGCTGCCACCGCGAGGCCTGCGGCATCGACTTCCTCTGCGGGGATCACTTCTTCGTCTGCCGACACCGTGGTGGCGCCCTCGGGCTGGGGACGGATCACCAGGTGGGCGCTGGGAATGCCGAGGTTGCCGCGCACACTCAGGGCGCTGTCGGCCAGGGCGACACGCAGATCCGGCGACACGGCGACCCGGGTATCGGGCAGATCGACGAGCACCACGTTGTTGCCCTGCACTGACAGTTCGAGGGCGTTTTCTGCACCTGTGCCCAGTCTGCCGGCTCCGGAAACCGCCAGCGGCTCCTGTCCGGATTTGATACTGGCCGCCATTTGCCAGTGCTCATCGGCGGCCAGGGTGAGACGACCGTTGCCATCGCTGAGGTGGATACCCGCGGCGGGCAGGGTGAGGGCGATGTCTTGCATGCTGGCCTCACCCGTCAGCTGCGGGGATGAGGCATCTCCTGCAATGGTCAGCCCCAGTTGGATGCTGCCCTCTGGTTCTTCGATGGCGGTCGTCAGGGCCTGGAGCCATTGCAGGGACGGCAGCTGTGCGTTGAGGTTGCCAGCGAGGCGATGGGGAGCATCGAGCCCGGTTTCGAGGTGCAGCTGGATTTCGCCGGTGTCGGCGATACTCAGTCGCGCGTCGTTGACGAGGGTGTTTTTCGCAACATTGCCGTTCGCGGTCAAGTCGAACACCGTCTCGAAGGCATCGTCGCCGGCCGTCTCGTAGCGCAGCAGCCCGCCGCTGCTTTCCAGGTTGTAATTGCCGTTGAATACGCCGTTGTCGGCGCTGATGTCGAAGCGGCCATCCAACTGACCTTGAATGCTGGCCTCCTGCGGCAGCCAGGGCGCGACCAGGGCCAGATCCAGCGCCGCGATCCGACCCTTGGTGGAGAGCGTTTCTCCCTGCTTGGCGACATCGGCGCACAGGCGGCTGTCGTCCTGGGCCAGGCACAAGCCGCTGACGCGAACATTCTCCGCGCCGAGTTGCAGCTGTGCCGGCTCGCTCATGTGCCAGGCGCCGATCGGACTTTCGCTGATGTCGAGCCGGGCGAGGGCGCCCTGCCAGGCGCCGGCGTTGTACCCGCCCTCCACAGATAGCTCCACGGCATTGTCCATGCCGGCGAAGGCAGCCCGCAGGCGGTGATCCTGCGGGCTGCCCTGTGCGTCGATGCGCAGTTCGGCATCGTTCAGGCCCGCGCCATCGATGCCGGTGATCCGGGCGTCGAGGCTGTGCTGGTTGCCGGCGGAGGGAGTCAGGCGCAGCGACAGACTCTCGATGCCGACGCCGGGCAAGCGCACATCCGCGCCATCGAGATTGGCGCGCAGGCGAATATCTTGCAGCGTACCGCTGACACTGCCTTCGCCGCGCAGCCGTCCCCCCATTTGTGGTGCGAGGGCGGCCAGGTTGTCGGCGCTGAGTCGCCAGTTCAGATCGGAGGTGGCGCCGACCACGCCGTTGGCATCCAGCCTGTTGGCACCCAGGGCGAGTTTGAGGTCGTCGATGTCGGCGCCGAACTCAGCGGCGCCGTAGTGAACGCGCATCCGCCCACTGCCTTCCAGAGAGTGGTCGCGCACCTTGCCGGTGAGGCTGGCGATGTCCAGCTGTGTCTGTAGCTGACCTTCCAGCCACTGGCCGCTGCTGTTGATGGTGGCCGACAGCAGCGCCGGAAATTGTGGTGCGAGCATCGAGGTGTCCAGTTCCGCTGCCGACAGCGCCGCGTCCCAGCGGATGCCATCGACCCAGCCTACAGTGCCGTTCACCGTGGCCTGGCCGCGATCGGTGACCAACTGCAAGCTGGCGATGCGCGCCTCTTCGAGGCTGCCCTGTGCCCGCAAGGTCAGGTGAGGTGGAGACTCGGAATCGCGCAACAGCATGGCGAGCACATCCGCCGTTTCCTGCTCTGCAGACGAGTCCTCGGTGACGGGTGCCGCGCTTGGCGCGAGAACGGTGTCGAGGATCAGGCTGTAATCGGATGCGGTACCGCCGAGCTCGAGGCTGCCCGCGCTGATGGCGCTCACACCGTAGGAGGTGAGATCCAGACCCTGCCAGTGGTTGTTGAGAGCGAAGGCCACCTGTTGTGGAACGATCGCCATCACCTGCGGATCGGCGCGGACGTCGACGCTGCCCTTGCTCGCCAGCACGAACGGAGACGATATCTGGTGTTCGATTTTCAGTGCGGTGATGGGGCCGCTGAGGGTGCCTTCGCCGGCAAAGTGCTGGTCCGCCTGATCCAGCCACCAGGCGATACCCAAGTTGGCCGGGTAAGGGTAGCTGGTGCCGAGGCGCCCGGACAGGCTGACTTTGCCCGCAGGCATCGCCACCGAGAAGCGCTGGATGTGGGCGTGCAGGGGGCTGAGCACCGCACTCAGCGACGCGGAACGGATTTCGGTGGTGCTGTCACCCTGATGGATGCGCAGGTTCGTCAGCGCGATCAGCTTCAGGGTTACGGGAAAGGGCAGGCGCAGCGACGGCCAGGGGCCGGGCGGCTCTTCGGGCTTGTCGGTTTCCTTGAGGGTGACATCGACGTCCGCGGCCGTCAGCTGCTCGAGGTGGAACTGGCCGCCCAGCACGCTGAGCAACTGCCAGCGGCCCTCGACCTGGCCGATGTCGACGTCGACACCTTCGAGGCGGATGCGCAGCCCCTCGATGTGCAGGCCGCGGTTCAGGGTTCCGGACAGCTCGCGGTAGGATATCTCCGCAGGCAGGACACGGGCCGCGATCCAGCGCGCGCCGGACTCGCTGTCCAGCAGCCAGGCAATGGCCGCGCCGAGCACGGCCAGCAGGCCGACCAGCGGCAGCGCGCCGAACAGGGTGAGGCGCTTCACCGCGCGGTTCACAGGTCAGGCCCCATCGACAGATGGAAGCGGAAACCGCCGTCGGCGAGGGGAAAGGCGAAATCGACGCGGATCGGACCGATCGGCGACAGCCAGCGCAGACCGAAGCCGGCACTCTCGTAGAGCTTGAATTGCCTGGTATCGAAGGCGCTGCCGGTGTCGTAGAACACGGCCACACCGTAGTCGCCCCACACCAGATAATCGTACTCGACACTGCCGGTGATCAAATTCTTGCCGCCGGTCACTTCGCCGGCACTGTTGCGCGGCCCCAGTGACTGATAATCGAAGCCGCGCACACTGCTGTCGCCGCCGGCAAAGAAACGCAGTGACGCGGGCAGGGTGGCGAAGGCGTCCACCCAGGTGGCGCCGAACCCGCCGCGACTGATCAGGCGCCCGCCGCCAAGCGGCAGGATGAACTTGCCATCGAGGGTGGTCTGCACAAAGCTGGTGTCCGACAGCAGATCTTCCGAGGCGCCCTTGACGCCGGCCGTCACACGCCAGCCGCGGGTTGGGTAGCGGGCGTCGTTGGCGCGGCTGCGCGCCAGTTGCACGCCGGGGTACACCAGGAACGAGGTGGTGGAGCCTTCGCTGTCGGCGACGCGGAAATCTTCGTTGAGTACGCTCAGGGAGCGGGTCAGCATCCAGCCGTTGTCGAGCATGGTGACGCGCGACACTTCGCCGAGGAAGGCGGTGCTGTCGACGCTGTCGGAATCTTCCTGGCGCCAGCCCGCCGACCACAGGGTTTTTTCGCGCAGGGGATCGGCGCCGGGCTGCTCATACTGAAATCCCACATTGCTCTCCACCGGCGACCACTGGGTGGAGATCTGGTAGGTGTCGCCGTCGCTGTTGTAGCGGCGATTTTTCAGCACGTAGCTGGCCTTGGGCCCCAGGTTGGTGGAGAAGCCGGTTCCGAAGGTGCTTTCATAGCGGGATTTCACCGCCAGTTCGAGGTCGATGTCCACCGTCGCGGTATCCGGGTCCGGTTCGCGCTGGTTGACGCTGACGATATCGAAATACTGGCTGTTGATCAGGTTGTTCTGGAAACCGATTACCTTGTTGACGTCGTAGGGATCGCCACTGGCGAAGGTCTGGTAGCGTTCGAGAAACGACTGTTTCAACACTGTGTCGGGATAGTTGATGGCGCCGAAGCGGTAGCGCGGGCCGCTGTCGAAGATGAGGACAGCCGTTGCACTGTGGGTTTCGCGATTGACGCGCAGCACGCTTTCGCGATATTCGCTCGCAAAATAGCCGAGTGCCGCGGCGCGCTGCTGGATCATGCGCTTGGCCTGGTCGTATTGGCCGTGATTGAGTTTGCGGTCCTTGCGCAGGGGAAGATCGTCGAGCACGCTGCTGAAGTCCGGATCGTCGCCACCGGGGCCGCGAATCTCGGCATGAATGTCCGTGAGCAGGGTGGGGTCGCCGGGTGTCAGGGCGACGCTCACCTGCCAGCACTCGCCATTTTTGCCGTTGCCGTTTCTCGCCGGCGTTCGGGATGTGTCGATCTTCCAGCTACCGTGGTAATAGCCGAGTGCGCGCAGTGCTTCGGAAATTGCCGGATCGGCGCGCGACAGGGCATTGTGGACATGCAGTTCGCGGGCGTCGCAGGGCAGGCGATCGAGGTCGCCCAGATAGTGGCGCACATTGTTCTTGAGGGTGTTGTTGCCACCATCGATGACCAGTTTCAGGCCTTCGTCGGCACCCAGCGCCAGCGCCGGCAGGACGACAACAGCCAGCGCGCCGCGGCGCAGGCCGCGTGCGCATGAGGTAAGGCAGGTATAAAGCGTCGTTGGCAACAGCAAGGTTTTTCTGGAAGTCCTTTCAGGGGTTTGACTCTGCAGACAGCATCCAGTTCAGCAGGTCACTGCTTACCCGGTCCGATGCCGCGCCCAGCGCGGCCACCATGGCGGCGGCATCCTTGCCGTGGAGCGGCTCGCGCGCGCTGAAGCTGCGGCTTGCAATGATGCGTCGCGATGCGCTGCCGGCCAGTACCGCATCGTAGCGCACCACGGCTTCGGGCACGGCGCCGCGAAAGTCGACATGGAAGTCCCGCAGCATGCCGGACAACTCGCGGTCGGCCAGCAGGTTGTCGCGGTCGGTGGTGACGGCGCTCAATCTGCCGTCGGCGACCGTGGCGCGCGCGAGATGATCCAGCCACAATCTCGGGGTGGTGGACACCCAGCGCACGCCGCTGTAGGCGGCGAGCTCGTTGTCGTCCGTCATCACCAGCAGGCGGGTTCCGGACAGCGCTTCGCTGGTGCGCGGCGTGCGCAGCCGCAAGGTCCACGGCGACGTGACCGGACCGGCCGCGGCCAGCGACGGCTCCGGCAGCTGGTACAGCGACACCTCACGACTTTCCGGCAATATCGTACAACCGCCGAGGGCAAGCATTGCCAGTACGAGGCTCCGGTTTTTGAATACCCTCATGGCTGATACTCCCGAATTTTTTCACCGCCCATCAGGAATTGCGCGGGATCCTCGTGGAGACGGCGCGATACCGCGCCGAGCGCGCCAATGGTGGTGCGCAATTCCTGAAGCATGGGGCCGAGTTCCGCGAAGCCCTGAATCCCCTGGTCGAGAGAGCCCTGATTACTGGAAATCGCGCCGTCGAGCGTGGAGCTCAGTTGCTCCATTGCGGCGAGAGTGCTCTTGGCGCTGTTTGCCAGATCGTCGCCGTGAGCGGCCAGTCCCGTATTGAGCTTTTCCACCAGGCTTGAAAGTTCGGTCATGGCGCGATGAATCTCACGGCTTGCGGCGGCCAGCTCATTCAAGGTGCCGCTTATCGCGTCGCGCTCGCCCGCGATCGCATTGGTGGTGGCGGCCAGGTCGGCGATGATGTTGCTCATATTGCGCGTGTTTTCATCGGACAGCACCTTGTTGGCATTGCTCGCCAACTGCGAAATATTGGCGAGCAGTTCTTCACTGCTGCTGCGCAGCTTGGTGAACGGCGATGGCGTGGCAACGATGGAGGGTACCTTGCCGCTCCTGGCGGTGAGTCTGGGGCTGTCGGGCGGGCCGCTGACCAGCTGGATGACAGCCGAACCCGTGATGTTGGCGATGGTGAGACGCGCCTTGGTGGCTTCTGTCACCGGAATGTTCTCGGGCACCTTGATACGCGCGATCACCTTGCGCGGGTCATCGCGGTCGAGGTCGAGGCGGGTCACTTCGCCCACGCGGATGCCGTTGTATTGCACCTGGCTGCCGATGGACAGGCCGGTCACCGATTCCTTGAAGATGATGTCGTAGAGGCGACTGTCGCGGTCGCCGCCGGTCTTGCTCAGCCACAGGGCGAAGAGCAGCGCGGCAATGGCCACGGCGATGGTGAAAAAGCCGATGACAATATGGTGAGCGCGGGTTTCCATTGGGGCCTACCTCTGCGATGTTGCGGCGGCCTGGGCCGCCCGGCCCCGGGGGCCATGAAAATACGCCTGGATCCAATCATCGCGGGTTGCCGCGACAATCTCAAGCTCGTCTGCCACCACCACTTTCTTGCGGGCCAGTACCGCCACCCGGTCGCAAGTGGTGTACAGGGTGTCGAGGTCGTGGGTCACCAGAAACACGGTAAAACCGAAGGCATCGCGCAGGGTGAGCAGCAGCTGGTCGAAGGCTGCGGCACTGATGGGGTCGAGGCCCGCGGTGGGCTCATCCAGAAACAGCAGATCCGGATCCAGGGCGAGTGCGCGGGCCAGCGCGGCGCGCTTGATCATGCCGCCGGACAGTTCGGACGGCATCAGGTTGCCGGCGTGGGGCGGCAGACCTGCCAGTGCGAGCTTGGTGCGCGCGAGTTGTTCGGCATCGTCGCGGGCCAGGCCACCGTGTTCGATCAAGGGCAGGGCGACGTTTTCGGTGATCGTGAGTGACGAAAACAGCGCGCCGTTCTGAAACAGCACGCCGATGTTGCGTTCCAGTTCCTGGCGGCGCGCGCCCTGTACGTTGAGGAAGTCTTCGCCGAACAGCCGCACTTCACCAGCGGCGGGGTGGATGAGGCCGATGATGGCGCGCAGCAGCACCGACTTGCCGGTGCCCGAACCACCCACGATACCGAGGATTTCGCCGCGCCTGACGTCGAGGTCGAGGCCTTCGTGCACGACATTGCTGCCGAAACGGTTGCACAGGCCGCGCACCGCGATCGCGGGTGGCGGCGCGTTCACCAGCCCATCTCCATGCAGAACAGGGCGATGATGGCGTCGAGCAGAATCACCACGAAAATGGATTGCACGACGCTGGATGTGGTGTGCTCTCCCACGGACTGGGCGCTGCCCGAGACCTTGAAGCCCTCCAGACAGCCGATCAGGGCAATCATGAAGGCGAACAGGGGCGCTTTTGCCATGCCGACGAAAAAATGCCGCACTGGTGTTTCATGAACGATGGTGAGATAGCGCGTGAGGGAAATATCGAGCGAAAACATCGCCACCATGGCGCCGCCGACGATCCCCGAGATCATGGCCAGGAAGGTCAGTAGCGGCAGCGTGACGAGCAGCGCCAGAACGCGTGGCACCACCAGCAGCTCCAGAGGGCTGAGACCCAGAGTGCGCAGCGCGTCCAGCTCTTCGTTCACCTTCATGGAGCCCAGCTGCGCCGTGAAGGCGCTGGCGGTGCGACCGGCGAGCAGGATGGCGGTGAGCAGTACGCCGAACTCGCGCAGAAAGGAATAGGCCACCAGGTTCACGGTATAGATACTGGCGCCGAAATTGGCCAGCACCGTGGCGCCGAGAAAAGCTACCACCGCGCCCACCAGGAAGGTGAGCAGCGCGACGATGGACATTGCGTTGAGCCCGGTCTGCTGCATCTGGGCCACCACTGCCGTGATGCGCCAGCGCGATGGCCTGACCGCCACGCGGCACAGGGTTGTGAGGGTCAGGCCCATGAAACCGGCCAGCACCACAAAGTTGCGCCAGCCGCGTTGCATCAGTTCGCCGAGACGCGCGACGCCGTCGAGCCAGTGTGATGGCGGCGGCGCGGCGGCTTCTTCGGTGGCGGCGGCTGTCGCCACCACCTGCAGCAGTCCCGCCAGCTCCGAAGAAAGCCCCGTGGCGGTGGGCAGCAGCGCGGCGAGGCGTTGCGCGCCGACGGCGCGACACAAGAGCGCGGCGCCGGCGGTGTCCAGCTGCTGCAGCGCCGTGAAATCCAGGCAGTCCGGAGAGGGGGGACTGTCAGCCAGGATGACTTCCTTCAGGTGCGGGTAGTCGGCCAGCGTCCAGTTGCCGGCAACGAAAAGGCAGGGCCCCTGTTCGCTCGCGACGGTGCGCAGGGTGCCGGATTTCGCGACTGTTGCCTTCTGGTCATCGCTACCGTGCGAGGCAATCAACTCCCCGACTCCTTGTTCTGTGAATGCATCTGCTCGCCATCATACCCGGATTGCCGGAAGCGCGGAATCAGGGCTGATGCGCGCGGCGCGATAAACATTGAAGTCGCAAGCAGGCGGTTTGCAAGTTCGCAAGCCGCCGGGCGATCACCAGATGCGGATGCGCTTGCGTGGCGGTTTGTACATGGCGTCGCCGGGTTCGGTGTCGAAGGCCTCGTGGTAACCGTCGATGTTTTCCACCACGCCGTTGACGCGAAATTCCGGTTGCGAGTGGGGGCCGGTCTTGAGCAGCTGGCTCACCAGTTCATCGCGACGCTTGACGCGCCAGGCCTGAGCCCAGCCGAGGAAGACCCGCTGGTAGCCGGTGTAGCCGTCGATCAGCGCCGGCTCGCGACCGTCGAGCGACAGCAGATATGCCTGCCAGGCCATGCCCAGGCCGCCGAGATCGCCGATATTTTCGCCGAGGGTCAGTTCGCCGTTGGTGAACTGGCCGGGTAGCGGTTCGTACTGGCTGTACTGCGCGGCCAGTTTTTTGCCCAGGGCGTCGAAGTGTTGCCGGTCTTCGTCGCTCCACCAGTTGTTGAGGTTGCCCCGACCGTCGTAGCGGCTGCCCTGATCGTCGAAGCCGTGACCGATCTCGTGACCGATGACGCCGCCGATGGCGCCATAGTTGACGGCGTCGTCCGCCGCCATGTTGAAGAACGGCGGCTGCAGGATAGCGGCGGGAAACACGATCTCGTTCATGCTGGGGCTGTAATAGGCGTTGACGATCTGCGGTGGCATGAACCATTCGTCCCTGTCCACCGCCTCGCCGAGGCGCTCCACGTCGCGCTGGTGCTGCCACGCATTGATGCGCTGGATATTGCCCACCAGATCGCCGGCTTCGAGTTCCAGGGCGCTGTAGTCGCGCCACTTGTCCGGGTAGCCGATTTTGGTATTGAAGGCCGCCAGCTTGTCCAGGGCGCGTGCCCGCGTGGCCGGGGTCATCCAGGGCAGGTCGCTGATGGCGTCGTGAAAGGCCTGTTTGAGATTGGCGACAAGCTCCT
>CAYXXZ010000061.1:11963-18098 GCA_964469165.1 uncultured Porticoccaceae bacterium
GGCAGGTCGCTGATGGCGTCGTGAAAGGCCTGTTTGAGATTGGCGACAAGCTCCTCCATGCGCGCCCGCGCCTGCGGCGGGAAGTGCTTTTCGACATACAGCTCACCCAGGGCTTCGCCGATGGCGCCGTTCATATAGCTGATGGCGCGCTGCCACTGGGGTTCCTGCTCGGAGGTGCCGCGCAGCAGCTTGCCGTAAAAGGCGAAGTGGGCCTCGTCGAAAGCCGTGCCCAGATAGGGCGCATAGGCATTGAGCAGCTGCAGCTTCAGATAATCCTGCCACTGAACCACAGGTGTCTGCGTGACGATTTCGTGAAGCGCAGCGACGAAATCCGGCTGGCGCACCACATAGTGAGGCTGTCCGCTGATATCCAAATCAGCGAAAAAAGTGTGCCACGTCGGTGCCAGGGTGTCCAGCAGGGCGTTGCCACTGAACGGATTGTAGGTTTTCTCCGCATCACGGTTGGCCACCCGGGTCCAGTGGTGTTCGGCGAGGCGGGTCTCGAGGTCGATGGTTGCGGCCACCACTTCGGTGGCATCCTCGCTGTCGCCGCTCAATTCGAGCAGGCGCAGCAGGTAGCTGCGGTAACCGTCTCTCAGCTTCTGGCTTTGCTCGCCGCCGTCGAAGTAGTAGTCGCGGTCGGGCATGCCGAGTCCTCCCTGGGACAGGTACACGGCATAGCGCGCCGAGTCCTTGCGATCCTGGCCGATACCGACCGCGAGAGGCGTGGTGACGCCGCGCCGCGCCAGGTGCGCGAACAGGGCGGGGAGCTCATCATGGCTTTGCAGTGCAGCGATGGCTGCCATGTCATCGGCGAGGGCGTCCAGCCTTGTTTCGGCCGCACTGTCGGCATCGAGAAGGTCTTGATAAAGCGTGCTGACGAGTTTCTCGTTGTGGCTCTGCGGGTTTTCCTGAACGGTCTCGATGATGTCCTTGAGCTGATGGAGCGTCCGCTCGCGCAACACATCGAAGCTGCCCCAGGAGGCCTTGTCGGCGGGGATTTCCGTGTCGCGCAGCCAGGCGCCGTTGACGTGCAGAAAGAGATTGTCCTGCGGGCGAATGGCGGGGTCCATGCCCTCGCGTTCAATGCCCGACAGCGGCATGCTTGCCGCAGGGCCGGGCTGATCGGGAGTACAGGCGCTGAGAACTGCCACGAGGCCCAGCGTGCTCAGAAACAGGGGGGCGATTTTCATTGAAGTTACAACTGCTTGCGTTGGACGATGGCTGACGGTACCCAAGGGAAGACGGGATTGCAACTGCCGCCGCAGCATGCATTGCGGGCCGCTTTGCCGGACAATGTCGACCGTGGCAAAGCAAGGTCGTGGAGTAGAAGATGGCGCAACGGGTGGGAGTTCTGGGAGCCAGGGGCTTTACCGGGTCGGAGGTGGTCCAGGCGCTGCGGATACGGGGGTGCGAGGTGGCCGCCTTCGCACGGGAGCTGCCTGACGTCAGCGCGCAGGGCGATGCGGGGCTGTCATGGCAGCGCCTGGGTGACGAGACCTCAGTGGTACTTGACGCCTGGGTGTGCACGGCGCCGATCTGGGAACTGCACGCATACTTTCCGCTCATCGAAGCGTCGGGCGCACGCCGCCTGGTGGTGCTGTCGTCCACGAGCCGCTTCAGCAAGGCGGGTTCGGCGGACTTTCAGGAACGAGAGCTCGTTGAGAATCTGATACAAGGGGAAGAGCAGGTACAGCACTGGGCGCAAACGCAGGGTATCTCCTGGGTGATTCTGCGTCCCACGATGATTTACGGGTGCGGGCGCGATCACAACGTCAGCTCGCTGTTGCGCGTCATTCGCCGCTTCGGCTTCCTGCCGCTGCTGGGGCGCGCGGTGGGCTTGCGCCAGCCGATTCACGTGGAGGATGTGGCGCAGGCCTGTATCGCTGCGGTGTTCTCGGGTGCGGCGGCGAATCGCGCCTACAACCTGTCGGGGGGTGAAACCCTCAGTTACAGGCAGCTGTGCGAGCGCCTTTTTCATGCGCTCGGGCGCCGCCCGCGCCTGGCGTCGCTGCCGCTATTTCTGTTTCGCCTGGTCAAGCCGCTGATCCGGTTCATGCCGCGCCGTCTGCGCTGGCTGGCGGACATGGTCGAGCGCATGAATCAGGATCTGGTGTTCGATCACGGCGATGCGGCTCGCGACCTGAATTTCAGGCCGCGCCCCTTCGCGCTGTCCGGGGACGATCTGGTGGATCGCTCCAACCGCATCGTGCCCTGATGCGCCGCGCAGGCTTGCCTGGCGCAGGGCCGCTGCCGATAATGAGCGGCTCCCAGATCATCGAGGTAGCCATGGCATCCCTGCAGGATCAATTGCTCAAGGCGGGCGTTGTTGACAAGAAGAAGGCCAAACAGGTCAAACATGAAAAACACAAGGCCATAAAGCAAGGCAAGGGCACAGCGGTGTCTGCCGACGACGTCAAGGAGCGGGCGCGCCTGGCGCTTGCCGAGAAGGCCGCCCGCGATCGCGAGATCAATCTGCAGCGCCAGCGCGAGGCGGAGGTCAGGGCCATCGCGGCGCAAGTGCGCCAGCTGATCGAGATGAACCGCGTTCCACGCGAACGGGGCGATGTGCCTTATCAGTTCACGGATGGCAAGAAAATCAAAAAGCTCCACGTCAGTGACAAACACCATCGCCAGTTGACGGTGGGTACCCTGGCCATTGCACGGCTGGACGACGATTTCGTGTTGATTCCCGCCGTGGTCGCCGAAAAGATACTGCTTCGCGACGAGGCCGCCATCGCAGTGCTCAACAAACGCAGCGCCGAGGCGGTGGAAGAGGACGAGGAAGACCCCTACGCGGCCTACCAGATTCCCGACGATCTCATGTGGTGAGCTGCCCGTCTTTTCAGGATTGCAGGTTGCGGTAGATTTCCAGGATCAGATAGACCCACAGCGCCAGGGCCAGCGCCAGGCGAAACGGTTTTCGAGCAGGGGGCCTGGGGGGAGTCTTGTCCTGTCTCAGGATATGGTGAGAGCCGCAAGCCGGGCACATCCCCTGCTTGAAGAACGCGCCCTCGAAACTGCACGCCTTGCACTTGTAGATCATGTCCTTTTGGTCCGCGTCTGTTCTTTCGCTTTTGGGTCGGATTGTGCCGCTTTTGCGCGCCTGAACACAATGCGCGTGACACAAAGTTGACGCGCGTACAAGGTTCCTATACTTTCCAGGGTCTGTTGATAATAGCGACGGTCGAACGACGACCGCAGGAGAATAAAATATGGGCACCATGACACTGGATCTGGAAGGTTGGCGCAAGGTCGGCGCAGCGGGCGAGCGTATGCCGGTCCACAACATTCATCTCCACGTGAGCGAAGAATGCCACTTGCGCCTTGAAGAGGCGGAAGAGCGGCTGCGTCGCAATGCGGAAAGGGAAATGTTTCTCGACATCAATCCCGACGAACTGGAACTGGCGGTCTCGCCGGACTGCGGCAGCATCAGCGATTGTCAGCTGCGCGTTTACTACAACCCCCAAAATGAACGCTGCCACTTCCACTTGGTGGGCAGGGCGCAAGGCGGCGATTTGGTGTATTCCAACGCGGTGCTGGTCGAAGCATTGATGTAAGGATGCCGCATGCCGCGCGCTACTGAGTTGAGGCGCGGTATTGTTGCGAGCGAGACCACCCTGCTGCCGTCCCGATGAAAAAAGGGCTTCAGCAGGGTTCGCCGATACCCCGATGAATAGGTAGAATGGTCGTCACCAGTCAGTCGTCGGGGGGTATCTCGCCATGGGGAAAAAACTGTTCGCAGCCGTTGCGGCAGCTTGTCTGTCGGCGTTGGCTGCAGCGCAATCACCCGATTTCGATTCTTGTTTGTCGAGCCTGCAGAACAAGGCGCGCGCGCAGAATCTGTCCTCTCGGGCAGTGGCTACCATCCCGCTGATGAGACAACAGCAGCGGGTTCTCGAGCTCGATCGCAAGCAACCCGAATTTGCCCAGACGTTCGCCCAGTATCTCAGTGCACGGGTGACCCCGGAGCGTGTACGCCGCGGCCGCGAGCTGTATACCCGCCATCGCGCTTTTCTCGATCAACTAACCCAGCGTTACGGGGTTCCCGGTCAATACCTGGTGGCTTTCTGGGGGCTCGAAACCAATTACGGCGGGTATCTCGGCAACATGCCTACCCTGGATTCTCTCGCCACGCTGGCATGCGACCCGCGCCGCGGTGATTTCTTCGCCGCCGAATTTCTCACAGCCCTGAAAGTCATGGACCGGGAGTCCCTCGACCCTCGCCAGATGCGCGGTTCCTGGGCCGGCGCAATGGGCCACACTCAGTTCATGCCCTCCAATTATCTGCGCTTTGCGGTCGATGGCGATGGCGATGGCCGCATCGACCTGTGGGGCAGCGAGCAGGATGCGCTGGCATCCGGCGCCAATTTCCTCAGCCACCTGGGCTGGAAGGATGGTGTGCGCTGGGGGCGCGAGGTGCGCCTGCCGGGGGGCTTCGATTACTCCCTGACCGGTGACAGCGGTGCGCGCACGCTGGCGCAGTGGGGTGAGCTGGGCGTCCGCGGTGCGGACGGCTCGGCGCTGCCGGCGACCGGCATTACCGCGCGGCTGCTGGTGCCCGCCGGGCACCGTGGCCCGGCCTTTCTGGTCTACGGCAATTTCTCCGTGATCATGAAATGGAACCGCTCCGAATCCTATGCACTTTCCGTCGGTATTCTCGCCGATCGCATTGCCGGTGGCGGCGGCCTGCGGCAAACACCGCCCGCCAATCAGAAAGCGCTCAGCCGCAGCCAGGTGGAAGAGCTGCAGGTGGCGCTCAACCAGCGCGGCTACGATACCGGAGAGCCCGATGGTGTCTTCGGCCCTGCCACACGCGCGGCGCTTGGGGCCTATCAGCGGGATACGGGACGGATCAGCGATGGCTTTCCCGATCGTGAAGTTGTGGAATCGCTGCTGCATTAGCGTTCAAACATCCGGGCAGCCGTAAGTGACAAGTGAGACTCCTCGGGTTTGCTCTGCAATTATCGGCAGCCTCCAAAGCCAGCTGCATGATCTTCACTGCCCGGGGAATTGAGAGACGTTTTTTTGGTCTATGGGACGCCTGCTCATCGAATCAACAATGGAGCTGAAAAACATGATGAATATCCGCCTCTTGTGCGCGCTGCTTTGTGGCCTGGTGTTGGTCATTGCCGGGTGTGAAACGTCGCCCACCGGCCGCTCGCAGATGATTCTGGTTTCCGATGAACAGATGGCGCAGATGGGCGCGCAGGCGTTCGATCAGCTCAAGCAGGAGACGCCCACCACGCGCAACAGCAAGGTGTCTGGTTATGTGAACTGTGTCGCCAATGCCATCACGCCGATGGCGCCGGGGCGTTACAACTGGGAGGTTGGCGTCTTCGAGGACGACAGCGTCAACGCTTTTGCGCTCCCTGGGGGCAAGATCGGTGTCTACACCGGGCTGTTGCGCGCCGCCGAAAATCAGCACCAGTTGGCAGCCGTCATCGGGCACGAAATTGCGCACGTCACGGCGCGCCATTCGGCGGCCAGAGTATCCAACCAGCTGGCGACCCAGATGGGCGTGTCGGTGGTGGCGGCGGGCACGGGTGTCAATCCGCAGCTGATCGGCATGGGTGCGGATATCCTGCTCACCCTGCCTTATTCCCGCGCCGACGAATCGGAAGCGGACGTCGTCGGCCTTGAATATATGGCTCGCGCCGGCTTCGACCCGCGCGAAAGCGTTACCCTGTGGCGCAACATGGAGCGTGAAGCGGGCGCGCGCCCGGCACAATTTCTCTCCACACACCCGGCCCCGTCCACACGCATCCGCGACCTGGAACGGCGCATGCCTCAAGCCGTGGCGCTCTATGAAGAGGCGCGTGCCGCAGGGCGCACGCCCAATTGCCGGCCGTGATGGGTGGGTTTTACACAGTGCTCGGAAGTTTTGGCGGGGGAGCTATAAGCTGTAAGCTTTAAGTTAAACTCTGGAAGAGCTCAGCTCTTCCAGAACTCCTGCTTAAAGCTCAGGTTACCTCACACAGGGTTGTAGATAAATTTCTGGTTTACGATTAAGCGTTTGTTCACGTTGCACGTAAGAACGGGGCGGCCCGCAGGTCGGTGGGGCTCTCTGTACCACGGCGCGAGACCAGTGTGATGCCATCGCCACAGGCACCTACGTGAAACGTGCAACTTGAA
>CAYXXZ010000062.1:0-18028 GCA_964469165.1 uncultured Porticoccaceae bacterium
TGCAGATCGGCCTGCTGCCCAACACCGACTGGCTGAAGGATGTGGTGGCCCTGTCGCCGCGCGGCGAGATCGAGATAGACGCCCGTGGTCAGACATCGGTACCCGGCGTGTTCGCCGCCGGTGACGCGACCACCGTGCCTTACAAGCAGATCGTCATCGCCATGGGCGACGGCGCCAAGGCCAGCCTCAGCGCCTTCGACTACCTGATCCGCAGCTCCGCACCGGACCAGGACAAGAAAGTCGCCTGACAGGTCTGTTGCACGACACGCAAAGGGCGGGTTTCAAACCCGCCCTTTTTCATGGGGAATTGTTGAAGCAGCCTGTGGGCGTGCTCGTTCACAAGAAGCTATAAGCTGTAAGCTCTAAGTTGAATTCTGGCAGAACTCAGTTCTTCCCGTGCTACGGCTTATGGTGTCGCTTAACAGATTGTTAATAAGGTCTACTCAGCCTCATAACGATCTTTCAAGGTAACTTCTCCCGCTCTCCGGAAATGAAAAGAGACAATCGACCCGAGCATCTCGATGTTCGGAAAATATCCCGAACCCCGCCCCGTCCAACTTATAGCTTAAAGCTGCCCCCCCATCAACGCCGTTCAAACGCGTACGCGGTAATGCCACCATCGTTATCGGTCACATAGACTCTCTGACCATCGGAAAGAATCGGTGCGCTCACGCCGCTGCCATCGACCTTTCTGCGCCCGGCGAAGGTTCCGTCACTGGCGGAAAGAACGTGCAGGTAGCCGTCTGCGTCACCCACTGCCACATAGCCCGCGGCGTAGCCAGGGGGGCTGAGCTGGCGGTATTTCAGCTGGCTGTTGGTCCACACTTCCTGGCCGCTGTTGCTGCGCAGGGCGCGCACTTCATCGTTCGCCAGGGAAACGTACACCTGATCCTGGCCAAAGGCGGGCTGCTGAAAACTGGACATGTCCTGATACCAGATGGCGCGCCCGGTGCCGCGGCTGATGGCGGCGGTGCGGCCCTGATAGCTGGTGACGTAGACCACGTCTCCCTCCATGACGGGCGATCCGGCGATGTCCACCATGCGCTCCAGTTCGGAGCGGCCCTTGGGCAGCGCCACGCGGTTCTCCCACAGCAGCGCGCCATTGGCGGCGTTGAGCGCCATCGCCTTGCCGCTGGCAAAACCCGCGACGACCGTGTTGCCCGACATTACCGGCGAGGTGCTGGCACGCAGTGTCAGGGAGGGGATGTCGGTCTGGTAGCGCCACAGCTCGTTGCCGTTGCTGGCATCGAGCCCCACGACAAAACCGTCCATCGTCTGAACCGCGACATAGCGGCCGTTGCTGGCAGGCGCGGACAACACCTCGCGACTCACGCCGGAGCGCCAGCGCTGTTCGCCAGTGCTGCGATCGAGGGCGAAGACGCGCCCCTGGATATCGGCCACCAGCACCAGATCGCCTCCGACACCGACGCCACCGCTGAGATTGCGCTTGAGTTTTTTCTGCCAAATGGTCTTGCCGGAGGACGCATCGACGGCGATCACCACGCCATTGTCGCCCGCAGCATAGACCACACCGTCGCTCAGCGCCGGGTGCAGGCTGGAAATCAGTTTATCCCGCTTGCTGACGCCTTTTGACCAGAGTTTCTCGACACGAATGGTCTCGTCGAACTTTTCCAGTTTCGCGGGAGCCAATTCATCGACTTCGTCGTTGCCCCAGAATTTGAGGGAGCTGCATGCGGACATCAAGACGGCAAAGAGTACGATAAACAGAATTCTCATCAGGCTTCACCTTCTCCGGCAGCGCCAGTCCCTGGTTTCATCTCGTTGATCTTCAACTGCAACAGGGCCTGAACCTGCATATCGCCGGCCTGGAGGCCCTCCATGGCGGCCTGATAGGCGATCCTGGCGGCTTCGTTGTTGCCCTGGGCAGCGAGAATGTCGCCCTTCAGCTCCGCATAGAGCGCGTGGAATGCCTTGGGATGCGCGTTGTCGAGCCACGCCAGCGCCGCATCATGGTCGCCGCGCGCAAACTCGACACCCGCCAGCCGCAAACGCACCAGTGCGCGCATGGCGTCATCCTCTGCCTCGGCAAGCGCCCATTCGAGTTCCGCGGTGGCGTTGTCGTAATCGCCATCGGCCGCCGCGAGACGTGCGATGGTCAGCGCGGCATAGCGGCCATACTGGCTGCCGGGAGACAGTTTCTTGAGCATTTCCGCATGGCTGGAAACCTGGTTGGCCGCCTCGTCGGAGGCGTTTCTCTCCCAGACGGAGACCGCATCGAGCATCGCCATATAGACGATGGACGCCTGCTCGGCCTGCTCCGAGGAGCGGTTCTGCCAGTAATGCCAGGCGAACCAGCCGCCGCCCACGATGATCAGCACCGTCAACAGGTTGATGCCGTTGCTCCACCACCATTTCTTCAGAGCTTCGAGCTGCTCGTGGTCATTGAGATGGCCCGTCACCATCACCTCCTGAAATATTCAATAGTGTTTCTATCTGTTTCACTGCCTGTACCAGCGGCAGCGTTTCCTGCGGCCTGTCAGCGCGCAGATATTTGAGCGTGGCCTGCCCGCTCGCCGCTTCGTCCTCACCGATCACCAGCGCCACCGCGGCGCCACTGCGATCCGCGCGCTTGAACTGGGCCTTGAAGCTGCCGCCGCCACAATTGCACAACACCCGCAGGGTCGGGCACTGACTGCGCAAGGTTTCCGCGGCGGCCAGCATCTGGGCGCTGAGCCCCGCCGCGCCGAGCACGTAGACATCCACGGCATCGCCCAGATTTGGCGGTGCGGCGTCCGCGGTTTCGAGCAGCAATACCAGGCGCTCCACGCCCATGGCAAAACCCACCGCCAGGGTTGGCTTGCCACCGAGCTGTGCCACCAGACCATCGTAGCGGCCCCCGGCGCAAACCGTGCCTTGCGCTCCCAGCGAATTGGTTACCCATTCAAAGACGGTTTTACCGTAATAGTCCAGGCCACGCACCAGTTTTTCGTTGACGGAGTATGCCACCCCGGCGGCATCGAGGATAGCGCGAAGGCCGGCAAAGTGCTCCACGGATTCGGCGCCGAGGTAGTCGCTCAGTTTCGGCGCATCGGCGAGCAACGCCTGGGTGTCCGGGTTCTTGCTGTCGAGAATGCGCAGCGGATTGCTGCCGAGGCGGCGCTGGCTGTCCTCGTCGAGGGCATCGCGGCGCGCACCGAGCCAGGCCACCAGCGCCTCGCGGTAGCGGGCGCGGTCATCACTGCTGCCCAGTGAATTGATCTGCAGGCTGACGTGATCGGCAATGCCGAGTTCACGCCACAGACGGTCGGTGAGGATCAGCAATTCCGCGTCGATATCCGGCCCTTCGAGACCGAATACCTCGGCGCCGATCTGGTGGAACTGACGCAGGCGCCCCTTCTGCGGGCGCTCGTAGCGAAACATCGGGCCGCGATACCACAGGCGCGGAGACTGCGCGAAGAGCCCCCCCTCCTCGCAGGCGCGCACGCAACCCGCGGTACCCTCGGGGCGCAGCGTGACACTCTCGCCGTTGCGGTCGAGAAAGGTATACATCTCCTTCTCGACGATATCGGTGACTTCACCGATGGAGCGCTGAAACAGCTCCGTCTGCTCGAGGATCGGGAAGCGGATTTCCTGCAGGCCGTAGCGCTCGAAGAGGCTGCGCACCTTGTCTTCCAGGTATTGCCACAATGGCGAGTTGTCGGGGAGCAGGTCGTTCATTCCCCGAATGGAGCGAATCTTGGTCATGCCTATTCTCTGGAGGTGGCGATGAGATCTGCCATTTCTGCTGCCTTGGCGGCAGCCTTTTCGCGGATCGCCCGTTCGAGGTTGTCTACCAGATCCTGCTGGCTGAGCTTGCGGCTGATCTTGCCATCCGTGTAGAGCAGGTGGTTGGGCGTGCCGCCGGTCAATCCCAGGTCGGAGACCTTGGCCTCACCGGGGCCGTTGACGATACAGCCGATGATGGACACATCCATGGCCACCTTGACGTCTTCCAGGCGCTCCTCGAGCGCGTTGACGGTGGCGATGACGTCGAAATTCTGCCGCGAACAACTCGGACAGGCGATGATGTTGATGCCCTTGGAGCGCAATTTGAGACTTTTGAGAATGTCCCAACCCACCTTCACCTCTTCCACCGGGTCTGCCGCGAGAGAGATGCGAAGGGTGTCGCCGATGCCGTCCAGCAACAGGGCGCCGAGACCGATGGCGGATTTGACGGTACCGGAGCGCAGGCCGCCCGCCTCCGTGATGCCCAGATGGAGCGGGTTGTCGATCTGCGCCGCGATCAGGCGGTATGCATCCACCGCCATGAACACATCGGACGCCTTCAAACTCAGCTTGAACTCGCGGAAATCGAGGCGGTCGAGAATATCGATGTGGCGCATGGCGGACTCCACCAGCGCTTCCGGCGTCGGCTCGCCATATTTGCGTTGCAGGTCTTTTTCCAGTGAGCCGGCGTTGACGCCGATGCGGATCGGCACATTGTGGTCGCGGCACTTTTCCACCACCGCGCGCACGCGCTCCTCGCGGCCGATGTTGCCGGGGTTGATGCGCAGGCAATCGACACCTTCGTCGATCACCTTGAGCGCGATCTTGTAGTCGAAGTGAATGTCGGCCACCAGCGGCACCGCACACTGACGGCGGATCTCGCCGAATGCGCTGGCCGCCTCCATGGATGGCACGGACACCCGCACGATGTCGGCACCAGCGTTTTCGAGACGCCGGATCTGCGCCAGGGTGGCGGCGACATCCGTGGTCTCGGTATTGGTCATGCTCTGTACGGAAATGGGCGCATCGCCGCCCACCGGAACCTTGCCCACCATGATCTGGCGGGATTGGCGGCGCTTGATCGGACAGGGAGTCGTCATTGCTTGCTCGCGGTGCCGAGGATAAATTCCACAGCCTGGCCGTCGGCCTGCGGACTCAATGTGACGGGCTTGCCCAGATAACTGAGTCGGACACCCGCCGCGTTGCCCAGGCTGATGCGAAACGGCGGCTCACCTTCGAGATGGAGATGATCTCCGGCGCGCTGCAGGGAAACCGCCAGAATGTATTCCTGCGCATCGACGATTTCCACCCAGCTGTCGGCGACGAACTTCAGTTCGAGGCGATTCTCCGCGCCCGGTGAATTCAGTGACGCCACGACCGCCAGGTCGGCGGGCGCCGGCGCGGCAACGGGTGGCACATCGGTGGCGACAGGGCCGTCGCTGAGCATGGCGCCAAACACCAGCGACGTGGCAAGCAACAGTGTCGCCGCGGAAATAGCCATGGCTTTCACAGGCCTTGGTGCGGCGTTGTCCAGGGTCTGTTTGGCGCCGGGGTTGGCAGCGTCGACGCGTTGCTGGTAGCTCGCCAGAATGGCGGCCGGGCGCGCGCCGACGAGTTGCGCGTAGCGGCGCAGGTAACCCTTCACGAACACCTCGTGCGGCAAGCGCCGGTAATCATCCGTCTCCAGCGCTTGCAACAGGCTGGCAGTGATACCCAGCTCCCGCAAGACACGGCTGTCGGGAATGCGCGCCTCCATACGCAGCTCGCGCAGGGCTTGCCCCGGCCCGCGCACGTCCTGAGCGCCGCTGTCATCGTGCTTCATTTTTCAGCCACTCCTGATATTCCCCGCGTTCTCTGGAGTCTGGAAACAGTTTTTCAAGGGCCAGGCCCTTGCTGGCCTTGGCATCCCTGTCGCCGAGTTGATGGGCGACGCGCACCGCCAGCCAGAGGCTGCGCGCTGCTGGCGGGGCAAGCTGGTCATAGGCGTCCAGATAGCGGCGCGCCTGGCCCGCGTCGCCGCGGCGCAAATGGAGTTCGCCCAGTTCAAGGTACGGCAATGCATAGCGCGGACTGAGCGCAATCGCGCGGTTCCAGGCTTCCTCCGCCTCCCTTTCCTTGCCGAGCCTGTCGGCAGTCAGGCCGAGGCTGTAGAACACCTGGGTGCGCAGCTCATAGTTGACGTCGTCGCTCGCGATCCGGAACTGCTCGTGGGCGTCCTCGACACGGCCCTCCTGGAACAGGAAAATGCCGTAATTGTTGCGCGCCCTGGTGAAATTTCTATCGTAGGCGAGAGCCTGCCTGAAATGCTTCTCCGCCAGCTCCTTTTCCAGCTCCATCTGCAACAGCAGCGCCATGCCATGGTGCGCGCCGGCGGAACGGCTGTCGATTTCCAGCGCCCGCAGCAGGTGGGTACGCGCCATCTGGCGGTTGCCGTCGCCGATGTAATTGAGGCCGAGTTGGATGTGGTTGTCCAGGGAATCCTGACGGTCGCCCGCCGATCTGCCGCCAGAAGCCGCACATCCGGCGAGAGTCAGCGCACACAGCAGCGCGACACCCAACACATACGTTCTCCGGCCCGGCCCGCGCAAATCAGCCCTCCATGCCCATCAGGCGCACCGCACGTTCTGCACCGTCGTTGTTGTAGAGACGCTGGTAGCGCTCCTTGCGCCGCGTTCTGTCGTTGAACTGACCGGCCAGCTGACCGCAGGCGGCGGCGATGTCGTCGCCGCGCGTGGTGCGGATGGTCACCGTATGTCCAGCCTTCATGAGAATGTCCCGAAAACGGTACAGCGAGGTATTGGATACGCGCCGGTAGCCGGAATTGGGAAACGGATTGAACGGAATCAGGTTGATCTTGCAGGGCAGCGTCCTGAGCACCTCGGCCAGTTGATGGGCGTGCTCGGGACGGTCGTTGACCTGGTCGATGAGCGTGTACTCGACCGTTACCTTGCGGTGGCTGTCGGGCAACTTGCCGAGGTAGCTGCGCGCCGAGGCGATCAACGTTTCGAGCGGATACTTGCGGTTGATGGGCACCAGCTCATCGCGCAACGCATTGTTGGGAGCGTGCAGGGAAATCGCCAGGGAGACATCGGTAACATCCGCCAGGCGATCGAGCGCCGGCACCACGCCCGCGGTGCTCAGCGTGACGCGGCGCTTCGACAAACCGTAGGCGCAGTCGTGCATCATGAGATTCATGGCATCGACCACATTGTCGAAATTCATCAGCGGCTCGCCCATGCCCATCATCACCACATTGGTGACGGGGCGGTCCTCGCGGATGCCGAATTTACTGAAAGAATCGAGCGCAACCCACAGCTGGCCAACGATTTCCGCCGCCGACAGGTCGCGGTTGAAGCCCTGCTTGCCGGTGGCGCAGAAGCTGCAATCCAGCGAACAGCCGATCTGTGACGACACACACAGGGTGCCGCGGCCATCCTCGGGAATCCACACCGCCTCGACGCACTCGCCGCCGTCGGTGCGCACCAGCCATTTGCGGGTGCCATCGGCGGACTCGTGGGCGGAAACCAGTTCCGGCGGGCGCACTTCGGCAATCGCCACGAGCTTTTCCCGCAGAGCCTTGGAAAGATCCGTCATCTGGCTGAAATCGCGCACGCCACGCTGGTGGATCCACTTGAGCACCTGGGGCACGCGGAAGCGTTTCTCGCCGATGGCGGCGAAAAATTGCTCCAGCTTTTCAGCAGAAAGCCCCAGGAGGTTGGTCTTCCCTTCCCGGGGCTCGCGGCTGGCTGCGGTTTCGGTCGTTGCCATTGTCATATGGAACCCGTCATGCAGAACCTGGCGTTACACGCATAAGCGACAGTGGGATCTTAACGGCTGCAGATCTCATTGTCGTCGAAAAAGTACTTCACTTCCCGTTCCGCGGAAGTGGCTGAATCGGAACCGTGCACCGCGTTGGCATCGATGGTCTCGGCAAAATCGGCGCGAATGGTGCCGGCGGCGGCTTCCTGGGGATTGGTGGCGCCCATCAGCTCGCGGTTGCGGGCGATGGCATTGTCGCCTTCGAGCACCTGAACCACCACCGGACCGGACGTCATGAAGCCCACCAGATCCTTGAAGAAGGGACGCTCCTTGTGCTCGGCGTAGAAGCCTTCGGCCTGCTCGCGGGACAGGTGCAGCATCTTTGCCGCCACTACATTGAGACCGCTCTTCTCGAAACGGCTGATGATTTCGCCGATGACGTTCTTGGCTACAGCGTCGGGCTTGATGATGGAAAGGGTTCTTTCTGTGGCCATGGGTCGTCTCCGCGCACAATGTTTTGAGGATGATCGGCGCCCGTCGTTGCCCGGCGCCGCAAAGTGGGCGATTTTAACCTTGCAAACAGGGGCTTACAAGGAAGTTTTGCGGCGTAACCGAGACACTGTGTTTCTGGGTTTCACGTTGCACGTTTCATGTTTCACGCAAAAGCTCGGGGAGCTCCGTGGTCGACGCAGATTTATCCCCGAGATCGCCTGGGCATCGGTGTTACCGCGGACATCTCGCGTGAAACGTGCAACCTGTAACCTGAAACTCAAGTAACGTGAAACTCAAGCCAACACCCTCAGGCGCTGGCGCGCACCTCTTCCGCCATGGTGCGAATGCGGCCGACCATCGCGCGCAGCCCGTTGCCGCGGGTCTGGCTCAGGTGGCGCAGCAGGTCGAGCTGCTGGAAATACTGTTCGATGTCGAAAGCGAGCACCTCTTCCGCCGTCTTGCCGTTATAAGCAGCAAGAATAACCCCCAGCAAGCCCTTGACAATAAAGGCATCGCTGTCGGTCTCGAACCACAGACGGTCATTGTCGATACTGCTGTCGATCCACACCTGACTCTGGCAGCCACGCACCAGATGGGCATCGTCTTTCTTGGCATCGGCCATCGCCGGTAGTTCCTTGCCCAGATCGATGATGTACTTGTAGCGCTCTTCCCAGGTATCGAAAAAACCCAGGGTATCGATGATGTCCGCGGCGGTGATGGTGGTGCCGAAGGGGGTGTTGGTCATGTCTTTCTCTTTGGGTCTGACGTCTGACGCTGGACGTCTGACGCTTGGCATGGTGGTTGGCACCTGATGTTTGGCGTCAGACGTCAGACGTCAGACCTCTCAATAAAACATCCCGGTTTCCAGTTGCGCCTCTTCCGACATCATGTCGCGGCTCCAGGGCGGGTCGAATACCAGGTTCACGTTCACCTTTTCGACGTTGGGTACCTGGGCAATTCGGTACTCGACATCGCCCATCAGTACCGGCCCCATGCCGCAGCCGGGCGCGGTCAGGGTCATGTCGACGGTGACCGTTTTGGTGTCCTGGTCGATGTCCATTCGATAGATCAGGCCCAGGCTGCGCAGGTTGACCGGGATCTCCGGATCGTAGACTGTCTCCAGCGCCTGCCACACTTGCTCTTCATGAATATTGCCATCGCCGCGGTCTTCGAACTGGAGTTCGGTTTTCTCCAGCCCCAGGGCATCGGCATCGGTGCCGTCCACCCGCAGCATGTTGCCGCCGTACACGACCGTGTAGTTCCCCCCGAGCGCCTGGGTGATGGTGACGAAGGTATCCGCCGGGATGGTCACGGGGTCGCCGGTGGGAACCCGGCGCGCGGGACAGGCCCGCACGGTGGCGACTAGACGCTGCTCTGCCATGGTGAGGATTTCCTAGAAACTGAAGCTCTCCCCGCAGCCACAGGCATCCTTGGCGTTGGGGTTGTTGATTACCAGGCGGCGATTGACGCCCTCCTGCACGAAATCCAGTTCCATGCCGTCGAGCATGGACAGGTCGCTGCGCGGCAGGCACAGGGTGAGGCCGCCATCGAGTTCGATGGCGAGGTCGTCATCCTGCACATCCGCCACCTCATCGATCACGTATTTGAAACCCGTACATCCCGCTTTCTCGAGATGCACACGCACACCCAACAGCCCTCTGGGCTCAAGTTGCTTGCGCAGATGGGCCAGGGCCGCCTCCGTCACTTTGATGGCCGGAACCTTTTCGCTTTGAACGTCAAAAACTTCAACACTCATGGGCTACTCCTTTTCACGTTAGAGCAGAAAACCTCGCACTTTCTCCAGTGCGGCAAACAGGCGATCCACTTCCTCCCGGGTATTGTACAGCGCGAACGAGGCGCGCACCGTGCCCGGAATGCCGTAGAGATCCATCAGCGGCTGGGCGCAGTGGTGGCCCGTGCGCACCGCCACTCCCTGCTGATCGAGCAGCATGCCGACATCGGAGGGATGGGTGCCTTCCAGCAAAAAACTGAACACACCGGCGATCTGGCTTGCCTCTCCGACACGGCGCAGGCCGGGAAAATCCGCGGCCCTGCTCCAGGTGTAGGCGAGCAGATCCGCCTCATGGACGGCAACCGCTGCGCGGTCGAGACTCTCGAGGTAGCGCACCGCCGCGGCAAAACCGATCGCACCGGCGATATCGGGGGTGCCCGCCTCGAACTTGTAGGGCAAGGCGTTCCAGGTCGTGCCCGCGAAACTCACGGTTTCGATCATCTCGCCGCCACCCTGATAGGGAGGCATGGCATCGAGCAGTTCAGTGCGCGCCCAGAGCGCGCCGATACCTGTGGGCCCAAACATCTTGTGGGCCGAAAATGCGTAGAAATCACAGCCGAGCGCCTGCACATCCACCGGCGTGTGGGCTACCGCCTGGGCGCCGTCGACAAGCACCAGTGCGCCCGCTGCCTTCGCCAGACGCACCACGTCGGCGACCGGGTTGACGGTGCCGAGCGCATTGGAAACCTGGTTGATGGAAACCAGCTTCACCCGCGCATCCAGCAGGGATTGCAGGGATTGCAGATCCACATCACCCTGGGCATTCACCGCGACGGGCACGACTTCCGCGCCGGTTGCCATCGCGACCATCTGCCAGGGCACGATATTGGAGTGGTGCTCGAGGGCGGATACCAGCACGCGGTCACCGGCCTTCAGGTTGGCGCGCCCCCAGGTGGCGGCCACCAGGTTGATGGATTCGGTGGTGCCGCGCGTCCAGATCACTTGCTGGGCCGTGGGGCTGTTGATGAAACCCGCCAGTGCTGTCCGCGCACCTTCGAATGCCTGAGTGGCCTCGTCGCTGAGCGCGTGTGCGGCGCGGTGCACGTTGGCGTTGTAGTTGAGATAGTAATCGCTGATCGCCTCGATCACCGCCAGCGGCTTCTGGGTGGTCGCCGCGTTGTCCAGGTACACCAGCGGATGACCATTGACCTGGCGTGCGAGGATGGGAAAATCCCGCCGTACAGCCGCCACGTCGAATGCGGCGCTTTTGCCCTGATGTGGCGATGGGGTGCTCACAGCAGATGCCTCGTCAGATAATCATCCTGGGCGAACAGCCCGCGCAACTCTGCCCTCAGATAGTTCTGCAGGGCATCGCGGCGAATGCGATTGAGAATCTCGTTGATGAAGCCGAAGCTCAGCAGTACCTGTGCCTCCTGCTCGGAAACGCCGCGGGTGAGCAGGTAGTAGAGATGGCCCTCGTCCAGTTGCGCCACGGTGGCACCGTGGGAGCACTGTACGTCATCGGCATAGATCTCCAGCTCCGGCTTGGTATCCACCTCTGCCTTGTTGCTGGTCAACAGGTTGCGGTTGCTCAGGTGCGCACTGGTCTTCTGCGCATCGCGATGGATATGGATGCGACCATTGAACACCGCGCGCGCCTCGTCGGCGATGATGCCGCGGAAGGTTTCGTCACTGGTGCAGTTGGGCACCTCGTGCTCGACACAAGTGTGATAGTCGATCACTTCCCGGTTGCGGGGCAGGTATACGCCATTGAGTTCACAGTGACCGCCCTCGCCGCGCATCCGCACCTGGATATCGTTGCGCTTGAGACGACCGCCCAGCGCCACATGGAAACCGGACAGCAGTGCGTTGCGGCCAACGCTGGCGTGGACCGCACCGACGTGAATCGCGCCCGGCTCCTCGAGGTGCAGGCGGCAGTGGCGCAGCTGCGCATTGTCGCCAATGACGAATTCGCTGACGCCGTTGGTAAAGGCGTTTTGCGCGTCGCCGGTGCTGACGAACTGCTCGAGAACGGCGGCCTCGCTGCCCTCCTCCATCACCACCAGGAGGCGTTGCGCAATGCCGAACGCCTCGGTCTGCGGCGTGGTGAGCCATACCAATTGCACCGGCTTGCCGACCTTGGTGTTGCGCGCCACGCGCAGGAACACGCCATCCACGAGCCAGCTGGCATTGAGGGCCGAGAACAGCCTTTCATCACCGCTCAACTCGCCCAGGTGGGCGCGCACGTCCTCGATGGCATTTTCGTCCGCATCGGCAAAGGTGGTCAGGGTCACGCCTTCCGGCAAATCCCTGGCATCGGATAGCGCCGCGCTGTAGTGACCGTTGACGAATACCAGGCGATAGGCATCCAGATCGGGGATATGGAAATGCCTTGCCAGGCCGGCATCAGGCGCGACGGGTTCGGGGGCGGTCGCAAATGCGCCCTCTTCCAGGGCCCGCAAGCTGGTGTATTTCCAATCCTCGACACGAATGGTGGGCAACGTCCTGCCGCGGCTGCTTTCACGCCCCAGGGCATTGAAGGGTACCAGCCACTCGGGGGCCGCCGGTTGGCGCGCCAGGGCTTTTTGTACGAAATCCGTCATCAGGCGACCTCGTTTTCCAGCCAGCCGTAACCTCTTTCTTCCAGCTCGAGCGCCAGCGACTTGTCGCCGGTCTTGACGATGCGACCGCCGGACAGAACGTGCACGAAATCCGGCTCGATGTGATCGAGCAGGCGCTGATAGTGGGTCACCATCACGAAGGAGCGGTCGGGGCTTCTCAGGGAGTTGACGCCATCCGCCACGACTTGCAGTGCGTCGATGTCGAGGCCGGAGTCGGTCTCATCGAGGATCGCCAGCTTAGGCTGCAGCATCATCATTTGCATGATTTCGTTGCGCTTCTTCTCGCCGCCGGAAAAACCCTCGTTGACGCCGCGCTTGAGGAACGCCTGGTCCAGCATGACCGCGCCACAGGCCTCGCGCGCCAGTTTGAGGAAGCTGACAGAATCGAGCGGCTCCAGACCATCGTGCTCGCGGTGCGCATCCACGGCGGCCTTGAGGAATTCCATGTTGCTGACACCGGGAATTTCGACCGGGTATTGAAACGCCAGGAACAGGCCGGCGCGAGCGCGCTCTTCGGTGTCCAGATCGAGCAGGTCGCGGCCCAGAAAGGTAACGCTGCCGTCCGTCACGTCGTAGTCGTCACGGCCCGCCAGAACGTGGCCCAAAGTGCTTTTGCCAGAACCGTTGGGGCCCATGATGGCATGCACCTCGCCCGGCTTCACGTCGAGGCTCAAGCCGTTGAGGATGGCCTTGCCATTGGCCTTGATGCTTGCGTGCAGATTCTTGATGGACAGCATAACAAAGTCTCGTAACTAAATGATTTTCATGTAAAGCTAAAAACTCGAATAGCAATTGGTCAAGGTATTTGGCACTTCGCACCCCGGCCTCTGCCTGGGGGTTGGTCTTCCTAGACACGCCGTAAACCCATCCCTGAGGGCTCGACAGCGCCATCCCTGGCGCTGACGGTCTCGGAAGACCACCCCCCAGACAGAGGCCTCACAGCGGTGCCGACACCTAAGGCCAGCCCTCGATTTACCCGACAGAGCCTTCGAGGCTGACCTCGAGAAGCTTGCCCGCTTCCACGGCAAACTCCATGGGCAACTCCCTGAACACCTCCTTGCAGAAACCGTTGACGATCATCGACACCGCTTTCTCGGTATCGATGCCGCGCTGGCGGCACAGGTAGAGCTGGTCGTCGCTGACCTTCGAAGTGGTCGCTTCGTGCTCGATCACGGCGCCCGGATTCTGGCTTTCGATATAGGGGAACGTATGCGCCGCGCACTGGTCGCCGATCAGCAGCGAATCGCACTGGGTGTAGTTGCGCGCGCCGTCGGCACCGGGGTTGATGCGCACCTTGCCGCGATAGGCATTGGAGCTGCGCCCCGCGGAAATACCCTTGGAGATGATGGTCGACTTGGTGTTCTTGCCCAGGTGGATCATCTTGGTGCCGGTGTCCGCCTGCTGCATGTTGTTGGTGAGTGCCACCGAGTAGAACTCGCCGACACTGTTGTCGCCCAACAGCAAGCAGCTGGGGTACTTCCAGGTGATGGCGGAGCCGGTCTCGACCTGGGTCCAGGAAATATGGGCATTCTTGTGGGCGACGCCGCGCTTGGTGACGAAGTTGTAGATGCCGCCGCGGCCTTCGGCGTCGCCGGGATACCAGTTCTGCACCGTGGAATATTTGATCTTGGCGCCTTCGAGGGCAACCAGTTCGACGACCGCCGCGTGAAGCTGGTTCTCGTCGCGCATCGGCGCGGTACAGCCTTCGAGATAACTGACGTGGCTGCCTTCATCGGCGATGATCAGCGTGCGCTCGAACTGCCCGGTGTTGGATTCGTTGATACGGAAATAAGTAGACAGCTCCATGGGACAGCGTACCCCCTTGGGGATGTAGACGAAGGAACCATCGCTGAAGACCGCGCTGTTGAGCGCCGCGAAATAGTTGTCCTTCTGCGGCACGACGCTGCCCAGATACTTCTTCACCAGGTCGGGGTAATCGCGCACCGCCTCGGAGATGGAGCAGAAAATGACGCCCGCTTCCTTGAGTTTTTCCCGGAACGTGGTGGCAATGGATACGGAGTCGAATACCGCATCCACCGCAACACCCGCCAGGGCAGCCTGTTCGTGCAGCGGAATGCCGAGCTTCTCGTAGGTACGCAGCAGCTCGGGGTCCACCTCGTCGAGGCTCTGGGGGCGATCGGCCATACTCTTGGGGGCCGAGTAATAGGAGAGCGCCTGATAGTCGATCTTGGGATAGTGAACATGGGCCCAGGTCGGTTCAGTCATTTCCAGCCAGGCACGATAAGCCTTCAGACGCCATTCCAGCATCCACTCGGGCTCGTCCTTTTTCGCGGAAATGAAGGCGATCACGTCCTCATCGAGGCCGGGGGGCAGTGTCTCCGACTCGATTTGCGTAATGAAACCGGCGGAGTACTCCTTCTTGATCAAACCTGCAATCTGTTCTTGCGACATAACCTATGATCCAAAAAAACGCTCTGCATCAACACCGACCGCGCAGGCAGCACAATAAACCCTGCGCACTGGCCAGTATTATCGAATAACCGAGTAATTTAGTCAACTTTAAGAGCACCCCGTTCCCAGGGGCGCCCATCATACCCCAGCAGCAAGGGGTGCCGGAGAATTTCCCGCGCTGTCGGGGCGCAAACGGGATAGCGCCTCTCTCACCTGCGCAATGGCGAAGTCGATCTCGGCTGCGGTGGAAAAACGGCCAAGACTGAATCGTATGGAGCTGTGGGCAAGCTCGTCCGTCACGCCCAATGCCCGCAACACGAAAGAAGGCTCGATGCTCGCCGACGTACAGGCCGACCCGGTGGACACAGCCAGATCCTTCAAAGCAATCAACAGGGATTCACCGTCCACGCCGGCGAAGGAAACATTGAGAATGCCCGGCACGCGTTGCGCGGCGCTGCCGTTGAGCGTCACGCCCTGCAGCGCGGCAAGGCCCTGCCACAGGCGCTCGCGCAAGCGCAGGATGCGCTGTGCTTCGTCAGCCATCTCTTCACCGGCGATGCGGAATGCCTCACCCATCGCGACGATCTGGTGCACCGCCAGCGTCCCGGAACGCATGCCGCGCTCGTGACCGCCGCCGTGGATCAGCGCCTCCAGCGCCACCCGCGGACGGCGCCGCACATAGAGCGCGCCCGCCCCCTTGGGACCGTAGACCTTGTGGGCACTGAATGACATCAGATCGACATTCATGGCCTCGACATCGATCGCAATTTTGCCCGCGCTCTGCGCCGCATCCACGTGCAGCGCGATATTGCGCTCCCGGCACAGGCGGCCGACGGCGGCAACGTCATTGATCACACCGACCTCGTTGTTGACGTGCATCAGGGACACCAACAGGGTGTCGTCGCGCAGCGCCGCCGCCACGGCTTCCGGCGCCGTACTGCCGTCCGCTTGAGGCGCCACACGAGTCACCTCGAATCCTTCCCGCTCCAGATTGGCGCAGGTATCGAGCACCGCCTTGTGCTCGATGGCCGACGTGACGATGTGACGGCCTTTACTGCCATTGGCACGGGCATAGCCCTTGATGGCGAGATTGTTCGATTCGGTGGCGCCGGAAGTCCAGACGATTTCCCTGGGATCGGCGTTGATCAGGCGCGCGACCTGGCGGCGCGCCTCCTCGACCGCCGCTTCAGCCTGCCAGCCGTAGGCATGAGTGCGCGACGCCGGATTGCCGAATACGCCATCCGCAGTCAGGCAGGCGGCCAGCTTCTCGGCCACCCGCGGATCCATCGGCGTTGTAGCGGCATAGTCGAAATAAAGGGGTGATTTCACAGGAGAACTCAGTGTGTTTTCGGCAGTACCAGCGGCCGATCGATATCGGCGCGGCCGTTCTGGCGCTGGCAGATGGCCTGCACCTGGTCACTGGCGGTGAGCTGTTCGAGCGTGATGCCACTGAGAAAGGTATGGATCTTGTCGCTCAGTTGGTCCCACAGATGATGGGTGAGGCACACTTCGCCACCCTGACAGTTGCCCTTGCCACCGCAACTGGTGGCATCGACGCTCTCGTTGACCGCGTCGATGATTTCCGCCACGTTGATCTCGTTGCACGGTCGGTTGAGCAGGTAGCCGCCGCCGGGGCCGCGCACACTGGCAACCAGTTTGTGCTGGCGCAGCTTGGCGAACAATTGCTCCAGATAGGAAAGGGAGATCTCCTGGCGCTGGGAAATATCTCCCAGGCTGATGGGCTTCGCGTCTCCGTGAAGAGCCAGGTCAAGCATGGCGGTGACCGCGTAACGACCGCGGGTTGTCAGTCTCATACCGGTATCCTGTGGCGTGTTCCAGGACGCAAGTATGAAATAACCTACTTATTTGATCAAGTATAAGGCCGAGTATTTTACTCGGTCTTTTTGCCACTCTCGCGACACTGCCGATATTTGTGATTCAGGTTCTGGATCGCGGTCAGCACGCCACGCAGAATGGATAGCTCCATTTCATCGAGACGAATACGCCCGTACAGGCGCCGCAGGCGCGTCATGGTCTGGCGCGGGTTGTCGCGGTCGTGGAAGTCGATATCCACCAGCGCCTGTTCCAGGTGCTGAAAGTACATCTCGATATCGCTGATGCGCGCCGGTGGCACGTCCCACTGATTGAGGTCGGGCAGCTCACCGCGCTCGTTCTCGAGCGCCGCCATGCGCGCCTCGTAGGCCAGCACCTGCACCGCGGCCGCCAGGTTGAGCGAACTGTAATCGGGATTCGACGGGATATGCACATGGTACGTGCACTTGTGCAACTCATCGTTGGTCAGGCCGCGATCCTCACGCCCGAAGATGATCGCCACCTGGTGCTGGCGCGCCTCGCTCACCACGCGCCGCCCACATTCGCGGGGGTTCAGCAGCGGCCAGGGGATGCGCCGGTCGCGGGCACTGGTGCCAACCACCATGCCGCAGCCCGCGATGGCTTCGTCCAGGGTATCCACCACCACGGCCATGTCGAGGATGTCCGTGGCATTGGCGGCGCGCCACAGGGCGCGGTCGGCGGGATACTCCCTGGGCGCCACCAGCCACAGCTGGCTCAGCCCCATGTTCTTGATGGCCCGCGCCGCACCGCCGATGTTGCCCGGATGGGTGGTGTTGACCAGCACGATGCGTATCTTGTCGAGCATGTCCAATTTTTGCCGCCTGTCGATTTCCTGAAGGTGGGCATTCTAACTTGGCGAGGGAGATGTCTGAATGGGAAATGGGAGATGTGGTGCTTTTTCGTCTCTCGTCTGCCATTCAGACATCTCCCCACGCTCAACGGCGACTCTGCTACAATGCGCAGCCTTCCACACGCTCTTTATCTACTATGGAACCGATGGTCAACATTGCGCTGCGCGCCGCTCGCAGCGCCGGCGAAAAAATCCTGCGCGCCACCGAGCGCATGGACAAAATCAAGGTGGACGAAAAAGGCAGGAACGATTTCGTCACCGACGTGGACCGGGCTTCCGAACAGGAAATCATCCACCAGCTTCGCAAGGCTTATCCGGACCACCGCATCCTCGGCGAGGAAAGCGGCTACGTCGGCAACCCCGACAGCGATTACCTGTGGATCATCGACCCGCTCGACGGCACCACCAACTTCATCTGCGGCATTCCCCACTATGCCGTTTCCATAGGCTGCCTCTATAAAGGTCGCCACGAACATGCGGTGATCTACGACCCGGTCAAGCGCGAGGAGTTTACCGCCAGTCGCGGACGCGGCGCCTACCTCAACGAGCGCCGCCTGCGGGTGACCGGCAGAATCCAGATGA
>CAYXXZ010000063.1:0-17962 GCA_964469165.1 uncultured Porticoccaceae bacterium
CCCGTGACGATGGCAGTTTTGTTTGAGAGATCGATAATCATAGTGTCCTCCATTGCTCGCGGCTGCGGTTCAGCCAAAGCGGTACGCTGAAATAGTCGTTTCCATGACCTGTTCGGAATAAATCCGGCGCCCGGCGCTGTCGTGGCCCGCGCCCGCAGCTACCAGAAGGGGAGTCAGATGCTCCTCATCCCCCAGCGGATGGCACTGGTGCGCATGGGGCGCCCGCTGCCAGGTCTGCAGCAGGGCGTCGCGCTGCGTCGGCGACTGCTCCACGGCTGCCGTCAGCCAGGCGTCGAACTCCGCGGATATTGGCGTATAGCGCGGATCGCCGTAGCCACGCATATTGTGAAAACTCATGCCGCTGCCGATTATCAGCACACCCTGGCTGCGCAATGCCGCCAGTGCCTTGCCCGCCGCCAGGTGTGCGGCGGGGTCGAGATCGCTGCGCAGCGACAGCTGAATCACCGGGATGTCGGCGCGCGGAAACATCAGTTTCAACGGAATGAACATGCCGTGATCGAAACCCCGCTCGCCGTCCACACCGGCGTCCATTCCACCTTGGCCGAGCAGCTGCACCACCTGTTCCGCCAGTGCGGGATCGCCGCAGGCCGGGTAGGTAAGCTCATAGGTATGGGGCGGGAAGCCATAGTAATCATAGATCAGTTGCGGTCGGGCGCGGCCGGTGACGTTGAACCGCGCTCCCAGCCAGTGTGCGGAAACCATGACGATGGCGCGCGGCCTGGTCGGCAGGGTATCCGCCACACTGCGCAGGAAATCTGCCATCCCCTGCCAGGTGCCCGGCGGATTCCAGTCCATGAAGAAACAGGGGCCTGCGCCGTGGGGAATGAAGAACACCGGCATGCGTTGGGTGCCTGTCGTGGCAACATTGTCGCTGTGCATGATTGATACCTTCATCAAGCGCCGCAAGATGACCGCCGTAAAAGGACAGCCACGGAAATCTCGGAAATTGCTTTCTACAGGCGCCAAATTTTTCAACGGCTTCAGTATAAGTTACTTACAGATGCCCTAGAACCGGCTAGAATCCACTAACACTTAATACTCTTGGTAGGAAATAAGCGCGTGGATCGTGTTACCAGCATGCGGGTTTTCGTGCGCGCCGCCACTGATGGCAGCCTGTCCGCTGCCGCGCGCCACCTGGGCATGTCGCCGGCCATGGCCACCAAGCACGTCAACGCGCTCGAGGCGCGGCTGGGCGTAAAGCTTTTTCACCGCACCACGCGCCGCCTCAGCCTCACCGAGGCGGGCAGCGACTACCTGGAAGCCTGCCAGCGCATTCTGCCGGATATCGACGAAGCCGAGGCCGCCGTGGCTTCGCAGCGCATCAAGGCGAGCGGACTGTTGCGCATGAACGTGCCGCTGTCGTTCGGCAGCCGTTTCGTGGCGCCTTTGATTCCGGCGTTCAGTCGCCGCCATCCCGAGGTGACCGTGGAACTCGGCCTCAGCGATGCGCAGCTGGACCTGCTCGCCGGCAGCTGGGATCTGGCCATCCGCATCGGCCACCTGGCCGACAGCTCTCTGCAAGCGCGCCGCCTTGGCGACAGCGTGCTGCGCGTGTGCGCCGCGCCGGATTACCTCGACCGCCGTGGCGTGCCACGCCGCATCAGCGAGCTGACTCAACACAACTGCCTGAGTTATACCCTGTCCGCCGCGCAAGGCCGAAACCACTGGGCGTTCGGCGCCCAGGGAGAATTCCGCATACCGGTCAGCGGCGACCTTCTGGCCAATAACGGCGATGCCCTGTTGGCCGCCGCGGCAGCTGGGCAGGGCATCATCTATCAGCCGGACTTCATTGTCGGCGAGGCGCTCGAACACGGCATTCTGGTGGCTCTCGAACTGGACAAGCCGGTCGTCGATCTTGGCGGCATCCACGTGCTCTACCCACCGGATCGACGCCCCCCCGCCAAGGTGCGGGCAATGATCGATTATCTGGCGCAGGCGTTCAGCGAGCTGGGGAAAAATACCCGATGATGACGGACTGGTTTTCACGCAACGGTTTCGATCCGGCACGCCTGCGCTTCGGCTTCCGTACCGCCCTGGCCTGCTGCGCGGCCCTGACACTTGCCTGGCTGATGGGCCTGGAGCATCCGCAATGGTCCGGCATGTCGGTATGGGCGGCATCGCAACCGCTGCGCGGTCAGTTGCTGGAAAAGAGTTTCTTCCGCTTCGCCGGAACGGTCGCCGGCACTGCCTTGGGAGTCTTGCTGGTCATCGGCGGTCAGTTCCATCCCGCCATTCTGGTGGTGGGCCTGGCGTTCTGGGTGGCGGCCTGCACCTGGGTCGGCAACCTGCAACGCGGCCTGGTTGCCTATGGCACGGTGCTGGCGGGCTACTCCGCCTCGATGGTCGCGCTGCTCGACACGGCACACCCCGAGCAGGTATTCCACCTCGGCGCCGACCGCCTGGCAACGGTGTTGACCGGCGTGGTGGTGGCCACACTGGTGGGCTATTTCTTCGCGCAGCGCACGGATGAGGCCGACCTGCGCGGCAGAATCCGCAGTCTGCTGGCCGATCTTTTGCGCCATCTGGCTGATCCGGGCGCGGCCGGCGCCAGCCATGCCCAGCATCTGTCGCGTCTTGCCGCCATCGAAGAGGAGCTGGACCCTCATACCGCCGGCTCCCTGCGCTCGCGCCGCGAGGCGCGCACGGCGCGCGCCGTGCTGCTGGCTACGGTGCCCTTGCTGCTGCGCGAAGAGCACAAGGCTGCTCTCGATCCGCTGACCACAGGGCGCCTGGCTGCTGCCGCCGATGCCATCGAACAGGATGATCTGAGCGCCGCGCAAGCGTTTCTCGACGTTGCCGAGACCTCTCCGCTACGCACCATTCTGTGCGAGCTGGCCGGCGCACTCCGCGCCTGGGATCCGGTGTCCGCACCCGGCGCCGTGACAGTCGCCGCACCCAAGGCGCCCCCTGTCGTACTGCATCGCGACTGGATCGGCGCCCGCGAGGCGGGCCTGCGAGCGGGCGGCGCCATGCTCCTGTTCGGCGCCATCTGGCTGGCCACGGGCTGGGGTGCGGGTGCCTATATGCTGCTGGGCCTGTCGGTGATGATCTCGCTGTTCTCCACTTTCGAGAGCCCTGCGATCACCATGCGTCACGTCTTCACCGGCCAGGTACTGGGCGTTTTCGCGGCGATGATCTGTCGCTGGCTGGTGTGGCCCCATGCCGAGGGAGAGTGGCAGCAGATCGTGCTGATGTCTCCCTTCATCCTCAGCGGTTCGCTGCTGGTCGCACACCGCAGCACGCTGTTTGCGGCAACCGATTTCAATATGCTGTTTTTGCTGCTTTCGCAGCCGCACTTTCCTCTCAGCGGCGAGCTGCAGGATTCTTTCATTCTTGGTTTTGCCGTGCTGGCCGCGCCGCTGATCGCCTGGGCCGGCTATCTTCTCGTGTTCCCCATCAACCTGCAGCGCCGCCAGCAACATCTGCTGGCGATGATGCAGCGGGACCTGATCAGCCTCGCTCGCAACCCCCAGGCGGCCAGCCACGGCGCCGTATGGCAGGCACGCATCTATCACCGCGTCTTGCGTCTGGTGAGAATTTCGGAACATCTGGCTCGCGCCGAAGAGAAGGCGGAGGTGACGGGGCGCGCGGTTCTGGTACTGACCCACGCCGCGCTGCGCTGTCACGAACTGCAGTCCGAGACGACGTCATCAGCGACAGGAAAAATAGCGCAACTCGCGCTTCGCCGCCTCGAACACATCCCCTCGGGCGCCGCGCGCGCATCCGCGACCTTCCGCCGCCTGGCGCGACAGCTGGAAGGTGACGACGCCCGCTTGATGGAGCAGGCCGCGGATGGTCTCACGCAGCTCTCTACACAGGATGCGCCCGCCTGACGCGCAATCGTCAGCGCGCCCGGGCGACAGCCGGTTTCCCGGTACTACGCGTCCTGGGGCAAGACCATCGCGGCGGCGCGGAAAATGGCGCGCGCCTTGTTCATCGTTTCCTTCCATTCCAGTTCGGGAACCGAATCGGCGACGATGCCGCCACCCGCCTGAACGAACAGCTTACCGTCCTTGATCACCGCAGTGCGAATGGCGATGGCCATGTCCATGTTGCCGTTCCAGCCGAGGTAGCCTACCGCACCCCCGTAAATGCAGCGTTTGACGGGCTCGAGCTCGTCGATGATCTCCATGGCGCGAATCTTCGGCGCACCGCTCAGGGTACCGGCGGGCAGCGTGGCGCGCAGCACATCGATGGCGCTGACATCTTCCCGCACTTGCCCGGTGACATTGGAGGTAATGTGCATGACGTGGGAGAAACGCTCCACCACCATTTTTTCTGTGACCTTGACGCCACCCACCTTCGACACCCGCCCCACGTCGTTGCGACCGAGGTCGATAAGCATGAGGTGCTCGGCGATTTCCTTGGGATCGGCGAGCATTTCCCGCTCCATGGCCAGGTCTTCTTCTTCGGAGCGGCCACGGCGGCGCGTGCCGGCGATGGGCCGCACCGTCACTTCGCCGTCTTCGAGGCGGGCAAGGATTTCCGGGGATGAGCCCGCGATGTGGAAATCCCCCAGATCCAGGAAGAACAGATAGGGCGACGGGTTGAGATTGCGCAGTGCCCGATACAGGTTGAAGGGGTTGGCCGGAAACGGCAGGCTGAGGCGCTGCGAGGGCACCACTTGCATGATATCGCCCTGACGGGTGTAGGCCTTGACGCGCTCCACGGCAGCTTCATAACCGTCGCGCCCGAGGCTCGAGGTAAATGCGTTTTCCAACTGCGCACTGCCGTCGAGATGCACCGGGGGCAGCGTCGGCGTTGGCTGGTGCAAACGCTCCTCGAGCTCATCGAGACGGCGCTGCGCCTTCTCCCAGCAGTTCTCTTCGCGAGGGTCGACGTGGATGATCAGAACCAGCTTGTCATCGTGGTTGTCGAACACCACCACGTCGTCGGAGACCATGAGCAGGATGTCGGGCGTGCCCAGTTCATCCGGGGGCACCGATGCCTTCAGGCGCGGCTCCACATAACGCACGGTGTCGTAACCGAAATACCCCACCAGGCCGCCGTTGAAACGGGGCAGACCGGGAATATCCTGCGCGGCGAAACTGCGGCAGAAGCTGTCGATGTAGTCCAGCGGGTCTTCCGCTTCGAGGGTTTCGATGACCTCGCCGTCCTGCTCGCGGCGAATTTCATTGCCGTAAACCTTCAGCACCGTTCTGGCCGGCAAGCCGATAAAGGAGTAGCGCGCCCACTTCTCGCTGCCCTGAACGGACTCGAACAGATAGGAATAGGTGCCACGGGCGAGTTTGAGATAGGTGGTGACGGGAGTTTCGAGATCGGCGAGGATTTCGCGGGTGACGGGAATACGCTCCCTACCCTGCCTGGCCAGTTCGGCAAACTGTTGCTCGTTCATAATCATGCCTTGCTTTGGAAATTGATATAAAAACCAAAACCCGCGAAACGCGGGCGAACACCGTTACTGGCGCCATCGCCAGCGAAGTGGGGCATGAAATATGAGGGGCCGTGTGCTCACAGTGTTGACAAATTCCGGAATTGCGATCGCAGTGTAGCGGATTTTAACTACCTTTGAAACCTGGGGGATGACCCGGTCGGATGCGGGACCGATGATAAAAAGCGCGGCATGGCGCGGTGGCTAGGATCTAACGCTGCAACGCCGCCTGTTGATTGCATACCGTAGGGGCAATTCATGAATTGCCCCTACACACGCATGAAAAACCGGGCTTAAGCAACTTGAAGGTCATGACATATATAAACCTACAAGCCCGTAGCGAAATTTCGAGCTGACCTGGGTTATACCTTTGCCAGCTCAAGACGCATGGCCGAGATGGCCTGGGCATAGTCGTCGGCCCCGTAAATGGCCGAGCCCGCGACGAAGGTATCGGCGCCGGCCTGGGCGATTTCGCGGATATTGGCCGCGCTCACACCGCCATCGATTTCCAGGCGGATCGGCAGGCCCGAGGCGTCGATCAGCTGGCGTGCGGCGCGCAGCTTGTCCAGGGTTCCGGGGATGAATTTCTGACCGCCAAAACCGGGGTTGACGGACATCAGCAGAATCATGTCCAGCTTGTCCATGACGTGCTCGACAGACGCCAAGCCAGTGGCCGGGTTCAGCACCAGCCCGCCCTTGCACCCCAGGTCGCGGATGAGTTGCAGAGAGCGGTCCACGTGGCGCGACGCTTCGGGATGAAAGGTGATCCAGCTCGCGCCGACATCGGCAAACATGCGAATGAGATCATCCACCGGCTCCACCATCAGATGCACATCGATGGGTGCGCTGATGCCGTAGTCCCGCAACGCCTTGCAGACCATCGGGCCGATGGTGAGATTGGGAACATAGTGGTTGTCCATCACATCGAAGTGGACCACGTCGGCACCGGCTTCGAGCACCGCGTCCACCTCTTCTCCCAGGCGTGCGAAGTCCGCGGAGAGGATGGAAGGCGCTATCAGATAATCGAACATGGCCGCGAAACTCCGTAACAGAAAGGCCGTAACTATGCCCAATTCGGGTTGCGCCATCAATGGCCGTGCGGTTCAGGATAACCCCGCGCTCTGCTATCCTTAGCCTCCTGACGAAACCACCGACTTCCTACAGCGGACGACGACAATGCCCAGATACCGTTCCCACACCTCCACCAAAGGCCGCAACATGGCGGGCGCTCGCGCCCTGTGGCGCGCCACCGGCCTTCAGGATGAGGATTTCCACAAGCCGATCATCGCCATCGCCAACTCCTTCACCCAGTTCGTGCCCGGTCACGTCCACCTCAAGGACATGGGGCAGCTGGTGGCGGCCGAGATCGCCAAGGCGGGTGGCGTGGGCCGCGAGTTCAACACCATCGCGGTGGATGACGGCATCGCCATGGGTCACGATGGCATGCTTTATTCACTGCCGTCGCGGGACATCATTGCCGATTCGGTGGAGTACATGGTCAATGCCCACTGCGCTGACGCCCTGGTGTGCATTTCCAACTGCGACAAGATCACGCCCGGCATGCTGATGGCCGCCATGCGCCTCAACATCCCCGTGGTGTTCGTTTCCGGTGGCCCCATGGAAGCAGGCAAAACCAGGCTCGCCGATCACAAGCTCGATCTGATCGACGCCATGGTGAAATCCGCGGATCCCAACACCACCGACGCCGAGGCCGAGGAGTACGAGCGCTCCGCGTGCCCGACTTGTGGCTCCTGTTCGGGAATGTTCACCGCCAACTCCATGAACTGCCTGACTGAGGCCTTGGGGCTGTCGCTGCCTGGCAATGGCACCGTGGTCGCCACCCACGCCGATCGCAGGGCGCTGTTCGAGCGAGCCGGTCGCCTCATCGTGGAGCTGGCCAAGCGTCACTACGAAGAAGACGATTATTCGGTGTTGCCGCGCTCGATCGCCAGCTTCGCGGCCTTCGAAAACGCCATGACCATGGACATCGCCATGGGCGGTTCCACCAACACCATTCTTCACCTGCTGGCGGCCGCGCAGGAAGGCCAGGTGCCATTTACCATGGCGGACATCGATCGTCTGTCGCGGAAAGTGCCCCAGCTGTGCAAGGTCGCGCCCAACACGCAGCTCTACCATATCGAGGACGTGCATCGCGCCGGCGGCGTCATGGGCATTCTCGGCGAGCTGGACAGAGCCGGCCTGCTGCGCACCGACCTGCCGACCGTCTACGCGCCCACCATGAAGGATGCCCTGAATACCTGGGATCTGGCGCGAAACCCCAGCGACGATGTGCGCACCTTCTACAAGGCCGGTCCCGCCGGCATCCCCACCCAGGTGGCATTCAGCCAGGCGACTCGCTGGCCGTCACTGGATACGGATCGCGCTGAGGGATGCATCCGCAGTTTCGAGCACGCCTACAGCACGGAGGGCGGCCTCGCCGTTCTCTACGGCAACATCGCCCCCAACGGTTGCGTGGTAAAAACCTCTGGTGTGGACGAGGAGAACCTGCTCTTTTCCGGTCCGGCGCATATCTGTGAAAGCCAGGAGGCCGCCGTCGACGATATCCTCAACGACAGGGTCAAGGCAGGCGACGTGGTGCTGATCCGCTACGAGGGTCCAAAAGGTGGCCCCGGCATGCAGGAAATGCTGTATCCCACCAGCTACCTCAAATCCAAGGGGCTGGGCAAGGCCTGCGCGCTGATCACCGATGGTCGCTTTTCGGGTGGCACCTCCGGCTTGTCCATCGGCCACGTTTCTCCCGAAGCTGCCGCTGGCGGTCCCGTCGGCCTGGTCCGCGAAGGCGACCTCATCCGCATCGACATCCCGAACCGCTTGATCGAGGTCGTGGTGGATGAGCAGGAACTTGCCAAGCGCCGCACCGAGCAGGACAAGCTGGGCTGGAAACCCGCCGTCAAGCGTCCCCGTCAGGTATCCGCCGCCCTGCGCGCCTATGCGCTGCTGGCAACGAGTGCCGACAAGGGCGCCGTGCGGGATCTGGATCAACTGTAGGGGCGATTCATGAATCGCCCCTACAAAAAAAGCCACCCGAAGGTGGCTTTTTTTATGGCGAACAGGTCGCTCAATCAAACACGCTTGCAACCAGCGATCTTCGCACCGCTTTCGATCAGCTTGGCGCGTCTTTCGCCCTCTTGCGTGGCAAAATCGATCCACTGACTGGCGTACTTGGCGCTGCGATCATCGCGTGCCGCATTGCGAAACGCGCTGATGGCATCGTTGTAGCAGTGCAGGTTGATCAAGGCGTTGCCCAGGTTCATGTAGGTCATGTCGATACGCTGGATACCGCCGCGCTGGATGGCGTTGCGGGCCGCGACGACGGATTTCTCATTGTCGTCGAGATCCAGATAGACACCGGCGAGACGGGCGTAGATGGCGCCTTTACCCGAGGCTTTAGCCGCTTCTTCGAGAACGGGCAGAGCCTTCTTCGAGTCCTGGCCTTGCTGGTAGGCAAGACCGAGCACTTCGAGATTTTCCGCCGAACGCTTGATCTTGCCTTCGCGCATACCTTTCTCGATGATGCGCGCGCCCATGTAGGGAGCTTCCGCGCCCATGAACATGTAGGCCAGTGAAACCAGCTGGCGTTCCTGATCCATCTTGCCGGCCAGGTAGGAAACCTCGGTGGCAACCAGCTGATTGATCGGCTGGTTCAGTTCCGAGTACATACCGCCCAGCTGCTGCCAGTAGCTGAAGTTGGGATAGTGGATGATCAGCTTCTTGAGAATGTCGGCAACTTTCTTGTAGTCGTTCTTCTCGTAATAGATCACCCGCTGAAGGCTCCACCAACCTTCCTTGGGCAGATTGCCCTTCGATTCCTGATCGGCAATGGCGTCGTTGACGAGACGCAGTGCGTCGTCGCGGCGCTCGAGCTGATAGTAAGCCTGTCCGAGCAGCACCTTGGCGTCGGCGCCCACGATCGGCGACACCTTCATCCACTCTTCCAGCTCTTTGGCCGCTCTCGCGTAGTCTTCGAGAATCAGGTAAAGCTGGGCGATGGTATAGCGGGTGCTGATCGCCTGACGTTCATCGACCTGCGGTTCGTTGACCATGTTGCGATAGGCGTTTACCGCATCCTGGTAGCGATCCTGAGAGTAGTAAACGTATCCCAGAAAGTTATAGACCTGGGATTTCTCGTAACTGGTTTTACAGGCACTCATGGCGGACCCTTCCAGATCCCTGCGCGCCGCCGCCCAGTTTTCCGCTTCCGTCAGCACCTGTACGCCTTCCAGCACCTTGCCACAGGCCTGTCCGACAGCATGGCGCTGCTGGGTTTTGGTGTCGGCGAACCTGCGCTCGTCCTCTTCCTGTGCCGAAACAATGCCCGGCGCAAGAAGCAGGGAGAACAGCGCAGCAGCCGCCACCTTGATGCCAGATGTTTTTTTACTGCCGAGGGTACTGTATTGCATATTCGAACCCTAATACTCAGTTGTTTCGTCAAAACGGGCACCGTTTTTACACAGCGCCCATCAAGCGATCATTCGATCTGAAAAGTGAATTTATAGAGAACGCCAGGAACTTCCTGGGGCGTACCATCCACCACCCTGGGGTTGTACTTCAGCTTGTCCGCGGCGCGCAGCGCGGCGTCGCCAAAACCATAGTTCTGGGGATGTTCTTCCAGAAGCTTGGGATCGCGTACCGAGCCGGTGGTGGTGATGATCACCTCGACCACGGCATAGCCACTGATACCACGGGACTGTGCACGACGCGGGAATTGCGGCTGGGGCACATACACCGGAATGTAGTCGCTATCCCTCGCAAAACCACCACCCAAGCCCACGTTGATATCGCTCGCCAAGGTTGGGGCTGCCATGCTAATGGCGTTATCAGGAATGTCGAAACGCTCCTTGACATCGGGAAGGTCCGGCGGTGGCGGTGCCACGTCTTCCGGCTTGTCCGGCTTCACTTCCTTGGCATGAATGGTGACTTCCCGTTCCGGCTGGAAAATATCGCCGATCCTGCGCGCCGGCGTTTCATCCAATTCCAGACTACCGGTAGCAATCAGCGTATACATCAGTACAAAGAGGCCAAAAGTAATCAAGACCCCTGGTACGACGGCAAGGCCAACTCTGGCTATATTGCTTTTCATATCTGTTACTCCGCCAGTGTGGAGACCGCGATCTCCGCGATGCCGATGTCACGGGCTGCATCCGCTACCAGACCGAGAGTCTCCACGCTGGACAGGTTATCCGCCTGGATAACCAAACCACCCTTGGGATTCTCCTGATAGAGACGCACAAGCTGGATGCGGACATCATCGGGTTCAACCTGATTCTTGTCGATCCATATCTCGTTGTTACCCGTGATGGCAACGAGCATACCGGGCTTTCTCTCGTCCGCGCTGTATGCCACGGTCCTGCTGACATCCATCCCCGGCACTTTAATGAAAGAGGCCGTCACGATGAAGAAGATCAGCATGATGAAGACAACGTCCAGCATGGGCGTCAGGTCGATGGCCTGCGCCTGGTCTTCTCCACGTACCCTGCTTTGTCTAGCCATAATCAGTTCTCTTCTCGAAGACGTTTAATGGTCCATGGTCAAGTGATCGGCGAGAAGTTGTTTTTCCCGCTTCGTCATACGCTCAAGGTACGCGTAACCAAACACCCCCGAGATGGCGGCAACCATGCCCGACATGGTCGGGATAGTCGCTTTCGACACACCAGATGACATCGACTTGGCGTCGCCGCCGCCAGTGATGGCCATGATCTCGAACACCGAGATCATGCCCGTCACTGTGCCCAACAGCCCGAACAAGGGTGCCAGCGCCACCAGCGCGTTGATCATGGGCATGGACTGGTCGATCTTCTCGCTGGCCCTGGAGATCAGCATTTCGCGAACCTGGCCAGCCTTTTTCGACTGGCGCTCGCTGCGATCTGCCCATGCCCTGAGCGCATCGTCAACGTCCTTCCTGACGCTCACCTTGAGATACCAGAGGCGCTCGAAGATCAATGTCCACATGAGCAGCAGCAGTACCGCGATGGCGTAGAGAACTACGCCACCTTGGTCCATAAAATCGCGCACATGTTCCCAAAGTTCGTATACGGCGTACATGGATTAACCCTCCGCGTTCTCCGCAACGATACCTGCGCTCTGCTCTTCAAGAAGATGGATGACGCGCTGGGCGCGACCGTGTACCAAGGTATGCAGCAGCACCATGGGAATTGCCACACACAGACCCTGTACCGTGGTTACCAGTGCCTGGGAGATACCACCCGCCATCGCTTTGGGATCACCCGCACCGAAGATGGTGATTTGCTGGAAGGTGATGATCATACCGGTCACTGTACCGAGCAGACCGAGCAGAGGACCGAGCGCCGCGATGATCTTGATCACGTTGTGGCCAACCTCGAGAGCCGGCAGCTCTTTCAGCACCGCTTCGTTGAGCTTGAGTTCGAGAGTCTCGGTATCCAGCTTCTCGTTGTCTTTGCCCACCTTGAGAACACGGCCCAGAGGGTTGTTCTCTTTGGGGCTGTTGGTATCTTTCAGTTGGGCGTTCACTTTGCTGGTCACGCCGGCGAGGTACACCAAGCGCCACAGGGCGATCGCCAGGCCGAAGAGGCCAGCGGCAGTGATGATGTAGCCCACGAGACCACCTTCGTGGAACTTTTCAACGAGAGTCGGGCTGTCAACCAGCGCTTTCAGCAGGTTACCGCCGCTGGGGCCAGAGGGGTCGATACCCACGCCTGTAAAGCCGCTGGTGGCACTTTGCAGGCTGGCTGCACCGCTGGTGTTGGAGGGCTGACGGGGCAGTTCGGCGATCAGGCCGGTTCTCGGGTTGTAGTCGAGATACTTGCCCTCGGAGACCAGGTTGAATACGCCGATGCGTACCACGTCTTGCTGGGCCTGTTCGCCGTCCGCGCTGATGACCGTGGCGGGGAACTTGACCACTTTGCCGCTTTCAGCCATTTCACGGCTCATCTCGGCCCACAGGCGCTCGATCTCCGCCATGCTGGGAAGACGGGTGTCGCTGCTCATCTTGGCGATCAGGTCATCCAGGAAGTCGGTGCGATCGGCGAGTTGCGCGCTGACGATGGATTGATTGAGGTTGGCACGGACGTCACCGGCGGTGGACGTCAGGTGACCGAACAGCTCTTTCAGCGAACCGAGGCGCTCGTCGAGCTGCTTGCGCAGCGCATCGATACGCAGGTCGTTTGCGTCGAAGGCATCTTCCAGCTGGTCACTGCGAGCTTCTTCCCTGCCCATGGCAGCCTTGGCCTGCGCCAGCAGCGCCTGCTGGTTGCCCTGGTTCTTCACGAACTCGGCTTCGCGCTGCTTGTGTTCCTGGGACTCACTGACGCGCGCCTGCTGAATCTGCTTGATCAGCTCGCTCACGGAAGCCGCCTGATCCACCGCGAAGGCGGGCGCCGACAGCATCATTGCGCCTGCAATGAACGTCAGGCAACGTTTACGAATCGACATTTTCATTGTGCTGCCTCCGGAGCGGGGATGGGAAGATTGAGGATATCGATAGCCGCTTGCTTCTTGGCAATGCGGATGCCTTTGGCAACGTCGCTGCGGAATCTATTGTCCTTTTCCCAGGCGCCGGCTTCGGCGTTCCAGACACCGGTGGTGTCTTGGTTGCTGGTCTGATACATCAGAGCAACGCGACCGACGCGGAAGATGTTGACCTGGCGCTCCTCGCCATCGAGCTCGATGATGTCTTCGTAGTAGTCGATGGTGCGGCTGTACTGGCCTTCGATGTCATACAGCTCGAGAACCTGACGGAACTTTTCGGCGGCACTGAAGCGTGAACTGTCGAGGTTGGCGCGCACGTCCGCGATGGCTTCAAGACGGTCTTCTTGCTTGAAGGGAAGGTCCAGCTTGACGAACTGCTCGAGGCCATCGAGCATTTTTACCGTCAAGGGAATGATCTGACGCTCCATGACCGTTGCGTTCTCGATCGAACCCTCGAGATCCGTGATGGTTTCCTTCTGGTTTTCGATCTGGCGATCCAGCTGGGCGTTATAGACCTTCAGGCCTTCAATCTGCTTGTTGACGGTCTTGAAGTCCTGCAGGATGTCGTAAGTCTTGTCGGCAATGGCGTCGACACGCTTCTGGGAAGCCTGGGCCTGGGACACCTTGTCAGCCCCCGCCTTGAGCGCGGCATCCACGTCCTGGGCGTGGGCTGCGTAGGTCATTACCCCCGTAGACAGCACTGCGGACATCGCCATCACTTTGAGTCGATAATTTTTCATGTTTCCCTCAGTTTGGGTATCACGCGATTTGAGATGTATAAACGTTGCCACCGCAACATGCACGGAACAACACTAACTTGCTAAGAGTCAGGGGCCGCATTATGGGCGGGCAAACGGCGCGAATTCAATGACATATTAATAAAAACCTGCCGAGCGCTTCCCTGCTGTTACAAAGGGTAACAAACGCGACAGCAGAGAAAAGTGGTTCCAGGAGGTTTTCTCGCAACCCTGGGGCGACGGGAGCGGCCACAGGCAGCAGGCTTCAAGCGGAAAGCGTCCGAACTTTCGCCGGTATCGGCAGCTTTGGTTCGAAACCCATGATTTACAGCACAAAAATTTGTGCAGCGCACGCATCGAAATGTTACGAATATGCAACCGCTCGCGGAACAGATGCTCTCTCGACTTCCGGCAAAGTAACACCGCTCACGCATCGCGAGCGAGCGCCCTTCACACCGCGATGGGCGCCGCGATCGGCGGGTGGTGGCGGTAGCCATCCAGCCTGAAATCCTCGTAACGAAACGCGAAAATATCGGAAATGCCGGGATTGAGCACCATATGAGGCAAGGGGTGCGGCGCTCTGGCGAGCTGCTGGTCGGCTTGTTCGAGATGATTGAGGTAGAGATGCGCATCGCCGAGAGTGTGAATGAACTCGCCGGGTTCGAGCCCCACCACCTGCGCAACCATCAACGTCAGCAGCGCGTAGGACGCGATGTTGAAAGGCACGCCCAGAAAGATGTCGCCACTGCGCTGATACATCTGGCAGGACAGCTTGCCGCCTGCCACGTAGAACTGGAAAAAGGCGTGACAGGGCGCAAGCGCCATCAGGCCGCGCTCGACGTTGTCCTGGGGCCTGCTGCCCTCATCGGGCAGTTGCGCCGGATTCCAGGCGGATACGATCAGGCGCCGCGAATCCGGGCGCGCACGAATCTGCGCGATGACATCGCTGATCTGGTCGATGATGCGGCCGTCCGCGGCCGGCCAGGAGCGCCACTGGTAGCCGTACACCGGCCCGAGATCACCACTGGCCGTGGCCCACTCGTCCCAGATGCTGACACCGTTTTCCTTGAGATAGCGGATATTGGTATCGCCGCTGAGGAACCACAACAACTCGTGGACGATGGACTTGAGGTGAACGCGCTTGGTGGTTACCAGCGGAAATCCCTGCGCCAGGTCGAAGCGCATCTGATGGCCGAAGATGCTGCGGGTACCGGTGCCGGTGCGGTCACTTTTCTCGATGCCCTGGTCGCGCACCGCGCGCAGCAGATCCAGATACTGTTTCATGGCAGCAGGCTCCTCAGACCCGGGTGACTGCGCGGTCGCGCAGTGCGGCATAGATGATCAGGCCGAGGCCCAGCGCCACCATGGGCAGCGACAGCAGCTGGCCGCGCGTCATTCCCAGCAGGTCCATGCCGATGTGGGCATCGGGCTCGCGCACGAATTCGACCAGGAACCGGAACACGCCGTAAAGCAGCAGGAAAAGTCCACTGATCATGCCCGCTGGCCGGGGTTTCCTGCTGAACCATATCAGCACGACAAAAAGCACCAAACCTTCGAGAAACGCCTGGTAGAGCTGCGATGGATGGCGGCTCAGCTGCGTGGGATCCATGGGAAAGATCATTCCCCAGGGACCATCGGTGGGCCGCCCCCAGAGTTCCTGGCCGATGAAATTGCCGATACGCCCGAAACCGAGCCCCAACGGCACCATGGGCGCGACGAAATCGGTGATGGCGAACAGCGGCTGGCGAACCTGGCGGGCGAACAGCGCCAGCGCGACGATCACGCCGATGAGGCCGCCGTGAAACGACATGCCGCCTTCCCACAGGCGCACCAGCCACAGGGGATCGGCCAACCATTTGTCGAAGTTGTAGAACAGCACATAGCCGCAGCGCCCGCCGATGATGACCCCGAAGGCCGCATAGACCACCAGATCTTCCACCTTCTGGCGGTGTACCGGCGACCAGGCGCGGGCACTGTGGCGCACCGCGAGCAGCCACGCAGAGGCAAATGCCGCGAGGTACATCAAACCGTACCAGTGCACGTCGAGCGGACCGACACTGAAGGCAATGGGATCGATGGGGGGGTAGCTCAAGCTCATGGGCAGGCTCGATGGTTTTTTGAGTTGGCGTCAGCGCAGGCTGATCACGCGCCAGCCGCGCTCGGCGGCCACCCGTGCCAGGGCATCGTCGGGGTCCACGACAACCGGCTGGTCGACCACTTCGAGAAGCGGCAGGTCGTTGATGGAGTCCGAATAGAAACTGCTGCCTTCAAGACTATGTCCCGTTTCCTCGAGCCAGACATTGAGGCGCGTCACCTTGCCCTCGCGGAAGGTCGGCTCGCCATCCACTTCTCCGGTGTAGCGGTTGTCACGCATCACCAGGTTGGTGGCGAGGAAGTCGTCGACACCCAGTTTTGCACAGATGGGCTCGACGATGAAGCTGTTGGTGGAAGTGATCACCAGCAGGAAATCCCCTTGCTTGCGGTGCTCCTGCAGCAGGCGCACCGCCGCGGGCAGCCACATGGGCTGGATCACCTCGCTCATGAACTGGCGGTGCAGCGCCACCAGGCGCTCGCGATCGAGCTGCGCCAGGGGCTGGAGCGCAAACGCGAGATAGTCGCGCATGTCGAGTGCCCCTTCCACGTAGCGCTGATAGAACTCGTCGTTCATCTGTCGGTATTTTTCACCATCGACAGCGCCCTGTTGCACCAGGAATTCGCCCCAGGCGTAGTCGCTGTCCCCGCCAATCAGGGTGTTGTCGAGATCGAAGATCGCCAGTGCCATGCCGTTGCCCACAGTGAAAAATCGCCGCACAGGATACTGATTACGCCGCAGCCTGTCATCAGGACGCAGCCGACCGCCGCCGCCACGTGAATTGCTGAGGCGAGGAAATTTGTGGAACAATAGCCTGGATATCCATAATGGTGACCAAGCGTGATCGATAAGGAAGGCTTTCGGGCAAACGTAGGCATCGTGCTGTCGGATGGGCAGGGGCGCATTCTGTGGGCCAAGCGCGCCGGCCAGGAGGCCTGGCAGTTTCCCCAGGGCGGCATCCACGACGGCGAGACGCCCGAGCAGGCACTCTACCGCGAGCTCTACGAAGAGGTCGGCCTCAAAAAGCACCAGGTAAAACTGCTGTCGCAAACCCGGGGCTGGCTCCGATATCGCCTTCCGCAACGCTACATCCGCCGCCATTCGCACCCTCTGTGCATCGGCCAGAAACAGAAATGGTTTCTTCTCGAGCTCACCGATAGCGCGAGCAATATCCGCTTCGACTGTGGCGACAAGCCCGAATTCGACAACTGGTCCTGGGTGAGCTACTGGTACCCCCTGCGCCAGATCGTCGACTTCAAGCGGGAAGTCTACCGCAAGGCGCTCAAGGAGCTGGCCGCCACCCACGCGGAAATCGAGCGCAAGCTCCACAAGACAGGATGATCCAGGTGCTGGAGTCTCTGCGCAGTATCGTTCAGGAGGTCAACTCGGCGAAGGATTTCGCCACGGCGCTCAACATCATCGTCAGCCGGGTGAAGAAAGCCACGCGCACCGGTGTCTGCTCCATCTACCTGCACGATCCGCTGTCCGACAGCTATGTACTTACCGCCACGGACGGCCTCAATGCGGAAGCCGTGGGCAAGATCCGCATGCGCACCGGCGAAGGCCTGGTGGGCCTGGTGGCAAGCAAGGCCGAACCCCTCAACCTCGATGATGCCGAAGTTCACCCCAACTTCGCCTATTTCGCCGAAACCGGCGAGGAGCGTTTCCGCTCCTTTCTCGGCGCCCCCGTCATCCATCACCGCGCCATACTCGGCGTGCTGGTGGTTCAGCAACATGAGCGGCGCCGCTTCGACGAAAGCGAGGAAGCCTTTCTGGTGACGGTGTCGGCGCAGCTCGCCGGCGTCATCGCCCACGCCCACGCCACCGGCCAGCTCAGCCGCCACCTGGCGCCTGACGCCTTTCTGCACAGCGACCGGGAAGCGATTTTCAAGGGTATCGCCAGCGTGCCCGGCATCGCCATCGGCACCGCCGCGGTGATCACCCTGCCCGCCGACCTGTACGCGGTGCCCAACCGCCAGGCGGAAGACATCGAATACGAGTTGCAGCTTTTCCACGAAGCCCTGGAACAGACCAAGAAAGACCTGCACAGCGCTCACGAAGGGCTTTCCACCCGCCTCAACAGCGAGGAACGCGCGCTGTTCGACGTTTATGTGAGCATGCTCGACGATAACTCGCTGGGTGGTGAAGTACGGGTACTGATCAACGCCGGCCTCGCCGCACAGACCGCCTGGAGCGAGGTGGTGATCGAGCACGTGCGCAACTTCAGCGCCATGGAGGATGCCTACCTGCGCG